>NZ_QTVR01000014.1:0-100255 GCF_003460685.1 Blautia sp. OF03-13 | reverse complement strand
AGTACTTGCCGTTTGAGTACCATACATTTTTACATCATTCTCAAACGAGTCCGTGGCGTATCCGTCCGCCTTGATCGTTTGAGTACCATACATTTTTACATCATTCTCAAACAGTCATTACTTTTTCGACGTCTTCGGCCTTGTTTGAGTACCATACATTTTTACATCATTCTCAAACATACTTCCGCCGTGGGAAAGATCAGACCAGGTTTGAGTACCATACATTTTTACATCATTCTCAAACCTCAAATTTAAAAATGAACTGCTTTCATCTGCACAAAACAGGTACTCAAACATCCGATGGATATTAATAGACATCACATCCATCTTTGTCAATTATATAATATTCTCTCTGATTCGAAAAGTCCCTTTGTATATTTTCTATGAAAAGCAAGGATATTTCATAGTAGCATGCCATTTGGGAGAATTTGTTTATTTGTGTTTCGTTCAGATAGGACCGAATATTTATCAGAATCACCAGTTCTTTTTGGAGAAGTTCGGCCATAACTTTGATATATTGCGTTAATTTTTCCAGAAGCCCCATCTCTTTTTCGGTTTCTGTCTGAACTCCCATCAATTTTAGGAGTGCGCTCAAATCGATTTCCTCATTTTGTTCCAATTCGTACCCACTGGCAGCTTCCAATTGATAGATGTATTTCTTCAGTTCCGCAATAATTCTCTGTGTTTCCAGAAACATTTCTTCATTTTGCGCACTTTTGACCAGCTCTGTAAATAACCGTTTTTGTATTCTGTGATCCGCAAAATCAAGAGAAAAGGGCGTTAATACCAATTCCACATCTCTTTTCATATTCAGCTCTGTGTCAGCTTTAGAAAGTACGAAATTTCCCTCCTCTCCCTGATTTTGTTTTTGCAGCTGCTCCACATATTTTAAAAACAGCTCCGGTGATTCTATAATCCATTCTGTGGGACAGTTCCGATGAATCGCAATAGGTTTTTCCAAGTCCACATGTACCAGTTTCATAAAATCACCAGCCTTTCATCCGTATTCAACACTTCACTCTTTACGTTCCCAACAATCAGATCCATTTTCGCATACTGCTTCTCAGTCACCGTTAAAAGCTGTACCAGCCTTCTTCCGGCTTATTTTTATGAATCTGATCCACGATTCCATTCACTGCAGTTGTATTTAACGCAAGCTTACAGTATACGGATTCCTGGAGCATCAGGAATCCGCTTTTCAATAAAAACTTTCGAAATCTCGCATATTCTCTTCTCTGATCGCCCGTCAGCACTGGAAGATCAAACAGTACCAATACTCTCATAAAACGATAACTCATAGGCCGTAAAACCGGATCAATGCACTGTCATTCTCATTTAAGGCATCAAATACACTTTTACAGTAAATTTTTATGGCATTATTCACATACTGTGTTTTCCCGTCTATCATGACTTCGTTGTTTAATACATTGACCAACTGTATTTTTTCCTCATGCGTAAATTCTTTCCTCTGCATTTGGATTACTTCCCGGTCAATCAGGACACGGAACGGTTCCATCAAATCGGACGCCAGATTAAACTGATTAAACATATTATCATGAAAGAGTCCGAGCTGTGTAATATAACCGCTCGCTACAATTTCTCTCGCAAACGCAGACAACAAAATGCTATATCCGTAATTCAGCGCTGCATTTTCCGGACAATCCGCAGTTCTGGTAAATGTCATACCGAACAACGCATTAAAATATACCTTTGCCGCATGCCCTTCCCGGTTTGTCTCATCGTTCCAGCCAATCTCCTGTAAATATGCTTCTAACAGACCCGCTTCTTCCTTTCCCAGATTTTTTAACAGTTCCTTCTGTTTTCGTATTTTTTCCGTCACAATCTCTGTCCAGATCGCTTCTTTACTGTGCCGGCTCCACTGAATCTGCTTTCTGACCTTATTGCTGGTATCATGACTTCCGTAATACCCAACCAGTTCCGACGATGGATTTCTCTTTTCATCGCAAAAAATCACTTTTATTTTCTTTTTTGTCAGCTCTGCCAGCAGACTTGTTGTGACTGTTGCTGCTGTTGACTCAATCAGAATGGTTGATATTTCACTTAAATGTATTTTTGTTACTTCCTCATTTCGCACCACAAGATAACCAAGCTGATAGTCCAGCTTTGCCCGTTTGGAAATAACCACAATCCGCCAGCTCATAATGCATTCAGGTCTACTGCCTGCTCGTAAATACCTGTTGGCGATTGATGAATCATTTCGATTCGATTGCAATCGGTTATATTTTTGTTGAGACACAAAACTCCTGCTCTTCCAGATCCTCCAATTAATTTCAAATCAGCGGTAACACTCTGGCACTGGAAAAAATGTAAAATTTCATACAAAACGATACACTTTTCTTCCATGCATAATTCTTTAAATTTTTCTCTTTTTTCCGTTAATGTCTTTGCCTGTGCTCCAAGTTTTTTTGCATATACCGTATTTATTAATTTATTCAAAAAGGTTTCATACAGCATCATCACCTTCTTTTCTTCTAAATGGTCGGAATCGTAAATTTTCAGTTCTTTATTCTGTTTTTTACGTTCCACGTACTGTACTATTTTTTTCAGTATTTCCGTTTCTTCCTGAGAAAGTACCAGCTGATTTGCACCTTGCATCAATAGCTGATCTCCTGATCTTCCGGAAACCCACATATAAAATCCGTCCACACACAACAGAGTATCTATTTTGATTTCCGGCACCAGCACTCGCGGATTCTTTAACTGTCTTTCCTCTTCCAGATACCGAATTATATTTTCTTCTGACTTCTGAATTTCCTTTTTCAGACGAATCGGCACATACTCGATTGTTCGTATTTTCTTTCCCTTTTTGCCCTCCGATTCTGCCAGTACAAAGTAAGCTCCCGCCTCTTTGTTATATCCTCCATACTTCTGTATATCACAAAGCCGTTCATCACTGCTCTTGATCGGAACCTGACCTTTTCCTTTTTTGACAATCTGCTGGTCAAACAATGCACCTGTTGCCTCATACGATCTTCGCGTCACAAGAATGTTGTTCTTTTCCATAAACTTTCGGACTGTCACAATGGTTCCGTTCCCGCCTTCCCAGGCAATTTCTCCGTTTCGTTCAATTCTTTCCTGTTCAAACATCTTCTTCAGGTTATAACTTCTTCCCGGATTTTCCTTAATGAAGAGAATCGGATTTGATGTGAATTTTACAAAATATGCGTTGCCAACGACAATATTCAAATAAGCATCCTTCGCATGATGATAATCATTCATCTCCCGTACCTTCAGAAATTTAAAATCCTTACGGAACTTTGAAACGGTTGGCGCTTTCACATAAACAATCTGTGTATCCGGGATCACCTGCTGCAGAATACTTGCTACCGCTTTTGTACTCTGACGAGTTTCCACCAGCTGCCTGGAAATAAATCCAGCCAATTCAGACGGTTCAAATCCATTTCCTCTTATCAGCCGTTTATATTTTTCTTCACTGATCAATCCGGCATCCACTAAAGATTTCCAGAATGGCTGCATTTTTTTCCGAACTGTTTCATCGATCGGATATTTATCCTCTTTCATCTGATTACACTTTTTCTTTACAAGTACCCGGTTATCCAGGCTATCATCCATCACTTTGGACTGTGGAAAAATATGATCAATGTCATACTTCTGATTATCCCACAATTCCTCCAGTTCAATTGTTTCACCGGAATACATGCATTTTCCTTTTTGCGTATAATACAAATACAGCTTGTCTCTTCTCATTTCCGCATCGGAACGCTTTTCAATCTCATCTATCCAGTCTTTTTCTTCCGCTTTACATTTTTTATAGAGTTCCAGCAGTTTCTTTTTTCTTGAAGTGGTTCTTCCCTGATCGGTTTTCTCTCTTGCCATTTCTATAAAAACACGTTTCGGTGGGTTTCCCATCACTTTACAGATTTCCTTTACAATCAAAAGGCTCTGCCAAATCTGCCGCTTCACTGCCGGTGATACGTAAAGTTCCTCGACTAATTCATACGAAATATCCCGTTTTTTCTGTTCGTTTCCATTCTTTTCTTCGATTGCCGATGCAAACAAATATTTTTCGCTAAGCAGTTGCATCAGATTGTCATTCGTCTCCCACAAAGCCCGAATAATAGACCATGCCTCTCCCGTTTCCGGTGCCGGTGCTTCCGTCTCTTCCAAAAACACTTTTGAGAGTCTTCCCCAACCACGATACGGCAGTTTACTTATGCTGTCTCTTTGTTTTTCTGTCAACTCCGGAAACAGTTTCTTTAATCTCTGTTTCAGTATCGCTTTATCATCTCCAAACAGCGTTACGTTCAGGATGATGCATTCTTTTTCCGCCTGGTTCAGTGACAAATTTGTTAATTTCTCTTTAAAGTCATGGTATGCCGTAAGAGAACTCTTGAAATCACCATCAATTCCGGTAATTTCAACTTCTTTTCCGGTAATTCCTTCTTTCACTAAATAGTTTTTCAGTTTTTTCTGTGTAACTTTTCTGCTTTTCTGGAATACTTCTTCATATATTTTCTGTTTCTGCTCTACAGATATCTTTTCTCCATCCAAACGCAGATTATTTAATTCATTTAAAACTTCGTATTTGCTGTACAGCAGAGAATACTTTGGTAAAACATCTTCACTTGGCAGATAAGTACATTTATTCGTCATTCTTCGAATAAACTGCTCTGCACTTGCTTCCAAATCTACCATCTCATCGAAGTTCCATGGATATATTTTGCCTTCTTTTCGTACCGCCCAGTTACTCTTCTCCCCTTTTTTTCGAATTCCGTTTAAGGGTCCTACGTAGTACGGAATGCGGAATGTGAAAATCTTTTGAATCTTCTCTCCATTCTCTTTCAGTAGCGGAACTTTATCTTCCAGATTTTTCAGGATTGCATTTAATTCATATAAATGAATCTGATATGGAATGACACTGTTGTCTTTTACAGTCTGTTTCGGAAGAAACGTTCCCATTTCCATTTCCTTCTGCATGCAGGATGCTTTCGTCACATCTGATATCTTGCCCAGAATATTCTTTTTCAGATAACCGTAAAAGTCTTCCTGACTACATTGTTTTGGTGCCTTGATATACGCATAATAATTAGCTTTTTCACCCTTTTTTGCAAACAGTCTCTGATATTCTTCCCTTGAAAGATTCTCTCTGACCAGCTTTTTCAGATCTTTCAGATCTTTTTTATGCTTTTCATAAAGTGCCACTTTTGCCTCTGAAAGAGAAGAATAGTTCTGCAAAATATCAGCCAGAACAGCCCAATCGTACACTGCTTTTGCGTGTTCAATTAATACATATTTTTCTCCCAGCTCTGCTTCGATCTCTCCAGCGTATTCTTCATAACCTGCATCTGCGAAGCAAAGTTTTGGCCGTTCCAGTGTATCCATCTGTTTTTCCCCAAACAGATTTCCCAGTTTTGCTGTTCCACCGGTAATCAATCCCAGCCACTCTTTTTCACAGGATGTTTCTGCCCGCATTGCTTTTACTGCTTTTGTCTTTTTCGCAGATTTGGTCAATGTTCGGTCTTTTAAAATTGCCTCTATTTCCTTGCTTCTTTCCACTCCAATCTCGGAAGAAAAGCCAAGTTCTTCTGCCCTCACTGCTTCAAGGAACTGTTCAAATGTTGTCTGAAATTCTCTTACCTGTTCGATATTTCCGTTTAATAGAAAATGGCCTCTGTGTTTCATCATATGATGCAGAGCAAGATATATCAGGCGAATATCAGGCGTTTCGTCAGTTTCCATTAACCATTTTCTCAGATGATAGATGGTTGGAAACTGTTTATGATATTCTTTGTCTGTGTAATCATCATCCGCAAACAATGCATAGGGAAGTTCTGGACACTTTCCCCGCCTGTCACGCTTATCCTCTGGCCAGTAACGACTCTCTTTCATTCTGCGAAAAAATCCATCATCTATCTTTTCTACTTCTTCCGCAAAAATTTTCTGCAGCAATTCTATTCTCCAATTACGACGATCCAATCTTCGTTTTTCTGTCCGAAACCCTCTTCTCTCTTCTGCAGTCTGTGCACTGTCAAATAGCCGTACACCCCAAAGTGTTTTTCCATGTGCGCGCAAAATTTCGTACTTCTCATTTGTCACAGCCCATCCAACCGAACTGCTTCCCATATCAAGTCCGAGATAATATTCCCCTTTCATCTATTCTTTCCTCCATTTTCTACATTTTATCTAATTTTACCATATATTTTGATTTTTTACATCTTTTCTTTCCTATTTTCAACAATTCTACTTCCTGGTTCTTGCTGTTCTCACAGTACTGAATCATAACCATGTTTCATTTCTAATTTTAGACAACAAAAAAACTGCTGTCTATGAAGACAACAGTTTTCGTTCCACACACTGTGGACCATCTAACGATGGCGTTTTCGATAAATCGTTATTTGAACTTATGATGTAAAATTTAGTATGGTACTAAACTAACTACACTATACTTCTATTTTTTCCTTTCGTCAATCTTTTTTAGAAAGTTTTTATGATAATTATTCCATTTTTTTCTCTTGCGTCCTTCTTGTTTTTATGGTAAAATATATTTTGTTCTGATTACGAACACTGCCGCTGTGGCGGAATTGGCAGACGCACTTGACTCAAAATCAAGCGGTGAATAACCGTGCCGGTTCGAGTCCGGCCAGCGGCATAGCTAAAAAAGATCTGCAAAAACGAACGTTGATGCAGATCTTTTTTTATTGTCTTCCCTTCAAAAAAACAGCTTTTGAAAGAAAGAAAACCCCTTTCGAAGAACCGGCCATCTGCCGCATGGTTCTTTTTGAAAGGGGTTTTACTGTTGTTATCTCTTATTTATTTCCAAACATCTTCTCATACTCCGGTGTTCCATCCAGTGTAGCGAAGTAGTCTTTCGGGGTTTCTGCGCGGCGGATGACTTCAAAGCTGCCGTCCTCTTTTAACAGAACCTCTGCAGATTTTAATTTTCCGTTGTAGTTGTATCCCATGGAAAATCCATGTGCGCCGGTATCGTGGATAAAGAGAAGATCTCCGACCTCTACTTCCGGCAGCATTCTGTCGATAGCGAATTTATCATTGTTTTCGCATAAGGAACCCGTTACGTCATATTTGTGATCGCACGGCTGATCTTCTTTTCCCATCACGGTGATGTGGTGGTAAGCGCCGTACATAGCCGGTCTCATCAGGTTGACCGCGCAGGCGTCGCAGCCGATGTACTCTTTGTAGATGTGTTTCTGATGGATGGCGCGGGTAACGAGTCCGCCGTACGGTCCCATCATAAAACGGCCCATTTCCGTGTAAATTGCAACATCGCCCATGCCGGCCGGAACAAGAACTTCATCGTACACTTTATGTACACCCTCGCCAATCACGCGGATGTCATTGCCTTCCTGATCCGGTTTGTACGGAATTCCGACGCCGCCGGAAAGATTGATGAATTTAATCTTCACGCCCGTCTCTTCCTGCAGCTTTACAGCCAGCTCAAACAGTGTTTTTGCCAGAACCGGGTAGTAATCATTGGTTACGGTATTACTTGCAAGGAAGGAATGGATGCCGAACTCTTCTGCCCCTTTTGCCTTCAGAATGCGGAATGCCTCAAAAATCTGCTCGGTTGTCATACCGTATTTGGCATCTCCCGGATTATCCATGATGTCGGTGCTGATTTTAAACAGTCCGCCCGGGTTATAACGGCAGCAGATTTTCTTCGGAATGTAGCCTAATGTTTTCTCAAGAAAATCAATATGTGTAATATCATCAAGGTTAATGATCGCACCAAGCTCTGCAGCCAGTTGATACTCTGCAGCCGGTGTTACGTTGGATGAAAACATGATTTTATCTTTCTCAAATCCCATCGCATCGGAAAGCATCAGCTCCGTGTAAGAAGAGCAGTCGCATCCGCAGTCATATTCACCCAGCATTTTGATCAGTGTCGGGTTTGGGTTCGCTTTCACAGCAAAATACTCACGAAATCCCGGATTCCAGGAAAAAGCTTCCTTTACCGCTTTCGCATTCTCACGAATTCCTTTTTCATCGTAAATGTGAAACGGAGTTGGTACTGCTGCTGCGATTTCTTCCAGTTTTTCTTTTGTTACAAAAGGCTTCTTCGTCATTCTCTTTTGTCTCCTTCTTCTGCTTATTTTGCCTGAATAATGTGAAGCATGTTTGTCATATATCCTTCACCCGTCACCTCGTTGGTAGCAGGGTCTCCGGCCGTAAAAATAACCATATCACCGCGTTCTACAAGCTCCTCACGGCGCACCATATACATGGCATGCGAAATGATGTTCTCCGTAGAATCTTCCTCGTATCCGGTCACCGGACGAACGCCCCAGTAGAGCTGCATTTTTCTTCTTGCCCATTCATATGGGGTAACGCCGTAAATCGGTACGCTCGGACGAAGATTGGAAATCAGTCTTGCGGTCTGACCGGACATCGTCGGGGTCACAATGCAGGCTGCTTTGATGTGTTCTACCATAGAAACGGCTGCACTTCCGACTGCTGCGGAAACATTCAGCTTTCCTTCCAGCGCTTTTCCATCGCGGTAATCTTCGAATTTCAGATAACGCTCCGTCTGCTCGGCAATCTCTCCCATCATGGTAACTGCCTCGATCGGATATTTTCCGGCTGCTGTTTCGCCGGAGAGCATGATCGCATCCGTTCCATCATAAATTGCATTCGCAACATCGGCTACCTCTGCACGGGTCGGACGCGGGTTCCGGATCATGGAATCCAGCATCTGGGTTGCTGTGATAACCGGTTTGTATTTATGATTGCATTTTTCAATGATGATTTTCTGTACATGCGGTACCTGGCACGCCGGAATCTCTACACCAAGGTCTCCCCTTGCAACCATCACACCATCTGCCGCATCGATGATGCTGTCGATGTTCTGCACACCCTCCGCATTTTCGATCTTGGCAATGATATCAATATGCTCTCCTCCGTTTGCCACAAGGAACTCACGGATTTCGTTAATTGCCTCTGCATTCCGGATAAAGGAAGCTGCAACAAAATCAATATCCTGTTCAATACCAAAAAGAAGATCTCCTTTGTCTTTCTCCGTCAGGTTCGGAAGATTGATCGAAACGTTCGGTACATTCACGCCCTTTTTTTCTCCGAGCTCGCCGCCGTTTACTACGGTACAGACAATTTCCGGTGCATTTACTTTTTCTACGCGCAGACCGATCAGACCATCATCGATCAAAATCGTATCTCCCTCTTTGATATCTTCCGTAAGGCCGGTGTAGCTGACAGAACAGTGATTTTCATCTCCGGTCTCCTGAACGGTTGTCAGGGTAAAGGTCTGTCCGGTTACCAGATTTACTTTTTTGCCATCTTTCAAAACGCCGGTACGGATTTCCGGTCCTTTAGTGTCCAGAAGGATTGCCACAGGAGTTTTCAGCTCTTTTCGAAGCTCTTTCAACATATCCATACGCATTTTCTGCTCATCGTGGTCTCCATGAGAAAAATTAAAACGAGCAACATCCATTCCGGTTTCAATCAGTTTTTTCATCAGGTCACGGGAGTTGGTATTTGGTCCCATGGTGCAGACAATTTTCGTTCTTCTCATACTTTCTCTCCTTCTTTATTTTACATGTTCATGCGTAAACAGGTGATCCTGACAGTATTCATAATTTCCGTTGCATCTGGAGCAGAAACGGAACTCCAGATTCGGATCATCTTTTTCGGTCCGACCGCAGATCGCACATTTGTGTTTTGTGATCCCGTTCGGATTGCGGTATTCGGCTTCGCCTCTTGAAACGGCCTTTTTGAATTCCTTCCGGCGTCTGTTCTGCTGGAAAGAGCCGCGTTTTCCTTTTCTTGTCATCAGGAAGAACACAAGGACGTTTGCAAGGGAACAAAGAATAACAACACATCCTGCCCAGTTTCCGCTCATGATGCTGGTAATCATGCTGTAGGCGAGAAGCGCTACGTCAAGGTATGCCAGCCATTTGATTTTGATCGGAATAATGAAATACAGCAGTACCTGCATATCCGGGAAGCTGATCGCAAAGCCGAGGAAAATCGAGAGGCTGATGTAGTAAGTGCTGAATGCCGTTCCCATCAGCGACGGATATCCGTTGACTGCATATAAGATTCCATACAGCAGGAAGGAACCGATAATGGTCATCAGAATGCCGGAAAAGATGTAAACATTATACTTGAAATCTCCCCAGGCTCTCTCAAGGCTTGTTCCGATTGAGTAATAGAAAAACAGCATGATGATCGTAAAGATATCAAGGCTGCTCGGCGGAATCAGAATCCAGCTCACCAGACGCCAGATCTGTCCGTGCAGAATATAATATGGTTCCAGTGTCAGATACTGTCTCATAATGGGGGCCGCAAGCGCAATGATATAGCCCGCAATGTACGTTACGATAATGTACATCGTCAGATGGCTTAACGCGTATCTCCCATATTTTCGCTCCATTTTGTCTAAAAAATTCATGCACACTCTTCCTTTTTGTTTGTTTTATTTTACCGGCTTTCACTGCCCGAAAATACATTCTCATTATACGTGCTGCCTTTTCGTTTGTCAAACGGTATAACGGTGAATTTCGTCTCTGAAAAAGAGCTTTACGAATGTTTTACTTTCCGGTATAATTTATTAGAAATCTTTTCCAGTTATTTTATAAATATACGAAAAAATTCAGGAGGACTTTATATATGGCAGGATCATCATTTGGTACCATCTTCAGACTGACCACCTGGGGAGAGTCTCATGGAAAAGGCGTGGGCGTTGTTGTGGACGGAGTGCCGGCCGGCCTTTCGCTTTCCGAGGAGGATATTCAGGTTTACCTCGACCGCAGGAAGCCGGGACAGAACCGCTTTACCACAAAACGGAAAGAATCCGATACCGTTCAGATTTTATCCGGCACTTTCGAAGGAAAAACGACCGGTACCCCGATTTCCATGGTGGTATGGAATGAGGATCAGCATTCCAAAGATTACAGCGACATTGCTTCCTATTACAGACCGGGCCACGCCGACTATACGTTTGATGCAAAATACGGTTTCCGCGACTACCGCGGCGGCGGACGCTCCTCAGGACGCGAGACGATCGCACGCGTGGCTGCAGGTGCCATTGCCTTAAAAATGCTCTCTGAGCTTGGCATCACCGTTTCCGCCTACACCCGCTCCATCGGTGACGTGGAAATCCAGTCTTTTGATGCCGTTGAAATCGCGAATAACGCCCTGAATATGCCGGATGCAGAGGCTGCCGAAAAGGCTTCCGAGCTTTTAACAAAAGCCATGGCGGAAAAAAATTCCGTCGGCGGTGTGGTCGAATGTGTCGTTCACCATATGCCGGCCGGTGTCGGCGATCCGGTGTTTGAAAAGCTCGATGCCAACCTTGCAAAAGCACTCGTCTCCATCGGCGCCGTAAAAGGCGTGGAAATCGGAGACGGTTTCTCGGTCTGCACAGCTACCGGGCTTACCAATAACGATGCCTTCCATGTAAATGCGGACGGCTCCATTGTCAAGCTGACCAACCACGCCGGCGGTATTTTAGGCGGTATCAGCGATGGAAGCGATATCGTTGTCCGGGCTGGTTTCAAACCGACCCCGTCCGTTGCTGCTTCCCAGCAGACCATCAACAAAGATGGTGAAAACATTGCCATCGAAATCAAAGGCCGCCACGACCCGATCGTCGTTGCACGCGCCGTTGTTGTCGTGGAATGCATGACCGCTCTTGTCCTGGCGGACGCACTGCTCGTCGGCATGAGCGCCAAACTGGACAATGTAAAGAAAGTCTGGGCTCCGGACGAGAAATAAAGGCCGGACTGCTTCTTTCTGGCTTCAACACAAAAAATGCCTGCGGGATACAGTTCTTCCTGCAGGCATTTTTGCGTTATTTTTTTAGTGAACGCCTTTTTTCGTAATCAGAATACAGTTCGGCGTCTCCACTTTCATCGGGCGGCCTTTCTGAACCAGCACGTTTTTCTCATAATCAACGGTAAATGTTGTGATCGTGTTGGACTCATGGTTTGCCACTGCGATATGTTTTCCGTCCGGGAACATTGCAATATCCTTTGGATATTCGCCGCTGATCGGAAGTGCAAACTTCTTCTCCAGGCAGCCGGTCTCCGGGTCGATATGGAACATTGCTACGGTATTGTCTCCGGCTGTAGAAGTAAACAGGTAGTGGTGATCCGGGGAAAGGCACATGCCGGATGCAGCGTCGTGCGCCTGGTCCACGTTCGCGGATGTGGTGCTGATCGACTGCAGTTTTTCAAATTCCGGTCCGTTTCCCGTATCACGGTAGCTGAATACATCGACTTTGTTCATCAGCTCGTAAATGACATACGCGTATTTTCCGGATTCACTGAAAACGATCTCTCTCGGGCCGGATTCACGCTCACAGCGCAGGATATCCACCAGTTTCAGGCGGTCACGCTGTGTGTTCAGCTTGTACATTTTGATCTGGTCAATGCCGTTGTCGACTGCGCAGACATATTTGTTGTCCGGTGTAGGAACGACACAGCTGACATGCGGGCGGAAGTTACGCTCTGCCACACTGCCAAGGCCCTTGTGGAACACGCCGTCCATCAGACTTCCGAGGCGGCCGTCCTTATGGGTATGTACAACGGTTACTTTTCCGTCATGATAGCCTGCCACGAACAGGTATCTTCCGGTTTTGTCCACCGACAAATAGCAGCCGCGCATGCCGTCGATGTCTACTTTGTTGATCGGGGTCAGGTCTCCGTCATCCTCCACTGCAAACACTGCAACGCCTTCATCTGCAATCGAATACAGGTATTTGCCGTTTAAGGAACGGGCAATGTGGGAAGAGTTGTTGACCGGTATGACTTTTCGCTCTGTCAGAGTGCCTTCTTCTACATTTACATCATATAAATGAATACCAATGCTGCTTCCATGGGTATAAGTGCCTACATAGCTACGTACTCATCCTTCATGTTGTTTTCATCCTTTCTGCCTTCTCGCACATCGTGTGAATTTTCTAAAAATATTTTAACACAATTTCCGCGCCACGACAACGAGGAAAACGGATTTTTGATATGTAAACGGTAACACTTTATTTTTAGACACAGGATATTCTCCTGCAGAGAATTTTTTAGATATTTCTATTGTTTTTAGATTGTAAGAGTTGAGGTTTCCGCTGCATACCATTTCCATTTTCTACGCTCTCGTCAGACTGATTTCCTGACTCATCATTCCCTGCAGTTTCTTGATTGCGCGGCTGTACTGGCACTGCAGCGCCTGTTCGCTTTTCTTGCAGAATCCGCTGAGCTCTTTGTAGCTGAATCCATATGCTCTCCCCCAGAAAATGCGCTGATCCATCGGATTCAGGTTCTGGATGCAGTTCTGCATCACCATTCGTTCCTCAATCTCGGCTGTCGCGGCCGCCTCCCCTTCATTTCTGTTCTCTTTCTGATACTGTGTATAGGAAACTTCATTCTGATAATAATGTTTTCTGCGCTGATTCTTGATCTTGTTTTTTGCCACACAGAACAGCCATTTCGTCATCTCTTCTCCTTCGAGATCGGCAACGGTTTCAAATTTTACCACCAATACCTCCCATACATCGTTCAGCACATCCTTCGCCGTCTCCCGGTCATTGTTCAACTGACCGCAGATATAACGGAACAGCACATGACTGTTTTCCTCGAATATGATCTGAAAAAATCGTTCCTCCTCTTGTCTCATACACTTCTTTCTCCCTCCTGTTATTTCGCTGTCCTTCTCTTCCGGGCCCGTCATATATGTAATGTGTTGAGACTATCGAAATCTTTCGTTTTTTCAGAATATTTCTACTATTTGACCTTATTACTTTTGTTAATAAAGCAAAATATTGCGTTATAACTGCACCGCGGCGCATAATCAAATTTTTTCTTTCGAAATCAGAAATTACTGTTTCTGACAAAAAAATTCCCGCAGAAAGGAGCTTTCTTCCTCTCTGCGGGAATCTTCTATTTTGGTTTTATTTTATTTAAAGTAAGCAACACCGGACTCAAAGATCTTCAGATCCTGCTCTCCGTAGATGTTGACTGCTACGCCGTTGTCGCGGCGCTCTGCGTGTGCCATCTTACCAAAGACACGGCCGTCCGGGCTGGTGATACCCTCGATTCCGCAGTAGGAACCGTTGACATTCCAGTACTCGTTGTTGGTCAGGTTTCCGTTGACATCGCAGTAGCGGGTTGCAATCTGGCCGTTTGCCATCAGCTTGTCGATCCACTCTTTCGATGCTACGAAACGTCCCTCTCCGTGGGATGCCGGATTGGTGTAAACACCGCCAAGCTCGGCGCCTGCCAGCCATGGGGATTTGTTGGTCACAACCTTCGTGTAAACCATCTTGGAAATATGGCGTCCGATGGTGTTGAAGGTCAGAGTCGGGGAATCCTCCGTCTGTCCGAGAATCTCACCGTACGGAACGAGTCCCAGTTTGATCAGTGCCTGAAATCCGTTGCAGATACCAAGGGCAAGTCCGTCTCTCTCATTCAGCAGTTTGGTAACAGCTTCTTTGATCTTCGCATTCTGGAATGCGGTTGCAAAGAATTTTGCTGATCCATCCGGCTCATCACCTGCGGAGAATCCGCCAGGGAACATGATGATCTGCGCCTGGTTGATGGCTTTTTCAAAGGCATCGACAGAACCGCAGATGTCTTCTGCGGAAAGGTTGCTGAATACCTGAGTGATAACTTTTGCACCGGCACGCTCGAAAGCTCTGGTGCTGTCATACTCACAGTTCGTTCCCGGGAAGACCGGAATGAATACGGTCGGCTGTGCCAGCTTGTGGGAGCATACGTGGATGCTCTTTGCCTGATAGCAGCTGTCTGCAACAATTCCGTTTTCGTCTGCTGCTGCCACATTCAGGGCATCTACCTCCGGAAGCTCTGCACCGGATACGGTCTTGAATACTTTTTCCAGCGGTTTGTTCCATGCGGAAACAGCCTCGCGGATGGTGATTTCGGTGTCTTTATAGGAAAGAACCGGTTTGTCTGTCACTTCACCGATGACGGTGTAGGTGCTTGCCAGCTCTCCGACTTTTTCAGCCGGAACTTCGCAGATCAGATCTGCAATATATGGAGTAAAGAGATCTCTCTCGTCTACATTGTGCTCGATGGTTACGCCGAGAGCATTACCGAATGCCATCTTGGATACGGCTGCTGCGATACCCTGACGGTCTACGACATAAGCGGCTTTCACACGGCCGTTCTGCATATCCTCATGCAGTTTTCTGTAGGTTTCCATGACGCCTTCGTACTCTGGAAGCAGATGTGCGTCGACTGGAAGGTGGATCCACACGAGTTTGTCTCCTGTGTTTTTCAGCTCCGGAGATACTACATCTTTTAATTTTGCAACGTCAACCGCGAAGGATACGAGTGTCGGCGGTACATCGATATGGTTGAAGGTACCGGACATACTGTCTTTTCCTCCGATAGACGGCAGGCCGTAGCCCATCTGTGCGTCGTATGCACCAAGAAGCGCTGCGAACGGCTGGCTCCAGCGGTGCGGATCCTCCGTCATTCTGCGGAAATATTCCTGGAAGGTGAAGCGGACTTTGCTGTAATCGCCGCCGACTGCCACGATGCGGGACAGGGACTCGGTTACGGCATAGACTGCTCCGTGATACGGGCTCCAGCTCGATACGTATGGATCAAAGCCGTAGCTCATCATGGTAACGGTGTTGGTTTTTCCATCCGGAACCGGCACTTTTGCAACCATGGCCTGAGTTTCAGTCAGCTGATATTTTCCACCGTACGGCATCAGCACGCTGGCTGCTCCGATGGAGGAGTCAAACATCTCGACAAGACCTTTCTGGGAGCATGCGTTGAGGTCTGACAGGGTGGACAGCCATTTTTCTTTCACGTCGGCAATGTCACCGCTTCTTTTTAACGGGGTGTCCTCTGCTTTTGGAATCTCTACGAAGACATCATTCTCCTGATGTGCTCCGTTGGTGTCCAGGAATGCACGGGAAATATTGACGATCTCTTTTCCTCTCCAGGAGAGTACCAGACGCGGGTCCTCGGTTACGACTGCAACTTCGGTTGCCTCCAGGTTCTCTTCTGCGGCATATTTCAGGAACTGCTCACGGTCTTTCGGGTCGATGACAACGGCCATACGCTCCTGGGACTCGGAGATGGCGATCTCGGTTCCGTCGAGGCCGGCATATTTTTTCGGTACTTTGTCCAGATTGATCTTAAGGCCCGGTGCCAGCTCACCGATGGCAACGGAAACTCCGCCTGCACCGAAGTCGTTGCATTTTTTAATCAGAAGGCTGACTTCCTCGCGGCGGAACAGTCTCTGCAGTTTACGCTCAGTCGGTGCGTTTCCTTTCTGTACCTCTGCACCGCAGGTCTCGATGGATTCTGTCGTATGTACTTTGGAGGAACCGGTTGCACCGCCGCAGCCGTCTCTTCCAGTACGGCCGCCGAGCAGGATGATGATATCGCCCGGATCGGAATTTTCACGGACAACGGCACGGCGCGGTGCTGCTCCAAGGACAGCTCCGATCTCCATACGTTTTGCCACGTAGTCCGGATGGTAAACTTCTTTGACATAGCCGGTTGCAAGACCGATCTGGTTTCCATAGGAGCTGTAGCCGTGTGCTGCTTCTCTTACGAGTTTTTTCTGCGGAAGTTTTCCTTCGAGTGTCTCGCTCTGCGGACGGGTCGGATCTGCGGCTCCGGTCACACGCATTGCCTGATATACATAGGTTCTGCCGGAAAGCGGGTCACGGATTGCACCGCCAAGGCAGGTTGCTGCACCACCGAACGGCTCGATCTCGGTCGGGTGGTTGTGGGTCTCGTTTTTGAAGTTGATCAGCCACTCTTCGTCTTTTCCGTCTACATCTACCGGTACGACGATGGAGCATGCGTTGATTTCATCAGACTCTTCCTGATCTGCGAGTTTTCCTTCGGATTTCAGTTTTTTCATTGCCAGAAGGGCAAGGTCCATAAGGCAGATGAATTTGTCATCACGGCCTTTGTAGAGTACCTCACGGTCGCTTAAGTAGCGGTCGTAGCTTTTTTTCATCGGCTCG
The DNA here is from genome assembly GCF_003460685.1 of Blautia sp. OF03-13. Taxonomy (NCBI): domain Bacteria; kingdom Bacillati; phylum Bacillota; class Clostridia; order Lachnospirales; family Lachnospiraceae; genus Blautia; species Blautia sp. OF03-13. The sequence continues at coordinate 83,295 of NZ_QTVR01000014.1, read as the reverse complement.
TAGTAGTCGCCTTCGCCGAAGGTCACGTTGGTAAGCTCGGTGGAGAAGGTGGTATGGCGGCAGTGATCGGACCAGTAGGTATCGAGTACTCGGATCTCGGTCATGGATGGATTTCGTTTTTCTTCGCCGCGGAAGTAGTTCTGGATATGCAGGAAGTCTTTGAAGGTCATGGCAAGGCCGAGGGAATCATACAGGGCTTTTAATTCTGCCTCCGGCATGTCGATGAATCCGTCGAAGATTTTGACGTCTGCCGGCTCTTCAAATTTTGTCACGAGGGTTTCCGGTTTTTCAAGTCCTGTCTCTCTGGAGTCTACCGGATTGATGCAGTGTGCTTTGACTGCGTCAAACTGCTCATCAGTCATCTCTCCTTCGATAACATACGTAACGGCGGAGCGGATGATCGGCTGCTCGTCTTCTTTTAAGAACTGCACGCACTGTACGGCAGAATCGGCTCTCTGATCAAACTGTCCCGGAAGGAATTCTACGGAAAATACTCTCGCACCTTCTGCACGCGGGAAATCTTCCTGATAGCAGATATCAACCGGCGGCTCTGCAAAGACTACTTTACATGCTTTCTCATATGTCTCATCACTGATATTTTCTACATCGTACCGGATCAGCTCCCGTACGTTGGTTACGGTCTGGATGTTCAGATAGTGCTTGATTTCATGCTTCAGATCTTTCGCCTTAATCGCAAATTCCGGCTTTTTCTCCACATAAACGCGTCTGACTGTACTCATTTTTATCCTCCATTTGTCTGAATCATAGTCCCCAAAAAACGGGACAATCTTTCGTTACTTACAGAATAGCATATTTATCTTTATAAATGAAATTAATATATCTTATATGTTTTATAAGTTTTATTTCTTAATAGACGGACGCATTCCATTTTTCCTGCACTACCATCCCGCTCATCACCCATTTTCTCCCGTCCTAAACCGTCAGGCCCGCGCACTTTCTGGTGCTGGGGGATGCATTTGCAGGGGGCTTTAGAAATACTAAGAGCCTTGAAATTTGCGTTGTTATAAAAAAGTCAACTGTCTGAGCGCAGCGAGTTTTGACTTTTTTATAACATTTTTAGCAAATTCCAAGGCTCTTAGTATTTCTTATCCCCCGAAACAGTATCCCCCAGCACCAGAAAGTGCGCGGACCGTCCGTTTCCGTTTTTACATTCTATATTTCGCTTTTTTCTCCCGTGTCTGCAGTGCATTCCCCGCCTTTGCCGGCCGGTACAGCAGCATACAGGTTCCCGCATTCATAACAAGCGCACAGCACACATCCGATACGGAGTGCTGTTTTAAAAACATGGTCGAAAACACAATCAGCACCGTCAGGCCCAGGCAGACGTTTCGGAATACCGGGCGGTTTTTGAGCTGCTCGCTGTGTTCTACGGCAACAGCTACGGCTACGGAATTATATACGTGAATACTTGGGAATACGTTGGTCGGTGTGTCTGTCAGGTAAAGGCCTCTGACCAGATCCGTGAAAATGTTCTCCCGTGGGAATACCGTCGGGCGCAGGTTCTGGCCGTTCGGGTACAGATAGGAGATCACGAGGAACGCCGTCATTCCGATTCCCAGGTTGATAATCAGCTGATAATATTCTCTGCGGTTCTTGTTGCAGAGTCCGAAATAAAGGACAGACCATGCAATAAATCCAAACCACATAAAATAAGGAATCACAAAAAACTCACAGAACGGAATCATATCATCAAACGGAGTATGAATCAGATGATATCCTTTCGTAATGTGCGTTTCCAGATATTGAAAACATTTCAGATAGAAAATACCATAAACCACTACCGGAAGAAAATGCTTATATTTTTTTATTGTCTTCATAGTTTCCCTCCACTTTTCTGACGAGGTTTTTCTCTTCAACCTGCTGAAATTATAGCACACCGAAAACCGAAGTCAATAAGCTTTATTATTTTTTAAGAAACAATTCATCGGTTTCTGAAAACCGTCCTTGGGATGGAAATGTTCAAAGATCGCCGCGTCGAATTTTTTCCGTGTCCGGTTATATACATGCTCATCTTTTACCGTCCATGCAAATGCCGGTGTCCGAAACAGCATACGGTCGATCAGGAAACCCGGGCAGTCGGCGTAGCGGTGGTCGTAGGCGATAAAATCCGGTTTCCCGATAAAATTCAGCATCAGATGACGCGCCATTATCCGCAGGATCAGATGCACCTTATCATCCTTTGAAAAACGGCCGGAAAGCTGGCCGCGCAGCGTCTGCGGCATGTGGCGGCGGCACCAGCGGAGGGCCAGGCTGTTGAAGGATTCCATGCAGAACATACCGGTGTACCCCTCCATCTCCTTCTGAAATCCCGCACAGACCGCCGTGGAAAGTCCCGGCATCTTGATTTCGATTAAAAGCGGCACGCGGCCGTCTACCGTCTGCAGTACCTCACGAAGCAGCGGAATCTTTTCCGTGCTGTCGCCCAGATGGAACTGCTGGAGTTCCTCATACGTATAATCGCTGATTTTTCCCTCGTTTCCACACATCCGCTTCATCGTGTCATCGTGGAACACCACAATCCGTCCATCCTTTGTGATCTGAATATCCAGCTCGATGGCATATCCCTGCTCCGCCGCGCGGGCAAAAGCCGGAAGAGAATTCTCCGGAACTCCCTCCGCCGCGTTCCACAGACCGCGGTGCGCATAATTCCATTCCGCAAATTTCAGACATTCCTGCCGTCTCGATGTAGCCGGCAGAATGGAAAAGAAATAACCTGCTGCCAGAACGGCAAGCACTGCAAAAAATATGATCCAGAACATCATCTTTCCATCCCTTCTTTCACCCAGTCGCCCAAAAGGCGGAGACGCTCCGTTTCCAGTCCGATCCTTTCCTCCGTGCGGTGTCCGCCCGATTCTCCGTCCAGGTGGACCGGTTCCGCGCGGTCTGTCTGAAAGGAAAGGCTGCTGCACCGCTCCATATGTACCTCAGGAAATCCCGTGTGGCGTCCAAACAGCGCCATCGGCAGAAGATAGCTGACTTTCCATTTGGCAAGATTGGAAACCACCATCACGTCGAGCAGATCATCTGTCCCGTCCGCCTCCGGGCAGAAGCAAAAGCCGCCGCCCTCGTACGGAAAATTCATTGCCACTGCAAAAAGAACATTTTCAAACGAACGGTGTTCTCCGTTTTCCAGCGCTGCATCCAGTGTGAACGGTTCGAGATAAAAGAGCTGCCGCAGTGCAATCATCACATACGTAAGTTTTCCCAGATGCAGCCGGTTCAGCGTATTCTTGATTTTTGATGCCAGCGCCTCGTGGCAGATGCCTGCATCAAAACCGATGCCGGTGCTGACGAGAAATCTCCGCTTTTGGCTGCCAAGAAGCGCCGTTCCAATGTTGATCTCCTTTTCCTCCCCTTTCAGCACAGCTTCCAGCGCCTGCAGCGGATCGGAGGGAATTCCGGCACCGCGCGCAAAATCGTTGCCGCTTCCCGTTGGAATATAACCGAACTTTACATCCGACAGGCTGGTGATTCCATCGACCGCCTCATTCGCCGTACCGTCTCCGCCGATCGCCAGAAGGACATCATCGGGATTCCATACCCCTTTCGCGGTCAGCCGTGCTGCCGTCTCCCGTGCGCTTCCGTGATACTTTGTCGGATATACACGAAATTCCGTCCTGCGCCGCTCAAGCTCGCCCTCAATCACCGGCCACAGCTTCTCGCCGCGCCCCGACCGCGATTTTTTATTTACTATAATATGATACATTAAAGTCATACCTTCCTTTTTCTTCTGTAAAAAACCACTTCAAATCACCTGAATCATATTCTTACACAGCGAAACGGCAAGTGTTTCACTGCTGAGTGAACAGTAACCAAATCAGCCATATTGTAGCAGTTTTCCCCGCAAACCACAACTATCTTCACAAAATCTTAACTTGTTGCCGCCGTAAAAATTCCCGCACCCCTGTCTTTTCTTTCTTGACAGACCTTTTTGTTCTGCTAAAATAAAAAGTACCGCGGTTTCGTCCGCAGAACGTCACTCATTTCTGAGGAGGTTTTTATGAATTTTTACGATATGACACGCGCAGGGAGGATGATACGATGAAGCTCTCCCCCGCATTTCTCGCTTATAAGCTAAGCAGCGCTTTTTCGGTTCTTGCACCGGAAAACCTGCCGCTCTCCGGCACACTGGAGCTGCCTGTTCTTTATCAGACAGGCTCCGCAGCCACTGCGCACCGGGTCTTTCTCTGCACAGAAGAACAGATCGGCTCTCTTTCCTCCCTCCCTGAAGAAAGCAGTTCCCTTTTTCTTCTCTGTACCGAAGAACTGCCGGAGGAACTTCCGGCTCCGGTTTCGATCGCCGTTAAGAGCAGCGTATCCGCTGTTTTTTCGTTCCTGCAGGAGCTTTTCTGGACGTACGATTCATGGCAGAAGGAGCTGATGCAGGCACGTCTCGACGGAAAATCGATCCAGCATCTTTTAAATCTCTCCCTGCCTGTTTTTGCCCACCCGCTGATGGTGGTCGGCATGGATTTTTCCATCATCGCCGCAGCGTCCGAAGAACCTTCCTTTTTTCCCGAGAAGGTGTTTGGCTCCCTCGATGCAACGCGCCCGCTTCTGCTCTCCTTGACAGAAAGCAGCGAATACGCGTCCGTCCGCGATCTCGATGGATGGTTCCGCTTTCCGGATCACGTAACGGGACTTGGTTCCCTCTGCGTCAACATCACGCAGCATGGTCAGAGCGCCTACCGCCTGCTGCTCCTCGACACGAAAAAGGATCTTTCTGATTCCGAAGGCTTTCTTCTTGAATTTCTTGCAGAAATGATCCATCACGCCTTCCTGCACAATGTGATGCAGAAAACCTCGCCGGCGCAGTCGCTTCACACCGTGCTGCTCCGTGCCCTCGACGACCGGATGGCCGACTATATTGCGGTCAGCCAGGCTCTCGATGCGCTCGGCTGGCATTCCCGCCACACCTACTGCTGCCTCTATCTGCAGCTCTCCGATATGGATCAGAAAAACCTGACGGCAAACTCGGTCTGCGCCTATCTGGAAAATATTCTGACCGGCTGCTCCGCGTTTCCACACGGCGGCGGTATCGTTGCGTTCTTTAACCTCACGCTGTCCGATTTTTCCATGACCGATCTGATGGAACGCATGGTGCACTTTGTGGAGGACAGTTCCTTAAATGCCGGCTTTTCGCGCTGCATGAACGGCCACATGAATCTGCGCCGCCAGTATATCCAGGCAAAAATCGCCCTGCAGTTCGGTACGCGAAAATATCCCGACAAACGGATGCATCCGTTCAACGATATCTCGTTTGACTACATCCTCGATCAGGCAACAAAAAAGCTCCCAGGCTACATGCTGTGCCATGAGAGACTTCTCTTTCTGCAGGAGCACGACGACAGCTCCGGCAGTGACTATATGCGGACGCTCCGCTGCTATCTGGACAACCACTGCAATGTCGTCCAGACGGCGCGTGAGCTTTTTATCCACCGCAGTACCCTGCTCTACCGCCTGGAAAAGATCAAGGAAATTTTAGAATCTGATCTTTCCAGCCCGGATGAAATTCTGTATCTGATGCTTTCGTTCCGTTTTATCGACCTCGAGAATGAAGAAGAAAACCGTTCTGGATCTTCGCAGCCAGAAAAGCACAGATAAAACCAACCGCAATTCCCGCTAGGACATCGGTCGGGAAATGCACAAACAGATACAGTCTGGAAAATGCAATCAGGCAGGCCAGAATCAGTGCGGCAGCTCCTTCTTTTTTGTGCATCACAAAAATAGAGACTGCCGCCGCAAACGAGGCTGCCGAATGGCCCGATGGGAAGGAATAGTCCTTCGGAGCGGCAACCAGCAGCTTTACCTGCTCGTCAATCCAGCACGGACGCGGGCGCGCTGCCAGCGGCTTTAACACCAGATTACATAAAATCAAATCTAAAATCAGCGCGATCGCCATTCTTACACCGCATTTCCGGTATTTCGGAAGGATTAAGAAAACGGCGGTCAGCGCAATCCAGATCCATCCCGCATTTCCAAGTGAAGTGATTCCCACCATCACCCGATCGAGCACTGCATTGTGAAGATGCTGCAGTGCATATAAAATTGAAAAATCCATTCTTACCCCTCTCTGTAAAAAATGGGCATTTTTCTGCTGTACATCTGCTGATCGGCGGCCGCCTCGTACAGAAATTCCGCCAGGGCCTCTCTCGAGTATCCAGGCCGGAACTGGCTGCCGTCCAGCGAAATACTGCAGTTCTGCCCTACCTTTTTCACTTTCCCGTCTCTTCCCGGACACGTCCGCACCAGTGTCCAGTTCAGATCGCTCCGTGCCAGAACCTGTCCCATCTTCTGCATATCTTTATAGACACCTGGCCAGAAAATCTGCATGAATTTCGTACTCATTCTCTGGTATTTGTCCTCGCAGTCTCCAAACGCATGAATGCAGACATGGCCTACCGTCACAAACCGCGTTTTTCCAAGCTGCTTCATGGCCGAGAGAATCATCGCGTTTCCGTCAGCCAGCGGTGTCTCCTCTTCTTTTACATGTTTCACACGCATCGGAGTCAGCACGCTGATGACTGCATCCGCTTCCAGCAGTGCCTCCAGCACGCGTTCCCGGTTCTGAAGGCTTCCCTCAATCACGGTCATATTTTTTCTCGGCCAGATCGCTTTTGCATCCGGCACGTAGGCGGTCACCTGTGCGCCGTGAAGAAGCGCCGTGTTGGTCACATACTGCCCAAGCAGTCCCCCCAGACTGAATATTGTAATTTTCATGAAATCCTCACTCTCATCTGTGTGTCTTTTGTATCCTCCGCAGATTTTTTGACACACTTTCCTAATGTTATCTCCTATTCTAACACACCGCCCGTATACGATACAATGAAATAAAACTAAAAAAAGTATAACCTTTTTCGTCCTTTCTTCATATCGTAAGTAGAACCGTATTTTCAGGAGCTTTGATCTTATGCCCTATACTATCGTAATCGATGCCGGACACGGGGGAAGTGATCCGGGCGCTGTCTATGAGGGACGCAGGGAAAAGGATGACAATCTTTCCCTCGCCATCGCGGTCGGCGAGCTTCTTTCCCGGCAGGGTGTCTCTGTCATTTATACCCGCACAACCGATGTTTATCAGACGCCGTTTGAAAAGGCGCAGATGGCCAATCAGGCGGATGCCGACTTTTTTATTTCTTTTCACCGGAATTCTTCGGAGGAACCGAACCAGTATACCGGCGTGGAAACGCTTGTCTATGACAACTCCGACATCAAACAGACAATGGCAGAAAACATTAACGGCGCGCTCTCGGAGCTGGGATTCCGGAATCTCGGTGTCAAGGCACGGCCAGGGCTTGTTGTTCTGCGGCGGACGAAAATGCCGGCTCTTCTGATTGAAACCGGCTTTCTGAACAATGAGCAGGACAATACGCTCTACGATGAAAAGCAGGAAGAAATCGCCCGCGCCATCGCGGATGCAGTGCTTGGAACGCTGGATCTCGAGACGGTCACGGAGGCTGACCGGCGCGCTGCGGAAACGGAAGCCGCCCGTCCGTCCGTTTCAACAGCGGATACCGTCACTGCTTCCGCTTCGCCCCGTCCCACGCCGCCGGAACAGGAAAATCCTTCCGACACACCGGAAACCTTCTACCGTGTCCAGACCGGCCTTTTCCGCATCCGCCAGAATGCCGACCGTATGCTTTACGACCTTCTCGACCAGGGCTATCCCGCTTTTCTTCTCGCCGAGGACGGCTTTTTCAAGGTCCAGGTCGGCGCTTACCGCCAGCTCGGAAATGCCATTCTGATGGAACGCCGCCTGCGCCGCGACGGCTATTCCACCCTGATTACCACCTGAGCGTCTGACGCATCAGTCGAAAAAAGAGCGTGCCGGAATTTTGTTTTCCGACACGCTCTCGTTCTCCTTATAACTTTTTCAGTTTTGCAAACGAAGCAAACATTTTCTTCGTACCAGCCTGGTCGAAGTTGACGGTAACTTCATAATCTCTTCCGCCGTCCACGATATCCGTGACGATGCCGACACCGAACTTGATATGGCGCACCGTATCCCCGATTTCGTAATCGAGTTTCGTCGCCTTCTGCGCGCTGAAGGTTTTCGCCTGCTGCGGCTTCTCGCGGAATGCCTGCTTCATCGCCGCATAGACGCTGCCTCTCGTCGGAATGTCCATCTTCGGCTTCTGGTCTTCGATCTCCCCGCGCTCCCGCTCCAGGGAAATCAGCTCCCGCGGAATCTCTTTGACAAAACGGGACATCTTGTTGTACTGCACTTCGCCGCGGATCATTCTCTGGCGCGCACACGTCAATGTCAGATGCTGCATCGCACGCGTGATGCCCACGTAGCAGAGACGGCGCTCCTCCTCCAGCTCCGACGGATCATCTCCGGTGATCGTCATGTAGCTCGGGAAAATACCATCCTCCATGCCGGCAAGGAATACGTTCGGGAACTCCAGTCCTTTTGCGGAATGCAGTGTCATCAACAGCACGTAATCGCTCTCCTCATCCACCGAGTCGATATCAGACACCAGCGCAACCTCCTGCAGAAAACCACCGAGAGATGGCTGTTCGGCGCTCTCCTCATAATCCGCAATCTTTGAAATCAGCTCGTCGATGTTCTCGATGCGGGCTGCCGCTTCTTCGGTTCCCTCCGCCTGCAGATCTGCTACATAGCCGGTCTCCTCGATGATTTCATTCAGCAGCTCTTTGACCGACAGATAATCTGCTTTCGCGCGGAGTACCTGTAAAAAGGACGTGAAGGATTTAATCTTATTTAAAGACCGCATCAGCCCCGGCACATACTCGGCCTCGAGAAGCGCATCGTAGAAACGGATGCCCTGCTCTGCCTCCCAGTCCTGCACTTTGTTGATCGTCGCCGCTCCGATACCGCGCCGCGGAACGTTGATGATACGCAGTACCGCAAGGTCATCCTCCGGGTTCTCGATCACACGCAGATACGCCAGCAGATCCTTGATCTCGCGTCTCGCATAGAAGTTGACACCGCCCACGATTTTATATGGAACATTTGCAAGCAGCAGTTTCTCCTCAAAAAGACGGGACTGTGCGTTGGTACGGTAGAGAATTGCATAATCACGGTACTTCTTTCCCTCCGTGCGGACGCCGCGCGTGATTTCTCCTGCCACGTACTCCGCCTCCTCAAAACCGCTCTGGAACTGCCGCAGATCGATCAGGTCACCCTCCGGGTTCTCTGTCCACAGGCGTTTTGCTTTTCGTCCCTGGTTATTCGCAATCACTTCATTTGCCGCATTCAGAATATTCTGCGTGGAACGGTAATTCTGCTCCAGTTTAATGACCTTCGCATCCGGGAATACATGCTCAAAACTCAGAATATTTTCAATATTCGCCCCGCGGAATTTGTAGATCGACTGATCATCATCGCCGACAACGCAGAGATTGCGGTATTTTGCCGCCAGAAGGCTCACAAAGCGGAACTGAACCGTGTTGGTATCCTGATACTCATCGACCATGATATAGCGGAACTGCTCCTGATAATAGTCGAGCACTTCCGGGAACTGCTGGAATAATTTTACGGTCTGTACCAGCAGATCATCGAAGTCCATCGCATTGTTTTTCTTTAACTCTGCCTGATACTCCGCATAAACTGCCGCATACTTCTGCAGCTTCCAGTCGATTCCCGCGTCAATCCGGTACTGGTCCGGCTCGATCATCTCATCCTTTGCGGACGAAATTGCCGCCATGATCGCACGGTCGCGGTACAGTTTCGGATCCATCTGGAGCCGTTTCATGATGTCCTTGATCAGCGATTTCTGGTCATCGGTATCGTAAATTGCAAAATTGTTGGCGTATCCCAGACGTTCAGCATGGCGGCGCAGAATCCGCACGCAGCTGGAATGGAAGGTGCTGACCCAGATCCGCTCCGATCCGTATCCCACGATTTTATCGACACGCTCACGCATTTCTCCGGCGGCCTTGTTCGTAAAGGTGATCGCCATAATATTCCACGGATTGACGCCTTTGTCCCGGATTAGGGAGGCGATGCGGTGCGTCAGTACCCTCGTCTTTCCCGAACCGGCACCTGCAAGGATCAGAAGCGGCCCTTCGGTGTACTCCACAGCTTCCATCTGCATCGGGTTTAATCCTGTTTCTGTCTGATTCATGTTCTTTCTCCTTCATCTGCTTCGAATCTTTTCACATGCATCTCAGTATATAACAAATCCGCCCCGGTTACAAGTAAGAACGAACATACGTTGCATTTTTATCATGGAAACTTTTTTCGCAAAGTCCTTGCTATCTGGTATTAAAAACTATATAATGGGAACAGTGAGGTGATAACAAATGACGATAGACTCAGATAAAATTCTTCATGATTTACTGAATTCACTGGATTCTCTCGAAGGCATCCGCCCGGGGGAAATCCCGAACATTGCTTTATATATGGACCAGGTCACGACCTTTATGGACGCACAGCTCGCTTCTTCGCGCCGCTTCGAGTCCGATAAGGTTCTGACAAAAACAATGATCAACAACTATGCAAAAAACAAGCTGCTCCCGCCGCCGGTCAAAAAGAAATATTCGCCGGAGCACATGATGCTTCTGGTTTTTATTTACTACTTTAAAAACATCCTCTCGATCACGGATATCCAGACACTGCTCGCCCCGATCACCAATCGGTATTTCGGCACGGAGAGCGGCTTTTCCATCAAAGATATCTACGACGAAATTTTCCAGATGGAAAAAGAAGAAATTGCATCCGTAAAAGAAGATCTTCTGAAAAAAGCGGATGTATCCAAGTCCATGTTCGGCAGCTCACCGGAGGAGGACCGGGAATTTCTCCAGCTCTTTTCGTTTATCTGTCTGCTGAGTTTCGATGTCTATCTGAAAAAACAGATGATCGAGCACATGGTGGATGAACTGGCATCCCTCGCGGCGCCTTCTGATCCGAAAAAGAAAAATTAAGAGCAAACGTGTAATCAAAAAAGACGGCTGCGTTGGAATCGCACCGTCTTTTTTGATTTTACACATTTTCTTTCTTTTCCATCCGTTCAAACACCATCTCATATCCGTCGTTTCCATAGCTTAAGGAACGGTTCACGCGGCTGATCGTCGCCGTGGATGCTCCCGTCTTTTCGGAGATTTCCAGATACGTTCTCTTCTCCCGCAGCATTTTCGCCACTTCAAACCGCTGCGACAGCGAAAGCAGTTCATTGATGGTGCATACATCCTCAAAAAAAGTATAGCATTCTTCCTTATTCTTCAGACACAAAATTGCCTCAAAAAGCTGGTCTACTGCTTCTGAATGAAGTTTCTTGTTCATTTCAAGCCCTCCTGTACGAAAATTAAGTCCCCATCTCATTCTTATAACTCGGAATACTACCATTTTAGCACAGTAAAGTGTGAAATACAAGTCCTTTTATCCCTGCATCAGCAAAGCCTGTACCATCGACTCCCGTTGTCTGCGGTAATCGCTCGGCGAACAGGCCTTTACCGTCTTGAAGGTACGGTTGAAGGCACTTAAAGAAGAGAATCCGGAATTCATCGCCACATCCGTGATACTCATCTTTTTGTCGTACAGAAGCTCCTCTGCGCGTTTGACGCGTTTAGAATTGAGGTACTCATAGAATGTCATGTTCATGTACTGCTTGAAAATTCTGGTAAAGTGGAACTTGGAAAATCCGCTGACCGCAGCTACTTCCTCGAGAGAAAGATTCTCCATGTAATGGACATTGATATAACGGCAGGCGCTTAAAACAGCCTCTATATATTCCTGCTGCTTCATTGCCCCGAACGTATTCTGCGCGTTGGCATCCGAAAAGCCCTTACGGCCAAACTCTGAAAAAAGCTCTTTGAGGCCGGTACAGATTCTGTGCGTCATCACTGCGCTCTCATTATCGTATTCCCGCACCATTTCCAGAATCTGGCTGCGTAGAAACAGATAGAAGGGATCTTCCTCATCCTCTTTTTTGAAGTAGATGGCCGGAAGCCGCAGGAAAATTGTTTCCATTTCTTCTTGATTCTCCACACAGCCCGGTTCCACCAGCATGACAATCCGTTCTCCCTGGGATACGAATCTCATTCCGTGTACAACGCCGGAATTGATCATAATGATGTCGCCCTCTTTGAGATTATAGCTGTCTTTTCCGACAACAACCTCATATTCGCCTCTGGTCGGCATGATAATTTCAATTGCGGTATGCCAGTGCTTCGGATAGCCTTCTGTCACGGTGTTGTGAAAGATTTCAAACGCCGGCGGGTTTGCTGCATTCCGGTCAAATGTTTTCCCATGTTCCACTTTCTTCATCTTATTTCTTACCTCTTTTTATTACAGCAGCTCTGTAAACAGATCTTTTACGGTCGGATAAATCTTTGCAAATTTCTGATACTGGTGCTCATATTTCTCAACCAGTTCCGGTTCCGGCTCGATGGTCTCTGTCACACGAACAATTTTTTCTGCCGCCTCTTCTACGGATGAAAAGACACCGCAGGCAACGGCTGCCAGCATGGCTCCGCCAAGTGCCGGGCCTTCCTCGGACTCAATACGGTCCACTTTGATGTTCAGCACGTTTGCGATCATGCGTCTCCACAGCGGGCTCTTTGCACCGCCTCCGCAGATTTTCGTTCTCTCGATCTGGATGCCGAGGGATTTTGCTACCTCAAAGGAATCGCGGATCGCAAAGGCAACGCCCTCGAGAACAGCCTGGGTCATATCCTCTCTTGTGGTGTCCATGGTCAGGCCGATAAAGGTTCCTCTTGCATCCGGGTTGTTGTGCGGGGAACGCTCGCCCATCAGATACGGCAGGAAGAAGACATTATTCTCGCCAAGTTTTGTGATGTTCTCCTGCTCTTTTGTATATTCTTTTGTGCGGATGATTTCATCCATCCACCATTTGTTGCAGGAAGCTGCACTCAGCATGCATCCCATCAGGTGATAGTGGCCGTCTGCGTGTGCGAATGCGTGCAGGGCATTGTGGCTGTCTACGCCGAATTTGCTGCTGGAAATGAATACGGTTCCGCTTGTACCAAGGGAAACGTTGCACATGCCGTCGCCTACGGTTCCGGTTCCGACTGCGGCTGCTGCGTTGTCTCCGGCTCCTGCTACAACTTTACAGGTCTCCGGCAGTCCAAGTTCTGCTGCTACTTCCGGTTTTAAGGTTCCGACAGCGTCAAAGCTCTCATGGAGCTCCGGCAGCATCTCCAGGGAAATACCGCAGATTTCTGCCATCTCTTTAGACCAGCATTTGTTCTTGACATCCATCAGAAGCATGCCCGATGCATCGGAGTAGTCGCTTACGAATGCGCCGGAGAGACGGTATGCCAGGTAATCTTTTGGAAGCATGATTTTGCAGATTTTTGCGAAGTTATCCGGCTCATTTTCTTTCACCCAGAGAATCTTCGGTGCGGTAAAGCCTGCAAATGCAATGTTTGCGGTGTACTCGGAGAGTTTTTCTTTTCCGATTACGGTGTTCAGATAATCGGTCTGTTTTGCGGTACGGCCGTCGTTCCAGAGGATCGCCGGGCGGATGACGTTATCGTTCTCATCCAGGATGACAAGGCCATGCATCTGGCCGCCGAAGCTGATGCCGGCTACCTGGGATTTGTCTACGTCTTTTACCAGCTCGCGGATTCCCTCTTTGCTCTGCTCCCACCAGTCTTCCGGTTTCTGCTCAGACCAGCCTGGATGCGGGAAATACAGCGGATACTCTCTCGATACAATATTTACAATTTTGCCTTCCTCGTCCATCAGAAGCAGTTTGACAGCGGAAGTACCAAGGTCAACACCAATAAAATACATGTCGAATCTCCTTTTTCTACTCTTTTTCAAAAAGGGCGGCAGCAGACCTAGATCTCTGCTCCGCCCTTTTGCTTATGCGTTACTGCATATCTTTCTTATTTTTCAGTGAATCTTCCGGAACGGATTAGCCCCACGGATTCTCTGTCGGGTAACGAACACCCTTCGGCTGGTTGTAGCCGATCTCATCTACTTCAACACCGAGCATTTTGAATACTTCGAATAACGGTTTTCCGAAGTGTCCGAATGCTACTGCGCCGTGATGCGGATAGTTTTTCTCTACCAGTACGTGACGGTAGAATCTGCCCATCTCCGGAATAGCGAAGATACCGATGCTTCCGAAGGAACGTGTTGCTACAGGAAGAACCTCGCCCTCTGCGATGTATCCGCGCAGTTTTGCGTCAGATGTGCTCTGCAGACGATAGAAGGTGATGTCTCCAGGAACGATATCTCCCTCGAGGGTACCCTGTGTTACTTCTTCCGGAAGGGTTCTTGCCATGATCATCTGATATTTCATAGAGCAGAATGCCAGTTTGGTGGAAGCGGTATTTCCGCAGTGGAATCCCATGAAGGTATCTTTTAAGGTGTAATCAAATTTGCCTTTGATTTCGCTTTCATACATATCCTTCGGAACGGTGTTGTTGATGTCGAGGAGTGTTACGGTGTCTTTGGATACAACGGTTCCGATGAACTCGGACAGTGTTCCGTAGATATCTACCTCACAGGATACCGGGATGCCCATCTTGGTCAGACGGCTGTTGACATAGCAAGGAACGAATCCGAACTGTGTCTGGAATGCCGGCCAGCATTTTCCGGTCAGGGTTACGTATTTTCTGGATCCTTTGTGTGCTTCGATCCAGTCTAACAGGGTGATCTCGTACTGAGCCAGTTTCGGCAGGATTTCCGGTTTCAGGTTTCCTTCGCCGAGCTCTTTTGCCATATCTTCTACGACTGCCGGGATTCTCTCGTCGCCTGCGTGTTTGTTGAATGCTTCAAACAGGTCAAGCTCGGAGTTCTCTTCAATTTCTACGCCGAGGTTGTACAGCTGTTTGATCGGTGCGTTACATGCCAGGAAGTTGGTCGGACGCGGTCCGAAGCTGATGATTTTCAGGTTCTTAACAGCTACAACTGCAGTTGCAACCGGTACGAAATCTTTGATCATGGCTGCTACGTCTTCTGCATCGCCAACCGGGTACTCCGGAATGTATGCGTGCAGGTTGCGCAGTTTCAGGTTGTAGCTTGCGTTCAGAACGCCGCAGTATGCATCGCCGCGTCCGCCTACAAGGTCGTCGCCGGTCTCTTCTGCTGCTGCTACTACCATGCAAGGTCCGTCGAAGTATTTTACAAGCAGGGTTTCCTCGGTCTCCGGTCCGAAGTTTCCAAGGTATACAACAAGTGCATCACACTCTGCTTTTTTCAGGTCTTCGAGTGCGTTCATCATGTCGATTTCATTCTCGACGATGATTGGACATTCGTAGATTTCTCCGTCGTATGCTTTTACGACTGCTTTTCTTCTGTTCTCGGAAAGGCTGTTCGGGAAGCAGTCACGGCTTACTGCAACGATACCTAATTTGATTTCCGGTGTATTGTTGATCATTTTTGAAGATCCTCCTTTTTGGGTTTTCTTGGTTTTTGGTTTCTTTTTATGTTCAGAACTGCTCTTTTGGGGCAGTGTTTCTGATTTCTGGTTTTGTCTCTGGTTTTATTTTACCGAGAGGTTTTCTCCTTTGATGCCTGCTACGCTTCCGGCGATGTTTGCATCCGGGTGGCTTAAGAGCCATTTGTTTCTGGCGAAGAGCAGGTCGTCTTCCGGGGTGTGTTTTTCTTCCAGGGTGATGTCGGTATTGGTTCCTTTTGGAAGGACTACGACGCATTTGAAGCCGCTGGCTGCCACGTTGCATGGTGCGTAGTGGAGGGTGGTTGCGTAGACTTCAATGGTGGTTCCGGCCGGGATTAAGAAGGCCTCCATTTTGGATGAGTCGTAGGTGTGGTCTTCGGTGATGTCCTGTTCTTTTCCGAGGATCAGGATCAGGTCGGTTACGGCGATGTTGATTTCGCTGTCGCGGTGGTATTCTACGGCGTTCAGTAAATGGTTGTGGCCGTTGCAGTAGCCGATCTGGATCGGCATGCCGCCGTAGAGGCTGTCGGATACGGACTGGGCGCTTTTGCAGGCTTCGAGGCTTTCAATGGAAGGCTCGTAGACTACGTCGTCGGGACATGGGGTCTCGGACATGGCGGTGATGATGTCGCTGACGTCGAGGTCTTTGATGACTTTGCCGTACTGGCGGAATGCTTCGTCTGTTACTTTCAGAATCTGCATTGTGTTGGTGCTCCTTTCGTACAATTAGTTTAATGATTGAACTAATTGTAATATAGCACTTGTATGTACTTCTTGTCAACATGTATTTGGATGAAAAAACGGACGGGTTGACAAATAAGGGGGAGGTTGGTATACTTTAATACGTTAAAATAATAAGACGCTAGGGGAGCCTTTGGCTGAGAACGTGGGACAGGGATAAGCTCACGGACCTCACTACCTGAACGGGATAATTCCTGCGTAGGGAAGCTGGAACGTGGTTTCGGAGGTGATTCGGGACTGTGTTTTTATGTGAGCCCCTCCAAGCGGAATGCGAAGGAGGTTTTTTTATGAGTTTTTTTGTTACTGCTGACGGCGGACTGACGACGGCCGGTTATGTTGGATGCGTGGTGCTGATGGTGGCGCTGGTGGTGATTGCTTCGGTTCTTTCTGCTCAGAAGAGTAAGGGGACGGGAATGGATGCAAGGAAGCTGGCGTTTTGTGCGATGGGGATGGCGCTGGCGTTTGTGACTTCGTATGTGAAGGTGTTTGAGCTGCCGTACGGGGGATCGGTTACGTTGTTTTCGATGCTGTTTATTGTGCTGATTGCGAACTGGTATGGGGCGAAGACGGGTATTCTCGTTGGTTTTGCTTATGGACTGCTGCAGTTTATCCAGGGGCCGTATGTGCTGTCGCTGTTCCAGGTGTGCTGTGATTATGTGTTTGCGTTTGCGGCGCTGGGTGTGGCCGGATTCTTTGGAAAGAAGAAAAACGGGCTGCTGATCGGGTATATTGTGGCTGTGCTGGCGAGGGGATTTTTCCATACGTTAGGCGGATATCTGTACTGGATGGATTATATGCCGGAGAATTTCCCGCAGTCTTTGAAGGCGCTGTATCCGATTATTTACAACTACAGCTATCTGCTGGCTGAAGGTGTACTGACGGTGATTCTGATCTCGCTGCCGCCGGTGAAGAAAGCACTGCAGACGGTTGCAAGAACGGCACATGGTGCAAATTAAATAGAATTACGTGAAAAAATCCGGGAACGCATGATTTTGCGTTTCCGGATTTTTTACGTGGATATCAAAATTTACTGAGCACTCTCCTCTGCGGCTGTGTCGGCGGCGGAACTCATGGGGGTGATGACGATGTTTTCTACGCCGATTCCGGTTTTGCGGGTTACGATGTCTTCGATCTGGGCACGCTGTTCCTCGGTTACTTCTTTCATCGGAACGACGATGTCGGCGGTTTCGCCGGTCAGGTTTACGACGACATCGTTGAAGCCTTTGGCTTCGAGGAGGAGTTCGGTTGCCGACTCTTTTTCTACGAGTTCCGTCATTTCCACCATGCTCTGGACGGCGCTCTGGCGCTCGGTTTCGGAGAGGTTGGTGTTGTTGATGATTTCGTTTAAGGTGTCTTTATTCTGGGAACGGATCTGTTCCCGGTCGATTTTGGCCTGGGCCATGTATGTAGATGCCCCGGCAAGGACAGCCTCTCCCGGTGTTTCTGTGATGGTCCGCGAGGAATCGCCAGCGGCTCCGGCGTCCACCTCATCGGTGATGTCGGTGTCAAGGCTGGAGATGTCTTTTAATACGGTGCTTGTGTCTGCGGTGGTTCCGTCTGCCGTTCCTTTGGTGGACAGGGTGCTGTCCGCATAGTTGATGTATCCGGCGACGGCAATCATGATCGCAAGGGCGGTGATGATGACCTGGTTTTTCCGGAATTTTTTCTTTTTCCCGGCCGTCTTTTTCGGCGATGGTGTCTCTGCCATTTTCTCAGGTGCATTCATTTCCTGTTCTAATTTTTCCACGCATTTGACTCCTTTACTTCATTTTGACTACTTTAATCTTATTTGCGCCCACCTGAAATAATGCCATCACGGCCTCCTGAATCTCCTGTATCGTCACCGGGTTTCCCCCGCCTTCTGCGATAACGAGCACGCCGCGCACTGCCGGGTACTCCTCGGAAACCACATACGGTGTCTCGGCCCCGTTCTGTGTCTTTTCATAGACAGTTGCCTCATCCTGCGACGAGGATGTAACGCTTCCGGTCTCCTCTCCCTTCTTGTTTTCCTCCGTTGTGCTCCGCGTTGGAACATCTTTTTCCACAATCTTTTTTCCTGTGGATTCCAGCGTCACCACGACGTGCACTGCGCCCACACCGTCCATCTGGGAAAGTGCGTCACAAAGGCGCTGTTCCATCTCCTCCTGCACCGAAAGTCCCGCATCTCCCGCCGGACGCGCAGCCGTCTCCTGCGGCTGTTCTGTCTCCTCACCGGTCTTTTTTGTTCCCGTCGGCAGCAGCAGGACAACGCCGATTGCCGCCAGCAGGAAGTACAGCATCCACTGCTCCTTTTTCTGTTTCCGGAAAAACGCCGCTGCCTTTTCCCTCATAGGCCTATTCCGAAATCTCTACCATAATATGCGCCGGATCGGTTCCGTAGACCTCACTTAAAACACTTTTGATCTCTGTCAGCTTTTCATCGAGCATTTCCCGCTGTTTTTTCTGTTCTTCGCGGTAAATGCTCGTCTGCCGCATCGGCGCTTCAATGCGGATCTCTTTTGCCTCACCGGTGTTTCCCGGCTCCAGCGTTACCGAAACGGCTGCCCCCGGAATGCCGCTCTCTGACAGATACATCCGGATCTGGCGCTCCGTCTCTTTTTCCCAGGCGCCCACGTAATACTGTTTTTCAAAGCTTTCTGCACGAATCTGTACATTTTCCATTGCTGCTGCCTCCTCTTCCAGCGTCAGACGGTCGAGCGTCTGCGCCATTTTCTGCTCCAAACCTCCCGCTTTTAGCACGGGCTGGAAAAAAATCAGTACCATCACAATTCCAAGAAAAAACTGAACCGGCTTCTTGTCCTCCTTCTCCGGGATCAGGTTCAGCACAGTTGTCATAAAAATCAGAAAAATTGAAATATTCTTAAGCCACTGCAGAATCTCTTCTACCATGCCGCCTCCCGCCGCTGCCTGCCCAACTACACGCTAGAGCGTGTCTGAAAAACCATTTCCGCAAGCTGCAATCCCCACTTTGCGGTATATTTTACCCTCATTCGGTTGCCGTAGCCCGCTACGCCGCCCTCATTCGGATAAAATCTCCCACAAACTGGGACTCGCAGCTCACGAAAAGCCTTTTTCAGACAAGCTCTAGGAAAAAGTTCCCGCCAGGATTGCAATCGTCAGCAGAAACAGGACTTCTACGGTCAGAAGGAGACGCAGAAGCATCGCATATCCTTTTCCTGCCGCCGCAAGACATCCCGCGATCCGCTTGTCCGAGACGGGCTGCGCCGCCGCGGCGAGAAGGCGGAAGGAAAGACCCGAAACGAGAAGCTGAACGGCGGGGACCATGCCTGCTGCGAGCAGTACCAGCATTGCCGTCACGCCAAAGCAGTTGCGGATCAGCACTGCGGAGCCTGCCACCAACTCGGTTACAGCATTCACCGCATTTCCGATGCCGGGAATCATTCCGGCAGTCCGCCAGAGTGCCATCTGCCGCAGGGAATCGAGCGCCGGTGCGATCAGATTCCGGATCATCTGCATTCCCACAAGTACGCCGAGCGACGATTTTAAAAGGCCGTTCACGCAGGTTTCCAGCAGCTCTGTCATATGGGACAAAATCTCCTCGCCGGAAAGATCGTTTACAAGGGCGATGAGCAGATAGATATGGATCATCGGGAGGACGAGGGCGAGCAGAAGCTTTTCGACAGCTAGAATCACTAGAAGGAGCATCTGATAAAACATCACGGCTGATGATGCGCCCCCGGCGGCCGCGGCCGCCAGATAGTAGGATGGCGTCAGGATCCGCATAAAAGCGACCAGCGATGTGATGACAGCTTTCAGGTTTTCCCCGCTCGACTGGAAATTTTTCAGAATCAGTGCAAGCGCAAGCAGATAGACCATATAAAAACTGGCGTCCCTGACCTGTTTTCCTTCAAAGAGAGAGGAAAAACTGCCGAGCACCGCGCCTGCCAGAACGAGGAGAAACAGCTCCTTCATCAGCCCCTTCTGCGCAAGGAATGCTGTTTTGGCACAGGAGAGAACGGCATTTCCGGCACGGAAGGTGCGGAAGGGATCGCCATCCTGCAAAAGAGAACGCACCGTACCGGCAAAAGAAAACTGCTGGCTGGACAGCAGGCTGTCCACTTCCTGCTGGATTGCATCGAAGTCGAGTTCTGCAAGAAGTTCGTCCTGCGCTGCTGCTGCCTGATCCGTTTCGGTATCCGCTGCTTCGATTTTCTGCGTTCTTCCCGTTCCGAAAATGAGACACAGAAAAAGCAGCGCCATGCCCCATCCGGCTTTTTTACAGAAAATCATGAACCGTTTCCAGCAGAGCGAGCAGCACTGGCATACTGACGGCAAGGACCGCCAGGCGGGCGAACAGTTCAATCTGCCCTGCAATGGAAGAATAGCCCGCATCCTTACAGATCCCGGCGGAAAACTGCCCCACATACGTGATCCCAAGCATTTTCAGCAGTGTATTCAGATACGATGAGTCCACCGGGAGATACGATTTCATTTGTGCGAGCATGCCGAGCAGATACTGCATTTTTCCGACGGTCCCGGCAAGAATGCAGAGGCCGGCACCGACCGTCACAAGGAGGGCAAATTCCGGCTTTGCTCCCTTTACTGTGATTCCAAGCAGCACGCCCGCCGTGCCAAGCGCAGCGATCCGAAGTATATCCATATGATCCCCTCCGTTTTTTCTCCCTGCTCTTAAATTGTAAACAGTTGTTTGATGTCCTCAAACAGAGCGGAAATATAGGGAAGAATCCAGAACAGCACCAGCACAAGACCGGCAAGGCTTGCAAGAAATGCCTGTTCTTCCCGGCCGCTGTGTTTTAATACCTGGCACAGGACCGATACCAGAATCCCGACTGCCCCGATTTTAAATAGAATCCCGACCTCCACGCCTGCTCCTCCGTTTTCAGACACGCCCTAAACCAGAATCAAAAATAAAAAAAGGCCTCCCATGATTCCAAGACTCTGACAGAGCCTCTTCCTTTCCGGCAATCCTTTCTGCAGTTCCGCGATCCGCTGCACAAGGCGTGCCTCATACCGGTCCAGATTCGCCTTCTGCATGGCGCGGTCCCCGGTGCCAAGGCTGCATCCGGCCTCCTGCAGCTCTTCTTTTTCTTCTTTTGTAAGGCGTGTGTCCGCCAGGTGGACTGCCGTATTCTCTTCCAGAATCGCCGGCAGTGTCTTTCCGTCCGGGCGGCGCATATCCTCGGAAATATCCTGTAAAAAATCCCGGTACGGATCCCGCATCCGCCTTCCCGTCTCCCAGAACGCATCCGGCAGCGGGGAAGCCGCCGTCACAATCTCTCCACGCAGATACTGGATAATTTTCTGCAGTGTTTCCAGATCTTTCACATGGGCCGACAGCGCCGCACTCTTTGCAAAGCCGATCCCGACGCAGGCAAGAGAAGCCGCCAGTAAAACTGCAAGCCGCATCACAGAAACGCCTCCCTTCGGTACAGTGTCGTTCCTCTTCCGTCAAAAATAGCCTGTACACTTCCGGCGCGGGGTTTCGCATCCAGCACGATGTACCGCTCGAAAACGTGGGATTCCACGAGGCGGTTCAGGAGAGGCTTCTGCTTCATATCCTCCATGGAATTGCCATGCACGGTCGCGAGCAGCTTGCACCCGCAGTTAACGACGGACTCGATCGCACGGATGTCCTCGCCCGTTCCGATCTCATCGACTGCCACCACATCGGGCGACATGGCGCGGATCAGCATCATCATGCCCTCCGCCTTCGGACAGCAGTCGAGCACATCGGTGCGGATGCCGACATCATTCTGCGCAACGCCGAGATAGCAGCCTGCGATCTCGCTCCGTTCATCGACCACACCGACGGTCAGCCCCGGATACGGCGACTCCCCGTCCGAAATCTGGCGGATGATATCGCGCAGCATCGTCGTTTTGCCGCAGCCGGGTGCGGAGACAATCAGGGTGTGCAGGAAACGGCCGTCTTCCCAAAGGTACGGCATCACTCGGTCCGCGCAGCCCTTTTTCTCATGAGCAACCCGCACGTTGATGCAGGATATATGGCTGATGCCTTTCACCTTTTCCCCTTCGATTACCGTCTTTCCGGCAATGCCGATCCGGTGGCCGCCCTCCACGGTCAGAAAACCCTGCCGCAGTTCATCCTCGTAGGCGTAGAGGGAAAAACTTCCTATGTAATCCATCGTATCGCGGATATCCGTCGGTGAGACGGGATAACCTTTCTCCCACTCCCCGGTCAGTGCTCCGTCCGGGGTCAGAAAGTACTCCTGATCCTTTGCGACCACCAGAAGCGGCGCGCCGGTCCGCAGACGGATTTCCTGCAGGTCATCGGCCAGCAGATCTGTGTTTTTCAGAATTTTCCGTATATTTGCAGAAAACAGGCGCAAAAGTTCCCTTTGCTCCTGTTTTTTCTCTGGCGTAACAATATCCTTTTGTCTTCCTGTCCTTTTCATCTTCACCACCTCTTATCGTTATATATATGAGATGGCGGGACAGGTTATGCACGGTTTTTATGGTTCTATTCTTTTCATGCAGATTTTCACGGGCTCCGCTGCCCAGACGGCGCCTTCATATCCTTTCTCAGGACTGAAATGTGTGCAGAAGCCCTCTTTCTTTTCCGTTCCAAGAGAACCCGAAAGACCGGTTCCCCTCCACTTGCCGTAGCTCTCCTCCTCGGTCCAGATCCGGAAAAACAGCGTTTCAGCATTCTCCGCTGCGGCAAGGCGTTTCTGGTCTTCGGCGGAAAAATACCGTTCTGCCATGCGCTCCCAGGCAGCGCGGCGGTGCTGCTGCAGATCCATGCCGATCGGAATGGAAGCAAAAGCGCAGGCAGCGTATTCCCCCGAATGAGAAATATTAAAACAGATCTGCGGATGCCCTGGCAGGTACGGTTTTCCGTGCGCATTCCGTTCGATCATTATCTTTTCTCCATCCAGCCCATACTGTTCCTTCATTCCCATCCGGAACAGCTCCCATCCGCACTGCGAGAGTTCCCGTTCCAGCTCTTTTTTTTCGCCCTCCGGCTGCGTAATTTTTTTCAGATAAACTACCGTCTCCTGCATTCTGCTTCTCCCTCTTCATAGAAAAATAGACCGCGAAGCCTTTCAACTTTCGGCTCCCCGGTCTCTTCTCGAAAATTCTTTCTTATGCGTTTTTACCGCAGCAGTATTTGTATTTCTTTCCGCTTCCGCACGGGCATGGATCGTTTCTTCCGATTTTTTTGCCTTTGATTACAGTGCCGGATTTTTTCTGCTCCATGTAAAGCGTTTTCTTCTGCTCTTCTGTGAAGATCTCATCCCACATCGGCAGGTTGTACAACCAGTCTGCTTTTGCGTCTACCATGTTTTTGTACAGAAGCTCTTTATCGTAAGCCAGTGTAACAACGGTATCCTCTTCCATCTCCTCGATCGGGTTCGGGATCACAAGGCTGTCGTTGATGCCGTCCAGGAAACCAACCATGGTCATAACGTCCACTTTGTATTTCTCTGCCAGCTCTTTTACGGTTCCTTTTACCACTTCATCCGGGTTGGAAAGAAGCTGCTCGTAAATGTTTTTCTCAATCAGGAAATAATTGGTCCAGAACTGCTGGAGCTGTTTTTTGTCTGCTTCCTGATTATAGGCGATATCACGCCAATTCTGTAATAAACTCATGTTATTATCCATCCTTTATCTGTTTCTCTGAGCGCGTTTTTTCGCGCCGTCCCCTAGCGGGATTCCGGTTTTTGTAACACGCTTTAGTATATCGGAAAGTCCGCGGAAAATCAACCTTTTTCTTCTTCCTGCTCCAGAATCGGGATTCTGGTATCGCCGAGCGGAATTCCTCTGTGTTCCACCGATGTAGAGAACACGATCTGCGTCTTCGTTCTTCCAAAATGCTGAAGCTGGCCGATAAACTGATCCAGCTCAGATGTCGTGTGGAACACAACCTCCATCAGCATCGAATAGTCGCCGGTCACGCAGTTGCACTCGATCACATTCGGGCAGTCGGTGATGTACGGATAGAATTCCTTTTTCCGCACCGGCTCAACCTCCAGATTGATGAATGCCTTGATCCGATAGTCGAAAACCTCCGGGTTCACACTCGCGCGGTAGCCGGTGATCACCCCGTCCTTTTCCAGGCGGTCGATTCTCGCCGAAACCGTCGGCGAAGTGAGACTTACCTTGTCTGCAATACTTTTGAGCGGAAGCCTTGCATCTTCCTGCAGCAGTTCCACAATTTTCCGGTCTGCTGTATCCAGTTCACGTTTCATTCCCTCTCCTTACGTTCCTCCTGCTCTCCTTTTTCTTTCGGAGGCAGTTTCTTTACCACCGTATTTTCCACGCGGTGTTCTTTGACCCGCATGACCTTGATCCAGAGATCGTCGGTCTCGAGTTCAAACTGGCTGCCGTCATCCGGAACCGCACCGAGTTCGCCGAAAATGTAGCCGCCGAACGTTTCATATTCATCGACCGGCAGTTTGATCTTCAGTTCCTCCGCCACATCATCCAACGAGGCACTTCCCATGATTTTCCAGATGTCTGTGGAAATCAGCTCAATTTCCGATGGCTGCCCGATCTCCGCCTCATCATTCAAGTCCCCGACAAGCTGCTCGATCAGGTTACGCACGGTGATAATTCCATCCATGCCGCCGTACTCATCCAGAACCACGGCAAAATAGTTGCCGGTCTTTTTCATGTTCTGGAACAGCGTGGCAGCCTTGATGTTTTCAGGAACAAAATAAGGCTGTTTGATTGCTTCTTTCATGACATGATCGCGGTCCTTGGTGCGAAGCCGGAAATAATCCTTGGCATCCAGAACGCCGATGATATCGTCCACAGTTTCGCCGCAGACCGGGTAATACGAGTGGCGGCTCTCATGGATGAGCTGCTCCCACTCCTCCATCGAGTCTTCCAGCCACAGAAGATCTACATCGGTTCTGTGGACGCAGATTTCATCAATGGTCAGATCATCGAACTCAAATACGTTCTGAATCATATCTTTTTCTTCATTGTCGATCGCGCCTTTTTCGCTACCGGCATCTACCATCATTCGGATTTCTTCCTCCGTCACCTGATCGTCGTCCTCATCCGGATCGATCCCCAGAAGGCGCAGGATACCGTTTGTCGATGCAGTCAGCAGCCACACAAGCGGTGCAAACACTTTCGAAGCACCGCTTACAAGACCGGAAATCCCGAGCGCAATCTGCTCAGCCTTCTGCATTGCAATCCTTTTCGGCACCAGTTCGCCAAAGATCAGGGTGATATAAGATAAAAGCAGCGTAATCAGCACAACGGCAATCGCATCCAGTGTCTTTTCCGGAATCTTCATACCCGCGTCCACAAGAGCAGAAACGATTCGATCCGAAAAATTTTCTGCTGCAAAGGCACTTCCGAGAAAACCGGACAGAGTGATGACCACCTGTATCGTTGCAAGAAAACGGGATGGCTGTTCCGTCAGATGAAACAGCTTCGCCGCTCTTTTGTTTCCCTCCTGTGCCATTTTTTCCAGTTTAGCGTCGTTGCAGGAGACCACAGCGATCTCCGCGCAGGCAAATACCGCATTGACCGCTATCAATACGACCTGCAAAAGAATACTGCCGACTATGTCACTGTCCAAACGTTTCAAACCTCCTCAATATTATTTATGCGTTTTTCAAAAATGCCACATAGGCCTTCTTGGCCTCGTAAACATCTGCTTTGCTGGTTACTTCCCATGGAGCATGCATGCTTAATACCGGTACACCGGAGTCGATGACTTCCATGCCGTACAGGGACATGATGTAAGCGATGGTTCCGCCGCCTCCGACATCAACTTTACCAAGCTCTGCGGTCTGCCAGTTTACTTTGGCATCATCGAAAATAGCGCGGAGTGCTCCGACATACTCTGCATTGGCATCGTTGGAACCGCCTTTTCCGCCGGAACCGGTAAATTTGTTGATGACGATACCTTTTCCGAAGAAGGCTGCATTTTTCTTCTCAAATGCTGCTGCATACAGCGGATCAAATGCTGCGCTGACATCAGAAGAGAGCATTCTGGAGGAAGCAAGGCATCTTCGAAGGGCCAGTTCTGTTCCCTCTCCTGCAAGTGCAAGCAGCTCTGCCATGGTGTTCTCGAAGAAATGAGACTGCATACCGGTTGCGCCGACGCTTCCGATCTCCTCTTTGTCTACGAGCAGGCAGCAGGAGGTCTTCTCCGGTGCTTCTACTTCGAGCATTGCAACAAGAGAGGTGTATGCGCATACACGGTCATCCTGGCCGTATGCAAGGATCATGCTGGCATCCATACCAAGCTCACGTGCTTTTCCGGCCGGTACGATCTCAAGCTCTGCTGAGAGGAAATCCTCTTCTTCGATGCCGTATTTGTCGTTTAAGAGTTTTAAGGTCATGGCTTTGACTGCCTCTTTCTCAGTTCCTTCGAGCGGCTGGCTTCCGATCAGAAGGTCAAGGTTTTCGCCCTCTACAACAGTGTTTGCCGGTTTTGTCTGCTGCTCTCTGGAGAGGTGGATCAGAAGGTCTGTCACGCAGAATACCGGATCGTTGTCGTCCTCACCGATCACAACATCAACGACTTCGCCGTTCTTTTTCGCTACCACACCGTGGATGGCAAGTGGAAGGGTTACCCACTGCCATTTTTTGATACCGCCGTAGTAGTGGGTATCGAGATATGTAAATCCGTTGTCCTCATACAGCGGGTTCTGTTTTACATCGAGACGCGGGGAATCGATGTGTGCGCCGAGGATGTTCATACCTTCGGTCAGCGGTCTTGTTCCGATCTGGAACAGTGCGATGGCTTTTTTCATGCATACGGCGTAAACTTTGTCGCCTGGTTTTAATGCACGGTTTTCTTTTACGTAAGTGTCAAGGTTTACGTATCCAGCCTCTTCCGCCTGGCGCACGCTCTCTTTTACGCACTCGCGCTCTGTTTTTCCGTTGTCCAGGAATGCGCGGTAGCCGGCGTTTAATTTTTCCAGCTTTTTCATATCTTTTTTCTTGTACTCATTCCATGCTGTTTTTCGTTCCATAGCTTTTCTCTCTTTCTGTTTTCTTTATCTGATCCGTGCCGTATTTTTCTGAATCTAATCGGGCTTCCGGTCATGATTGCGATCTCTTTCATTATAATCTGTTTTGACAGGAAACACAAGGACTTTCGATGTACGGAAAAGACAAGGAAGACCCCGCGGCGGACCGTTTTTTGCGGCCGCAGCGGGGTCTTTAAGGGGAGGATAAGTATTTCCTTATTCTTCTTTTGTCTGTCTCATCGAACAGGGGAATTTCGATGATAGTCCTATTCTCCCCGGTATTTTTGTTTTTATACACTTCGTTTTCATCAGCAGCAGAAAAATCCCCGTCCGCCGCAGCAGCAGCAATTACAGATCGCATTGATCGCCATGCACTCGCAGCACCATTTGCCGAGATCGCCGGCGCTTCTCTCATAGCCGTAGCCGCTTCCCATGTCGGAATACCACTGGCCGCTGCCCTGGAGCTGGTTTAAAAGCTGCTGGTACTGCAGATTCTGCGGTTCTAATTTGACTGCCATCTCGGCATCCTGCACGGCATTGATGTTGTTGCCGAGGCGCGAATTTGCGATCGCATGCAGGAAATACCATTTTCCGCTGCGGTCGGAAATGTCGTTCAGCACGTTCATCGCCTCGCGGAAGTGGCCGCTGTTGATGTAGTTGGCTGCCGCCTGCAGCCGCATTTCCTGCTCGGAATTTCCATAATCATTCCGTGCGGAGCCGCCGTTTCCGTACGCGCCGCCGAATGGGTCGAAGCCGCCGAACGGGCCATAGCCGCCGTAAGCATCTCCGCCATACGACGAACCTCCGCTCTGGTACGAGGTGCCGTGCTCGCGTTCATCCATGATCTGTTTGTACGCCTGCTGCACCTGTTTGAATTTTTCTTCTGCTTCTGCTTTATTCGGATTATTGATATTGGCATCCGGGTGATACGTCCGGCTGAGTTTTCGGTATGCTTTTTTGATTTCATCGTCCGAAGCCCCGCGGGACACGCCCAGCACCTCATATGGATCTGTCATCAGTCTTTATTTCTCCTCTTTTTGGCGCTCTTTTGCGCTTTTTCGCATTTCGTATTTTTCCCAGATACCAGCATACAATATATTTCGCAGAATGTCTACATTTTCCAGGATCGGAAGTTTTTCAAATGCACGCGACGCTTCCGCCGTCATCATCAGCAGGATTTTTTCTGCGTTTTCCTCGAAGTCCGGCTGATCTGCGATGGACAGAAACGGGTTGTAGTTTCCGCTCTTTTTATCTTTTTCCACGTCATCAAGCGCATCCATCAGGTAAATGAATTTTCCGATGTAAAAGCCGACCTGGCGCAGATCATCGCTCCAGATGTCCTCCTCCGGAATATAGATCTCCGCCATCACCTCTCCGGTATAGCCTGCCGCAAGATCGAGGTCTGGATTGTTTTCCTTCTCGCATGCATGCAGCTTTTCGAGGTAATCCTGCACTGCTTTCGTCTGGCGCGGATACGATGCCTCGATGCGTGTCAC
The DNA here is from genome assembly GCF_003460685.1 of Blautia sp. OF03-13. Classification (NCBI taxonomy): domain Bacteria; kingdom Bacillati; phylum Bacillota; class Clostridia; order Lachnospirales; family Lachnospiraceae; genus Blautia; species Blautia sp. OF03-13. The sequence goes on along the minus strand of NZ_QTVR01000014.1, from coordinate 54,759 downwards.
AGATTTTTTCAAAGCCTTTGCCGCTGTAAACGCCGCGTAGTTTTTCTCGTCCTCCCAGTCATCCAGCAGATTGTAATAGGCGAGCAGCACGTTCATGTCTGCGCAGTATTTTGTGTATTTATTCCGCAGGCATTTATGTTTTTTGCCGGGATGAAGAAAGCAGTAATGCTCCTCTTCTTTTGTCTCACACTCATAAAGCCCGGTCAGCAGGATGGAAAGAAATGTCATATCAAACGTCAGCATCGCCTGACCCTTTTTTCCATACGCCTCTTTGATATCCTGACACAGACCGCAGTAGTATGCCTGATATTTGTTGTAATCTTTGACTTTCAGGTCATCCTTTCGGATGGTCACATAACCAAACATGAATCGCACTGCTCCTTTTTATCAGGTGTTTTTGATGAATTTTGTTCCGCATTTCGGGCAGCGGATCTCGATGTGGCCTTTTCCTTTCGGCACACGCACCTGCTGATGGCAGGACGGGCAGCGGAAGTAGCAGTGCTCTTTATCCTTGAATGCACGGGTTCCGCCTCGGAAGAATCCGACGACGCGGTTTTTCAGTTCCAGGAATTTCTGGTTTTCCGCATACCGTTTGGAATGGTTCTTGGACATAATGCGCACATCCGCCCAGACGATCAGGACGAGTGCCAGGGTGTAGATAAGGGAGCTCCGTACAACCGCTCCGAAAATCATCATGGCAACTGCCGCCCACATCATAAAATTGCCCAGCTGATCGATGCCGTAGCGGCCGTACATCAGGCGGGAAAGTTTTTCTTTCAGTTTATCCATTTTGTTCTCGTTTCTCCTTTTTCAAAGTATATGCCAATACTCTATCCCTTTTGAGGGAAAAAAGCAATCGAAAGCGCCATTAATTTTTTCTAAAAAATTCTTAAAACTTGCGGTGGATGTTTCTTTTCAACTGTGCTACACTTGGTTATGTTTCTTTATATTTTATTTTCAGTAAACGATCGGAGATTTTTATGAAACGACTCAAACAGATCGGCGCCCTTCTCTCCATCGCGGTCCTGATCGGATTCGGGCTTGGCGCCATGATTTTTGCGTTTATCGACACGCCGTTTGCACACAAGGCGCTGACGGTCTGCCTCTACTGTGCGATTACCGTACCAGTGCTCATCTATGCCATGATGCTGGTTGCCAAGGTTCTGTCGCACCGCGATGAGAACGACAAATCAGACAAAGGAGAAAAACAGTCATGATTGATACCATTATTTTTGATGTAGGCCGCGTACTCGTCAACTGGGACTACGAGTCCTATCTGAAACGCTTTGCTTTCGGTCCGGAAAAGACGAAAGCAATCGCCGCCGCAACCTTCGAAAGCCCTTACTGGCGCCAGTTCGACCGCGGAATTCTCACACCGGCGGAGATTGTAAAAGGATTCTGCTCCCTCGCCCCGGAATACACCGAAGAAATCAAAGAGGTTTTCGCCCACTGCGAGGAAACCATCACCCCGCTGCCGTATGCAGAAAGCTGGGTACGCTCCTTAAAAGAAAAAGGCTACCGCCTCTACATCCTCTCCAACTACTCCGGAGACCTCTTCGAGCGCACCAAAGAGAAAATGCCCTTTCTCCCCTACATGGACGGAACCCTCTTCTCCTACACCTGCCATTTAACAAAACCGGAACCGGAGATCTACCAGTACCTGATCCAGAAATTCTCCCTCACCCCGGACCGCTGCGTATTCCTCGATGACACCAAAGCAAACGTCGAGGCCGCAGAGCAGGCAGGGATTCATGGAATTCATTTTACGGGATATGAAGATGGCGTGGCACAGTTGAAAAAACTGGGCGTTCTTTAAAAAACAGGCTGCCGCATTCATGCGTCAGCCTGTTTTTTTAGTATTAACTTACGCTTTCGCCGCCTCTTCCATCAGCCGCAGCATCAGTCCGACGCTGCCGACGTTATATCCGGCATAAGCGCGTCCGCCGATGTTTCCCGGCAATGCGAGTATCAGCAGTGGGAGTTTTTCTGCGTCGATTCCCATTTTTTCGGCAATCGCCGGGGCGTCGTCGGATGGGTCGAGGTAGAGGGACATGTTGTGGATTGCTGCGCGGGCTTTCTGGAAAGTCGTGTTTTCCAGGTCGGCTTTCGTGCGGAGCACGGCTGCCATGGCAGCGTCTTTTGCGTTCCACTTCTCTGCGATTTCGATCAGCTCATTCAGAACATGCTCGGTCGGCTCCTCTCCGGTTCCGAGGAAGGCCAGAAGGATCGGGCCGTCTTTGGTGAGATCGTTCAGGGTATGCGCCTTTCCATCCAGATCCTCCAGCGTGATCTCCGGCAGTTCGATGTGCTCTAACAGCTCATCCAGCTCTTTTTTCACGGTTTCCAGATAAATCTCTTTTGCTTCTCCCGCCTTCAGTTCAAACACGCGGTATGCGGCATGCTGGTCACCGTTCGGCATACGCATACTTGTAATCAGACGATAGCAGCCCGGCTCCAGGGTCAGAGCCAGTGTTTTGCCATTGAATGCGGTTTCTTCGTAATTCAGCGTCTCAAACACCGTTCCATTCCACTTTCCGATAGTCCACGTCTGATAGTATTTCCATGCGCTTCCATCCTCCGCACGCAGTGTCAGAACCGCACTTTCCGTTTCCTCCTTCAAAACAGCTGCTTCTGTTTCCACACTGTGGAATTCCCCATCACGGTAATACTCCGGCTCCAGTGTCACCGGATTCAGTCTTGCCGCTACATTGAGACTCCGGCAGATTGCCACAAACAGAATCTTCTGCGCCAGAGGACTTCCCTGTTTCATCGTAAGGACGCCGACCGGTGTTGCCATGATCGTGTCATACTCTTCTTCTGCATGGAAGGTAATATTCTTCTTAAGATAATCCAGAATCCGTTCCGGCTGCTCCGCAAAGCTGTGTTTTGTCTCTTCCTCAAAAAATCCGCGGATCACGCTCCGATATGGCGTCAGCTCCTCGAGGAAAATACGCGGGCAAAGAAGATCCTTCCTGAAAATCTCCTCCGGCAGATCCCCCTGCTCGCAGTCGAGATGATCCTCTAAAACGGATGCCTTCAAGTCCTTCGCATCCTTTAAAGCCAGCGAAAACAGCAGCTTCTTCCGGTTCGGATTTTCATCTTTGGAAAGGAATGTATAAACCTCCTCAAAATTCTCTCCTGCCCGGTGGAAAATCTCTTCCGCTTCCGGATACGCAGCAGCCTTTTTCTCATCAAAGCATGCTGCAAACCGTGCCTTCCGAAGCCGTTCCGCCTCTGCCATCCGTGCCGCATTGCGCTCCTTCTGCTCCTTTGTGGCAACGACATTCCGTACCGGCACCTCCTTCGGTGCCCGGATTTCCAGCGTCTGCCACCTGTCATCCGCTTCCGGAACCGCCTCTTCACGAAGCACCAGTTCCAGCGAATCCTCCTCCTCAATCCGCATCATTGCCTCTGCCCGGCGTATTCCGTCAAATGCCCGTACCCGGATATCGCCAAGGCCAAGTGTCATCTGAACTTCTCCGTCCGCATCCGCAATCATCACTGCAGCCGGGAAAAACTCTGCCATATTCAGGATTTCAACCGCAATATGCGCTCCTGCAGCCGGTTTTCCATTCTCATCCTTCACAAGAATCTTCACCAGCTTCGTTCTGCCATAAAAATCTGTATGGTTAAAGTAGTACAGCGCTCCTTCTTTTCCAAGATACTCCTCGTTACTTTCCTTCACATAATCCGAGAAGTTCCGCGTATGAATCAGAATTGCCCGATTCGCCGGACCCGAGAACCAGCCGGTATCCAGCACTTCTTCCGGCTCACAGGCGCCAAGGAAATGCCACTCGCCGTCCACAAACACCTCAACCCATGCATGATTGTCATCACAGTGCGCCCATCTTGGTGTATAGACCTGCCGCGCCGCAATACCGACACTCCGATACGCCGTAACTGCAAACGTTGACTCCTCGCCGCAGCGTCCCTTTCCGCTCCGATACATCGTCATCGGAGATGCCGTTCTGCTGTCCGTCGCCTCATACGTTGCATGCTCCGCACACCAGTAATTAATCTCCAGAATTGCCTCCCAAAGACTCATTCCGGCTACACGCCCCATAATCTGCTCGTAAAAAAACGGTCTGCAGTCCGTAATATCCTCGGAATTGATCCGGTCATACAGCACATAATTTACAAACACATCCTCCGGCAGCTCCTTACACCATGCCACCTTCTCCCGCAGCATCAGCGCATGCTTCACGTACGAAAGAAAAAGATCAAATCCATATTCTCCCGCATCCCTTACCGGCATCGTGCCATACAGAAACTTCATCAGCACAGCCTCTTCTTCACTGCACTGTTTCAATTTTTCTTCGATAACAGGCATCACCGGAGCCAGAAGCTCTCTCCGTCCCTCAAATTTTTCCGTTGCATATTTTTTCAAATTTTCTGAGATCATGATTCTATCTATCCCTTTCTCTTTTTTCCTATCCGTCTCCACAACGTACATCCGCCCACCGGCGGCAGACGCCATGCGAAAAAGGATTCCTTGCGATTTTTCAGGAACACCGGAGCGAGGAGCCTTTTCACATACCGGCTGTGGGTCACTACGCTACATATTTTTCTTTATAAATGAAAGTAATTCTCCGCTGGGATCGCATTTATACTCCCAGAACATAATGCCTCCCATACCCTTTTCTTTCAGGTACGCAATTTTCACACCCAGTGACTCGCAGTCCTCATAGCTGATAAATGTCTCCCCGTCAAACAGATACGGAACCTTCGCCTGCTCATCCCAATACCGGATAAATCCCCTCTTTCCGATCCAGCTCTCTTTGAGCTCGCCGTAGTCACCGCCATATCCTCCGACCGTCTCTGCTTCCATTCCAAGCCCGTTGCGGCATCCGGCGCCTTTTACTCCATCCCATTTTCTGGAATAAAACGGTACGCCAAGGATCAGCTTTTCCATTGGAACACCCGCATTTGCAAAGCCGTTCACTGCCTTCTCCACACATGCGTCAAACAGGTTTCCCTCACTGTGATACAGTGCCGCATGATGTCCCGTCACCTTCTGGAAACCGCCCTGCAGATCATACGTCATCAGCTGCACATAATCCAGATACCGGGAGGCCTCCTTCATATCTGTCTGCAGTGCAAAGTAAACATCTCCGCCGACTGCTGTCGTTACAAGCATGCCTTCTCTGTACGCGTCCAGTGTCTTCCGAGCTCCGCCAGAAGCAGCGTATAATTCTCTTTATCCGATCTGTCCGACGCAATTCCTGCCAGCGATGTGCCCGGATACTCCCAGTCAATGTCAATACCGTCCAGACCATACTCCTTCACAATTACAAGTGCACTCGCAGCAAACCGCTCTCTTCCCTCTTTTGTTCTTGCAGCCTGGGAAAAGCCGTCTGCTCCCCAGCCTCCTACGGACAATACAATCTTCAGCTCCGGGTTGCTTTTCCGAATGGATACTATTCCATCCCGTGCATCCTTTGCATCCCATACAACTTCTCCGTCCCGGATCAGACCAAATGCAATATTGATCACGGTAAGTGCCCGCACATCCTCTTCTCGCATATGATTTAAATCCGCCGTATTTACATAGCCAATTATTCTCTTCATCTCATAAGCTCCTCTGTCCGAATCGTTTTACTCATTAAAGGTTACGACTTCCCCGTGTCCCAGATTGTAGGTGATCTCATCCTCAAGCTCTACCTTCACAACCGTTGCAAACGGATGAATACTCATCTCGCCGGCCCAGATCCAGAGTGTTCCCGGAATACCGCTCCATGGAAGGGAACCCGTATAGGAGAACCGAAGTTCTTCTCCCGTATGCAGAACCGTCACCCTTTTTACCGGCGTTTTAATGCCTTTCACGCACAGCGTCTCCTGCGGCTTATCATAGACAAAAAGATACATCGTCTTCTGATCCGCCGAAATCGTGCTTCCGCCGAGAAAATGATTGTAATCCAGTCCTTTTTCTGTTCCAAATACCGCTTCCTCGTGGTCATGAATCCATCCGCCAAGATCCAGCAGCACCTTCTCCTGACGTTCATCGAGCGTTCCGTCCTCTTTCGGTCCGATGTCCAGCAGCATTCTTCCGCCGAGGGTAATACAGTCGCAGAACATACGCACGATCTGGCCGCTGCTCTTGTAATCATTGTCCGATGGACGATATCCCCAGGAATCATTGATCGTCGTACAGAATTCCCACTCGCCTTTCGGTCCGTACAGCGGAATTCCCTGCTCCGGTGTCTCATAATCTCCGTAGCCCTGCATTCTCGAATTCAATACAACGTTCGGATTCAGCGTATGCAGATATTCCCTGAATTCCGGCATCTTCCACTGTGCCGCGCTCCGTTCCCAGTCACCATCAAACCATAAAAGATCCACCGTTCCGTAATTCGACATCAGTTCTTTTAACTGATGATTGTTGAATTCCAGAAACTCCTGCCATTTCTGCGGCTCCTCCTCTTTTCCGGCCGGGGAACCATAGATATCGTTCAAACAGTCTTCTTTTTTCATTCCTTCCGGGTAAACCGTGCGATACCGCGGATCCGACCAGTCGATCAGCGAATAATAAAGGCCGACTTTCAGACCTGCCTCACGCATGGCGGCTGTATACTCTTTTACAAGGTCGCGCGCTGCCGGCGTTTTCTTCACAACACTTAAATCACTATATCCGGTGTCAAACAGTGCCACGCCGTCATGGTGCTTTGCTGTCATAACCACGTACTGCGCACCTGCTTTTTGAAACAGCTCCGCCCATTTTTTGCATCAAACTTCGATGCCGTAAAGCCTTCACACTGTTTCATGTAGTCTTCATAAGAGATATTTCCGTTGTGGAACGACCATGACTCCGACACATCACCCACCGCATAAATCCCATAATGGATAAAAATGCCCAGCTTTGCGTTCCGAAACCAGTCCTGCATCATATCTTCCAGATCCTCCTTTTTTTGTACTCCCGGATTCTTTTTTGTTCCCGTAAAAGTTAAGAAAAAAAGACTCCGGGCATAGCTTTTTTATCCGATCCAATTACCCCTTTATTGTTCCTTCCCATTGTATCAGTTCTTGCCCAAAAAGAAAGGCATATTACCGTTTTACACTGTAATATGCCTTTTTTCATTCCATAGGAATATCATTACCTTTTCCTATTTATTTCGCGATTTCCTCAATACCCTGAGTTGCTACCCAGTCCTCAAGTCCCAGAGAGTACATACCGTCTACATAAGCCTGCCAGTCAGCATCGTTGTCAATGTCAAGCTCGCCGCATACGAACTGCGCCTGCTGCTGCTCAAAGAAATCTTTGATTGCTGTGTTCGTATCAGAGAAGGTATCAATTTTATCCAAGTCAATCCAGTAGGACGGAATAATTTCTTTGGTCAGATTTGCCTCATAAGCTTCCTCTGTTGCTTTTTTCTCATCATACATCGGATGCTCTTCTACAAACTCGAAGTCTGCCGGCAGATATTTCGGCAGAGACTGCGGCCACAGATTGCCCCAGGAATATTTTTCCTGATCTTCCTCAGACAGTGTGGTGGTGTCAATCGCATGGTATCCGTCATCCTCTTTGTTTACAATCACACCAACCGGTCCTCTGTTGCAGCCGATGCCGTTCTCCAGTGCGAATGCATTGTCAAACCAGCGGCAGATGATTTCCGGATGCTCTGCCTTGTTTGTGATGACAGCCTGGGTTCTGTATACGCTGAAGCCTTCCGTATCGCGCAGCCAGATTCCGTCTTTGTCTGTGTTCAGAACAGGCATGGAGTCGAAATCGCCTCTTTCCTCTGCAGCCGGGATTCCGGTAAACTCTCCGCTTCCGTATGCGATGGAAACGCCGTACAGGTCCTGATTTCCTTTACCTTCCCATGTGGAGCTGTCCTGTGTGTAAAGCTCTACGTCTACGAGTCCTTCTGCATACAGTTTGTGGAACCAGGAAAGGAACTCACGGTATGTATCGCTGACACCGCCGTAAACAACCTTTTCATTCTGGATTGCAATACCAAGTTTGTTCATCGGAAGTCCGAAGTAACCGGCCATAGCCTCGATATGTTTGTTGTTCGGGTCGGTAGAGAACGGGATTTCATCGGAAGCGTCACCGTTGCCGTTTGCATCCTGCTCTTTGAAGGCTTTCAAGACTGCCTCAAACTCGTCTGTAGTGGTCGGCATGCTCATGCCAACATTCTCCAGCCATTTCGTATTGATGTATGGGCTGTATCCAACGGTTGAATCGGCACATACGTACGGAATTGTGTAGATGTGTCCGTCCGGTGCTGTCATTTTTTCTCTTACACCCGGCAGATCCAGGATCGCAGAAATGTTCGGGCAATATTTCTCAAAATAATCTTCCAGCGGAATGAATACGCCCTGGTTTACACCATAGGTCAGGATTGCATTGTCGCTTAAGGTCCATCCGCCGATCACATCTGCGTAATCTCCGGAGTTCAGGTCCAGATTCAGTCTCTCTGTTGCTGTTTCATATGGATAAATTTTCAGGTCAACGTCTACATTGGTCTGTTTTTTGAACTCATCGAGCATGATAAACTCGCCGGATTCGCTGGAATCATCGCAGAAGATAGAGAAGGTGTAATCTCCCTCGTCTACCAGCGGAAGACCTTCCTGATACATAATGCCGTTTACTTTTCCGTCCTCATCCACGGTGTCGTTTGCTGCGGATGCTGCGGATGCTGCAGAAGCACTCTTTGCCGAGCTGCTTCCATTATCACTTCCACATCCGGTAAACATAGATGCCACCATTACTGCAGTTAAAACTGCTGCGACTGCTTTTCTTTTCATGATTTTTCCCTCCTGTGTTGTTCCGGCGGCATTTTCCCGCCGGAAGCGCTTTTGCCTGTCCGTTGTCCGGACTCTTTATTTACATACCGCCGTTTCCCGTGCGGCAGATAAATCGTTAAAAAAACTTCTTCTTGTAAATCAACCCTTCATGGATCCGATCATAACACCCTTTACAAAGTGCTTCTGCACCAGTGGGTACATAACCAGAACCGGGATACTGCTGATGATGATCAGCGAGTATTTCATAACGTCGATCAGCTGCTGTTTTTCCTGCAGTGCTGCTCTTGCTGCCGCAGTTGTTGCTGTCTGGGACAGCGCGGTCTGGTTCGTGATCAGGATGTTACGCAGAACCAGCTGCAACGGATACTTTGCTTTGTCCGAAATATAAACGAGTGCTGAGAAGTATGAGTTCCAGTGACCGACACCATAGTACAGAACCAGAATTGCGATGATCGCTTTGGAAAGCGGAAGTGCAATCTGGAAAAAGAATCTCGCCTGGGTGCAGCCGTCAATTTCAGCTGCCTCATACAGCTCTTCCGAAATGTTCGACTTGAAGAAGGTTCTTGCCACGATCATGTTGTATACGCTTAAGCATCCCGGAAGAATCAGTGCCCAGATCGTGTTCAGCATCTGCAGTCTCTGAATAACCAGATAGGTAGGGATCAGACCGCCGCCGAAGAACATGGTGATCAGGTAAAAAATGGTGATCGGTTTCTTTCCGGAGAAATTGCTTCTGGAAAGTGCATATGATGTCGGAAGCGTTACGATCAGGTTGACCATGACACCGCAGAAGGTGATGATCAGGGAGTTTAAAAAGCCTCTCATAACCTGGTCGTTTTTAAATACTTCTGCGTAGCCCTTCAGGGTAAATCCGATCGGGTGAAGCAGTACTTTACCACTCGATACGGCGCTTGGCGCACTGATGGATGAAATGATAACCCAGTACAGCGGATATGCCACAACAAACAGAACCAGCGTCAGGATAATGAAGCAGGCTGCGTCAAAAACGACGTCCTCTTTGCAGCGTTTTATTTTCTTTTTTGTCACTGCGGTATTTTCTTTACTCATGTTTTTGTTTCCTCCTACCACAGGCTGTTGCCCGAAAGTTTATCAGATATCGTATTGACAATGATCAGCATAACCATGTTTACGATGGTGTTGAACAGACCGATTGCTGAAGAATACGACATATCGTTGTTGATCAGACCGACCTTATAGACGTAGGTGGAAATGATCTCGGATACACTGGCATTCAGGTTGTTCTGCAGAAGGAAGGCTTTTTCGAAGCCGACGGAAAGAATGCTTCCGCAGTTCATAATCAGAAGAATGGTCGCGGTCGGCATGATCAGCGGAAGGTCGATGTGACGGATCAGCTGTAATTTCGTTGCGCCGTCTACCTTTGCCGCCTCATGCAGCTCCGGGCTGATGCCGGCGAGTGCTGCGAAGTAAATAACAGAGCTCCATCCTGTACTCTGCCATACGCCGGTCCACACATAAATGTGTCTCCAGTAGGCTTTTTTCGCCATGAAGTTGACCGCCGGAATTCCGATTGCTTCCAGTACGTGGTTGATAACACCGACGGACGGAGACAGGAACAGAATGATCATACCACACATAACTACGGTGGAAATGAAGTTCGGCGCGTAGGTGACGGTCTGGATCACTTTCCGGTATCTCTTATGGCGGAAGGAGTTCAGCATCAGTGCCAGGATGATCGGAATCGGGAATGATACAACCAGTCCGTACAGACTCAGGATCAATGTGTTCTTGATGGTGGAAGCAAAGTATGGAGAGTTGAAGAATCTCTCAAAGTAGTACATGCCTACCCACGGGCTCTTTGTGATTCCGGCTGTCGCATTAAAGCGGCGGAACGCGATCTGTACACCATACATCGGAATGTAGCTGAAGATGAATGTCAGGATTACGCCCGGAACACAGAAAAGCCAAAGCGAGATGTCTCTCTTAAAGGCGCGGATGGTGCGGCCTTTTTTCTTTGCTTTTGTTGGTTTCTCTTTCATTTCTCTCTTGTCCTCCCTTTTAAAGGTTTCGTGTTTTCCTTGATTGGAGCATCCCTTGCCGTGAACATTTTGAACATTTTGCTTTCGCATCATCCTCGCATGCTGCTTCTTTTTTATGCAACTGCCACAATCAAATCTGTTATTTAAGATTTATCCAACACTGTTTTGATGAATTTATTTTACATTTTGTTTCCTTATTTGTCAATTAATTTTTAAACACAAATATCATTTTGTTACTTTTACGCAATTTAAACCGATACTTTTTAAGCACTTTTCCCATAAATTCTCCTGTTTTTCCATTTGTTTTTCGTTTCACGGCATCGGAGCGTACGATCCATTTATATTTTTATCCATTTTCTGCAAACCAAAAGAAGGAAACTATGTTTCTTTATTTTGTAATATAGTTTCCTTCTTTGTTCATTCTTATTATATTTTTATGTTTTTTCGTTCGTTCTTACATTTCCGTCACGTTCCCGCTCCACCATTTCTCTGCTCCATCTTCAAGCATCAGCTCGTACTCATGGCAGATGACCTCTGGTTTTCCCGGAATCTGGACAAAATTCAGCTCCTCTTTTGTAAGATGGAACACAGCTTCTTTTTTCTCTCCCGGTGCAAGTGCAATTCTCGTAAAGGCTTTCAGCTCTTTGATTCTTGCCACAACGCCGCCGGAACGTTTCCGCACATACAGGCACGGAACGGAAGTTCCGGCCATATTTCCGGTATTTTCCACGGTAAAGGAAACAGAAATACCATTTTCTTCTTTTGTTACGGAAACATCACTGCCGGTAAACGTTGTGTAGGATCTTCCTTCTCCGAAGGTATGCAGCGGCTGGCTTGTCATATCACAGTACGCCGGGGCAACGGAAGTCCGATAATTGTAGCATACCGGGATCTGTCCCACGTGGCGTGGCATAGAAACCGGAAGACGGCCGGACGGATTGCTGCTTCCATAGAGAAGCTCAGCAACTGCCCTGCCTCCCATCGGTCCCGGGTAGAATGCATATAAAACGGCATCGGAAGCATTTTCGATCTTCTCGATACAGTATGCTCTTCCGGCAATTACAACCGTTACCAGTGGTTTGCCAAGGCGGGCAAGTGCTGCAATCAGTTCTTCCTGCGCGGCCGGAATGTGAACCTTCGCGGTGTCCATTCCCTCGCCGCAGTCCATCGAACGGCTGCCCGTTCCCTTCGAGGCTGCTCCGTTTGCATCGAACACAGCTCCTCCAAACCGTGAGGAGGAACCGCCGACAACGGCCACGATCACATCGCTTTCTTCTGCAAGTGCCATCGCTTTTGCTTTTTCATGCTCATCCGCCTCGGAAAAACCGGACCCCATCGCATAAGAGACTTTCACGCCATCCGGTGCTTCCTGCTTCATGCCCTGCAGAACCGTGACGCACTCGCTTTCCGGCACCGGCGGAGTATAATCGCCGAGCATACAGTAACGGTCTGCCGCATGGTAGCCGATCACTGCTACTTTTTTATATTTCTTTGCAAGCGGAAGCACCGTCTTTTCATTTTTCAGAAGCACAGCAGACTCCCGCGCCAGTGCAAGAGATACCTCCGGAATGCCGGCTTCTTCCGGTGAAAGCATGTTTTCCTCCATATAAGGATGCTCGAACAGGCCTTTTTCAAATTTCAGTTTCAGAACGCGGAGCACCGCCTCATCGATCTGGCTCTCTTCCAGAAGTCCCTGATCAACCGCCTCGCCGAGACGGCCAAAGGCTTCATCCCACAGGCTCACATCAACACCGGCCTTTCTTGCCGCAACGGCTGCATGCAGCGTATCCCCCTCTGTGTTTTTCAGGAAATCGACAGCCAGTCCGTCTGCCATCACAATGCCGTCAAAGCCCATCTCACCGCGCAGTACATCGCGAAGCAACCATGCATTTCTGTGGCAGTACACGCCGTCGATCTCGTTATACGCCGCCATGATTCCTTCCACACCGGCTTCGCAGCACGCTTTTGCAGACGGAAAATGGATTTCACGCAGCTCACGCTCCCCGATTCTCGCCGCACTCGCATTTACACCTCCGGTCGTCTCGCCCTGGGCGCAGAAATGTTTTGCCACGCTGCCGACGCCGGTCGACTGCATTCCGGTCACGGCTGCTTTTGCCATCGCTGCTGCAAGGCATGGATCCTCAGAGTAGCACTCTTCACTTCTTCCCCATCTCGGATCGCGCGCCATATCAAGTGCCGACATCAGCGCCAGCTCCACATGACCGCTCTTTAACTGCTTTCCGCATGCCTTGTAGCCTTCCGAAAGAAGCGCCGGATCAAACGTTGCTCCGGCAGCCAGGTTGACCGGAAGCAGACCTCCTCCGAGTGCCTGATGGCCATGCGGGCACTCGCTGCTCATCATCATCGGAATGCCGAGGCGGGAATGTTCCATGACGTAGTGCTGTACCATATTGTAGGCTTTCGCGGAGAGTTCCGGCACGATTCCGGTCTTCTCGTCCTTATCTGCCCACGGGTCGGCACGGTACAGGCCGTACAGAACCCCCAGTCCGCCCATGCGCTCTACTTCTTCTTTGAATTCGTCGGTCAGGGTAAATTCCTCTCCCTGCCGCTCATAGATCCGGAATCCGTACAGACGCTGATTGAGCTGTCCCACTTTTTCCTTTAATGTCATCCTTCCCAGAAGATCCTTTGCTCTCTCTTCCGGTGAAAGGGCTGTATTCTGATATGCTTCCATCTGATTTTCCTCCTTATATGCTTTCTGCCCGGCCGTTTTCTTCCTGCCGGTGTATTTTTGATCTGTTTCCCCCAAAATTCTCCTATGAAACGGCTTTATTGTATCTCATTTTTTTACTTTTGTCCACAATAAGTTATATTTCGTTCATTTTTGTTCATTTTTCATGTTGAAATTTATTACTTTTAGTGTTATGATACCTTTCGCTACTAAATTTTGCAAATTACAAAGGGAGGTTTTTACTTATGAGCAAAAACATCACGATTCCGGTTCCGGCTGTCCCGTTTGCACCGCCGGTTTATACCTGCCACCGCGCAAAAAAAGAGTTCCATCTGGACGGAAATATCAACAAACCATTCTGGGAGGACGCACCGTATACCGATGAATTTCTGGATATTCAGGGCAGCCACATGCCGCTTCCGCGTTTTGTCACCCGCGCAAAAATGCTCTGGGATGATGAAAATCTTTACGTTGCTGCCGACCTTGCCGGCGATGAAATCTGGGGTCATTTAACAGAACGCGATTCTGTCATCTACTTTGACAACGATTTCGAGATCTTCGTTGACCCGGATTCCGATACGTACCATTACTATGAATTTGAAATGAACGTTCTGAACACGGTATGGGATCTGTTTCTCGCAGAGCCGTACCGCGACGGCGGCAGCGGCCTCAATGGCTACGATATGCACGGCCTTCGCACCGCTGTCCATGTGGACGGTTCCATCAACGATCCTTCCGCTGAAAACAAAGGCTGGAGTGTTGAGGTTGTGATTCCGTTCTCTGCTCTCTACGAATACCAAAAAGAGCGCCGCGCACCGAAAAACGGAGAATTTTACCGTATGAACTTCTCCCGTGTGCAGTGGAATGTGGATGTCAAGGACAACACTTACGTAAAACGCACCGATGAAAACGGAAATGTTCTCCCGGAAGACAACTGGGTATGGGCTCCGACCGGCGTCATCAATATTCATTATCCGGAGCTGTGGGCTTTCGTCTTCTTCTCCGAGGACCGCGAGGATGCTCCATGCGACAGCACCATTCCGGAGGACGAGTATCGCAAATGGGAGCTCCGCAAGCTGTATTACGCAGAAAATATTCTGTTTGAGACAACCGGCTCCTACAGCAGCAGCCTCGATGAACTGCAGAAAACGCTGGATGCGTATGCACCGAACGACTGGAATAAATCTGTAAAAGATCTTGGATATACCATTGAAACCACCAGCCGTACGTACCTGATTTCCTGTCCGAGTGCCGATCGTGCACATCTCCTCCTTCTGTATTCCAACGGAAAGGTTGAAAAAATTACACTTTAAGCGTATAATATCGGTTAGTAGTTAAAATTTGTAACAGGATCGGTTGAAACTATGAAAAAAGTCACTTTACAGGAAATTGCAAATTCCCTGGGCATCTCCCGGACCACCGTCTGGAAGGTGTTCAGCGGACACGAAGGTGTCTCCGATTCCCTGCGCACCAAGGTCATCGCCAAAGCCCAGGAGCTTGGCTATGCCATCCCGGAAGATTTTCAATATCCTTCCAGCGCGGAGGAGACCACGCCGGTCAACATTGCAGTTGCCGTCTGCAGACCGGAAACCTCACTTTTCTGGATGACCATCATCCACCAGATTGCAAAAGTATTTTCAACACACAATGTCAATCTCGTTTACACGTATCTTCCGACTTCGGCGGATAAAACGTATTTTCTCCCGCCCACACTTACAAACGGAAGCGTCCACGGCATCATTGTTCTGAACGTGTACAACGAACGTCTTCTGCGTCTGCTCGCAGAGACACAGATTCCCAAAGTGTTCCTGGACACTTCCTCCCTCGTATCCCCGTATGAACTGAACGGCGACCTTCTCCTGATGGAGAGCCGGAACAGCGTCCGCAATATCACCGCCCATCTTCTCGAGAAAGGACGCACCCTTCCGGGCTTCATGGGTGATATCGGCTACGCACAGTCCAACCGCGAACGCTATGAGGGCTTCTGCCAGGCACTGATGGATGCCGGAAAAACACCGAATCCTTCTCTTTGCCTGACCACACCGCTTGGGATTGACTCCTACCGCGAGGAAATCGATTCTTTCCTTTCCTCCCTTTCCCGCATGCCGGACGCTTTTGTCTGCGCCAGCGACTACGTTGCCTGTATTCTGATGCAGCTTCTTGAAAAGCGGGGACTGCGCGTGCCGGAGGACGTTGCCGTATCCGGCTTTGACAACAATATCGAGGATCTTCTGGCAGAAAATCTGACTACCGTTCAGGTCTTCAATGAGGAGCTCGGCTCCCGCCTGGCGCTTCAGATTCTTTACCGGATCAAATATCCGCACACGCCGCATGAAGTGACGTATCTGGAATCCAAAGTTCTGTACCGCGCTTCCACCGGCGACTGATGCAACCGTTTTTCTAATTTTGCTTTTTGAAAAGACACCGTCTTCCGTTTATTTCGGATCCGGTGTCTTTTTTGTGTTTTCTTTTTTCCGGGAACGCATTGGTTCTGCGCTCCCGGAAGCATTTTCTGTTCTGATTTCTTATTTTGTCGTGCGAATGCGGATGGTACGGATCTCGTACGGTTTGATCGTAAGTGAAATCTCGTTTTCTTTCACATCAATGGCACTCTCTGCCGGCTGCTCCAGCAGATTGGTTTCCTCTGCTGAAAGAATCGCATCTGCGCAGTACAGTGTCACTTTCGTTCTCGCATTCTCCACCTCATACAGACGCACAATGATGCCATCGCCGTCCTCTGCCTTTTTCACGGTCTCAAGCACAACGTTGCGCTTGTCCACGGACAGGAATTCCATACGGTCTTTTTCTGCCGCACTGGAAACAGCTTTTGCCGGCACGTTCAGGTTCAGTGCTTCCTGTACCGTACCTGCCTCGCGCCATGTTCCTGCGTGCGGATACAGAGAGTAGGTAAAGAAATGTTCTTCCTGGTCTGCGGTCAGATTCGGCTCGGTTCCGGATTTGATCAGGGTCTGTGTTATCACACGGTCCTTCATGGAATAGCCGTACTTGCAGTCGTTCATCAGGCTGACGCCGTAGCCTCCCTCGGAGAGATCGGCCCATTTGTGGCCGCATACCTCGAATCTTGCCTGATCCCAGCTTGTGTTGGTGTGCAGTTTTCTTGTCACATTACCGAACTGGATATCGTACGTTGCCTCGTCGCTGTGAACGTCTGCCGGGAAGTGAACTTTGAGCACATGCTCGGCAAATTTCCAGTCAACGTAGGTTTCGAAGTCGATTCTGCGGTCTTTTGCGTAGAAGTGGATCTGCTGGCGGATGACGGTATCCATCACTTCGCGCTCGATCTCCAGGGTTGCACGGACCGGACCGTTTTCTGTCCACTCCATGCGGCGCACGCCCTCTACCTTCCAGGATTTCTCGGTATGGAAGATGTCCAGATTCCATGCGCTGTACTGCAGCGGTTTATCCTCATAGATCCGCAGTTCATTTCCTGTTTTTCCGATCTGAAGTACTTCACGGTCATTTTCTTTGTCAAACAGGGAAGTAAATTCGCCGTTTGCATCGATTGCAATGGTGTAAAACGGTGTCTCAAGGGTATATCCCTCTCCTGCTTCTGCTATGGCAAACGGTGTTTTCACAACGGATCCGCTTACCGGGCGCAGTACCTGATATCCCTTGGACGGCAGATTTTCTGCGTAAATAACCGCTCCGTCTTTCGTCTGCTGTACCGGATACACGTTCGTTCCATCGGTCAGTGCCTCAGCGCTGTTTGTGCCCAGCTCTACGATATCGTTTCTTCTATGGCCCAGCGTATTCCATACGGTCACACTCTCGTCCTTCTTCGCACAGAGTGCATCCAGACGCTCACCGATCAGTTTTGCAGATGTTTCTGCAATTTCCGCATACTCTTTCTTCGTCTGCTCATATACCTCATGGATGGAGGAACCCGGCAGAATATCGTGGAACTGATTTGTCAGGATCATCTCCCACATGCGGTTCAGTTCTTCGGTCGGATATGCTTTTCCGGCCTTTTCTGCCAGAACGGACAGAAGCTCTAATTCCATCATCGCATACTCGCTCTTACGGTTTCCGCGTTTGTTGCGTGCCATCGAAGTATACGTTCCCCGGTGGAACTCGAAATACAGCTCTCCGATCCAGGTTGGGAGGCGTTTGCTGTCTTTTACTTTCTCATGCAGTTCGTCGAAATACGTTCTCGCAAATGCCTGGCGTACTTTCGGCACGCCCTTGATGCCTTTTTCCATTCGTTTGGATGTCTCAAGCATCGTTCTGGTCGGGCCGCCGCCGCCGTCCCCGTAGCCATAACTGATCAGAATATCGTTGTTGATATCCTTATTCTGATAGCGGTCCCAGCCGCCCATGATTGCATCCGGATGCAGCATGCCGTTGTATGTCGTAAAGAAGCTGGTCTCCGGCTGGCCGACGCCGAGCGTTGTGATCATATGCGTGAAAACTTTGCTTCCGTCGATTCCTTCCCAGTTCATGGTATCGTACGGCACTTTGTTAAACTCGTTCCATGCCAGCTTTGTCGTCATGAAGTAATCAATTCCGCATTTTTTCAGAATCTGCGGCATGGCAGCGCTGTATCCGAACACGTCCGGCAGCCACAGAATTTTGTTGTCTACACCGAACTCCTCTTTGAAGAAGCGTTTTCCGAACAGGAACTGACGCACAAGGGACTCTCCTGATGTCAGGTTGCAGTCTGCCTCAACCCACATGCCGCCTTCCGGCTCCCAGCGTCCTTCTTTGACTCTCTGGCGGATTTTCTCGTATACTTCCGGGTGTCTTTCCTTTACAAAGCTGTAGAGCTTCGGCTGGCTTGACATGAAATGATAGTTCGGATACTCATCCATCAGTTTTAATACCGTTGCAAAGCTTCGGCAGGATTTCTGGCGAACCTGGTCAATCGTCCACAGCCATGCTACATCGATGTGTGTGTGGCCGATGCACGTTGCCACGACTTCATCCCAGCCGCCCATTTTTTCATAGATTTCTTCCTGAATACAGGTTTCTGCCTCTTCTATCGAAGCATAGAACTCTTTGCTGTACGGCTTCCGAAGATCCAGCAGATTGATGGTATTCGTCAGGGCAGTTTCCAGATCCAGACGGGTTTTACTGTCCTCGTCCATACGGTTCAGTCCCTGCATCGGAACGATCAGATCGTAATAGATCTCTTCGATTTTTTTATCATGCTCTTCCAGGTCTGCCAGCAGCCGGAACTCGCTGTGCAGCGTTCCGGTGTAGGACTGCAGATCGAGCTGAATTTTTTCGCCGGCCTTCGCATGCTCTCTTACGAGCACCTCACGGTGGTTGATGTCCATACCCTGGATGACTTCTCCGTTTGCAAACAGCAGGAACTGCGGGTTTCTTCCGTCATCCCATTCGTCCAGTCCTGCATGGACTCTCATCCAGAGATTTTTTCCGTCAAAGCTCTCTGGAACGGTGATGGTGGTGCGGAACCAGTAATGTCTGTCCGGTCCGTACCAGCGGTCGTTTACGGTATCAAACGAGGTCCACGGCTCTGCCGATGCATCTGCCTCTGCCGGTGTGATATAGCAGCCGTTTTTCACCTGCATATCGGTGATTTTGATTTTCTGTGAGATGGAAAGCCGCGCCAGCTCCTGGCAGATCACGTTCACACGCTCTTTTACAAATTTCATAATGCCTCCTTATGTTGGTCGTCATGCTCTGTTATACAAAAAAGTCCGCCGGACCTGCAGGCTTTCTCACCCGTAAGCCCGGCGGACTTGACTCTTAAAGACTGTTCTCTTTTACGTAGTTCAGCAGCTCATCTACGGTTGTGAATGCCATACCGGTTACAGTATCTGCGCATCCGTAGTAGATAGTGATTCTTCCGGTTGCTGCATCGCTTAAGGTTGCGCACGGGAATACTACGTTCGGAACATCACCCATGCACTCGTACTGGGTGATCGGAGCCATAATATAGTCTTTCGTTCTGTATTTTACTTTCCACGGCTCGTCGATATCAAGCAGTGCGCATCCCATACGATATACGTATCCGTTGCAGGTTGTGATAACGCCGTGGTAGATCAGCAGCCATCCCTCATCTGTTTCGATCGGAACCGGGCCGGCACCGATCTTGGTGCACTGCCATGCAGACTCATCGCCGCGGACCGGGCTCATCATGTGACGGTGTCTTCCCCAGAATTCCATATCTTTACTCTGGCTGACAAAGATATCGCCGAACGGTGTATGGCCGTTGTCGCTTGGACGGCTCATCATCATGTAGTAGCCGTTGATCTTTCTCGGGAACAGCACGCCGTTACGGTTGAATGGAAGGAATGCGTTCTCAAGCTGAACGAATTTCTTGAAGTCATAGGTGTAAGCAACACCGATGGTCGGGCCGTGATAGCCGTTGCACCAGGTTACATAGTATTTGTCGTCGATTTTGCAGACACGCGGGTCATAACGGTACTCTCTTGTCAGAATCTCCTCGTCAGCGCCCTCAAATTTGATCGGTTCATCCTCGATCTCCCAGTGGATACCGTCTTTACTTCTTCCAACGAAGATGTCCATGCTGATGGAACGGCTGTCGCAGCGGAATACACCTACGTATCCGTCCTCGAACGGTACGACTGCGCTGTTGAAGATACTGTTGGAACGTTTCTGCTCGTAACGGCCGATGATCGGGTTCTGATCATAGCGCCATACCGGCATGTGCTCTCCTGCTGGTTTTTCCTGCCAAGGCATATCCGGCAGATTGTTTCCGATGATTTTACTCATGATTGTTTCCCTCTGTGAAAATTATTTTTTTCTTTCTCTCTTGTCACGCCATACGGACATTTTTGATCTTTCGATCCGATACTTCTATCTTCGTCCATTTCTGCGCAAAAGTCAAGTGTTTTTGTTCACTTTTATGTAAATTTTCGTTTTCTTTGTTACTTTTTATCGTTCATTTATTTTCTATTTGTGTTCATCTTTGTTCACAAATGGATTTTTTCTATTTTTCGTACGGTTTTCTTCCCCGCAGAATGTCGGCATACCAGAATACAATCTCTGAAATGTGGTGCAGATCGCCTTCTTTGCTGATGCTTCTCCAGGACGCTTTATACTTCATAAACCAGGTTTCCAGCCGTCCCGCAAGTGCCGCGCAGGCTGTCTCATCCTTTTCTTTTCCAAGCTCAATGTCACACATTCTCGCGCCCGTCTCATTCCAGATGTCAATCGCTTCCATCGTGAGTTCCAGCACCGGAACCATTGGACGGCAGGATTCTTCCAGAGCACCGGCTGTCTTTTTCAGTTCTTTTTTCAGAGCCGCAATTGTTTCCTTTGCAGCTGCACGCTTCGCCTCATCCTGGATTCTCGCATCAAACAGCGCATTCCGGTTGTTCGGATGACCGAGCACTTTTTCCTCGTAAACGACGTTGGCATCCCACCAGTCAAAGATGGAGCATTCTGCCGTTTTTGCCATATAGGAAACGAATTTTCCGCTCCGGTCGCCGTAGGCCAGACGGGAAATCTGTTCATTCAGCTCCTCAAAGCTGTCGGTATCGTCTCCCCAGGAGAAGACGGCTCCATAGATCATGCCAGGAAGGGAAAAGTCCGGCTGATTGATGTGGCCGCAGTCACCCCAGTCTGTGTTCAGAACACCTTCCGCATGGTATTTTCTCGCATAGCCGCACATCCGTGTGATATTTTTGTAGCTGTTCTCCACCAGGTTCATCCACTGGTTCCAGCCGCCGACCCCAGGACAGAGATACTGTCTTGCACCAGCTTCCGCCATCACTTTTGCCTCATGCTCTCTCTGCTCGGCTGCATAGCCCCAGGTCAGGCAGACGGTTTCCTCTGGCAGCTCTTTGATCAGCTCCGGCTGTGCGCAGATGATATCGCCCCAGAACATCGGCTTTTTGCCTTTTGCCACGAGAAACTCGCAGAGCTCTTTTACATAGTCGATATACAGGCGGTGAACGCCTTTCTCGTCTGCCAGCGGTTTCGATTTTCCTTTTCCAAGGTCGAACGTTTCATCCGCGCAGATGTTGAATTTATCCGTGGCAAAGAGCGCCATGTACTCCTCGATCATGGCCTTGATCAGCTCGATCGCTCTGCCGCCGGAGACATCCACCGTGTGATGCTGCATCCGGTCCCAGAAGGAAAACGGCTCTTTCCAGCTGTCTGGGAATTCACAGAGGTCGCCATAGCTCTTTGTGGAGAGCAGCATGTACAGATGGCCGAACGTTGCGATCGACGGCACCAGTTCGATATGAAGCTTTGCGCAGTACGCATCCAGCTCGCGGATTTCCTCTGCCGTAAGCGGCGTCTCATCGCGCCACATCTCGGAAAGTCCCGAGAACAGATACGTGTGCTCCACATAGAGCTGCAGCTGGTTCAGCTTGTAGTACGCCATGCGGTCTGCCACCTGTTTTAAATAGGAAAGTGTCAGCACACGGCCTCTCGTCTCATCGAGATAATAGCCGCGCACCGGCAGATCCGGCTCATCCTCGATCCGCACAGCCGGAAGCAGTGCACCGTATTCGTGTATCATCTGGCACAGCGTCTGCACACCGTAGAGCACGCCGGCTCCGTCTCCGCCCTGGATGCGGATTTCCTCCTCTGTCACCTGCAGCACATACTGCTGGCTTTTCCTTGTCTCATCCAGTTCCAGTACAATCGCGCCGGTCTCTTTTCTTCCCGGAACGCCGTATCCGATATCGTACTGCATTCCGGTTTCCTTTTTGATTCCCTTCTGCAGCACTTTCGCATACGTATCCCCATTTCCCAGCAGTCTGCCATCCAGTACAATTCTGCCGTCATAGCAGAGTGCATGTTCCCCCGTCAGGAGTTTTACCTCTTTTGGTTTTGGTAAAAATTTCATTTTCCTTCTCCTCTTGTTTTTTGTTTTCTTTGTAACCATAGAACTTTCACTGAACGTTAAGTAACATTTTGAAACCACTTTCTCTTCTCCCCCATCCTACCATATTTTTTCCACATATTCCACAATAATTTGTAATTTTCTTCAATTTTTTTCAAAATTTCTTCCTGTTCTGCTCTTTTATATGTAAAGTAACTTTTGTTTCCCATTTTCATTCCGGAACAAAATCTGTTTTTTCGGATGAATGCGATCATCGGCTTTACCGCTCTGGCTGCCGCCCACGTCAATCAGCCGGACCAGGTGCAGGAATACCTGAACAAGATTTCCACCTCCGGCCAGCACCTTTTTCCGCCTGAACCAGATTCTGCTGAATCTGCTGAGCAATGCCACGAAATTCACACAGAACGGCAGCACCATCATTGTCCGTATTATTCAGAAACCGTACTATAAAAAAGGGTATGCGCTCTACGAATTCCACGTCCGCGACAACGGCATCGGCATAAGCCGGGAATTCCAGGAGCACCTCTTTGAATCGTTTACACGCGAGGAGACTTCTACGGTCAGCGGCATTCAGGGTACGGGACTTGGCATGGCGATCAACGTCAGCCATATGGTACAGGAAATCGCGATGGAGCTCCTTTCGAACGCCGGATTTTCCGTCAGCCTTGCAGACGACGGCGATGTTGCCGTTGAGACGCTCCGCACCGCAGCGCCGGATCAGTTCGATCTGGTGCTGATGGATATTCAGATGCCGAAACTCGACGGATACTCTGCAACGCGCCAGATCCGCACGCCGGACGGCGCCATTGCCAAAGTGCTTGGCTGATTCCCCTTTCTTATCTGCCGGAACCGTGAATTTTCTCTTACTCGAAAAAGAGGAGAAAAAGTTCACGGTTCCGGCAGATTTTTTCTTGCATTCTTTCGGGGAAGTGTGCTAGAGTGAAGATATCATATTTTATAAGAGGTGCTTATTTTGGATATTAATTACGAGTTATATAAGGTTTTCTATTACGTTGCCACCACACTCAGTTTTTCCGAGGCCTCCAAGCTGCTTTTTATCTCGCAGTCGGCGGTCAGCCAGTCGATCAAGGTTCTGGAGAAAAAGCTTGGAATCACGCTCTTTATCCGCAGTACAAAGCGCGTGCAGTTAACGCCGGAGGGAGAAACGCTGCTGCGCCACGTAGAGCCTGCGATCAACCTGATTGCGCGCGGTGAAGCACAGATTATGGAAGCGGGAACGCTTGGCGGCGGCCAGCTCCGCATCGGCGCGAGCGACACAATCTGCCGCTATTTCCTTGTTCCGTACCTGAACCGTTTCCACCGCTCCTTTCCGAATGTCCACATCAAGGTGACAAACCAGACTTCGACCCAGTGTGTCGATCTGCTGGAATCCGGCCAGGTGGATTTCATCGTGACCAATTATCCAAACTCGCATCTTTCCAGCCGTCTTCACACGATTCCGATTCATTCGTTCCACGATATCTTCATCGCGAACGGCGAATATTACCCGGAACTGGAAAACAGGCCGGTTCACTTAAAAGAGCTGCTGCAGTACCCGATTCTGATGCTCGACCGCAAGAGTACGACGAGTGAGTTCCTGCACAGCCAGTTTCAGCGGTTCCAGCTCGACCTCGTGCCGGAAATTGAGCTTGGCAGCAACGATCTTCTGATCGACCTGGCGAGTATCGGCCTTGGCATCGCGTTTGTGCCGGACTACTGCCTTGTAAAAGAGACGGCGGCCTTCCAGCTCGACCTCGTGGAGGAGCTTCCGCCGCGCCAGCTTGTCGTTGCCCACAGCTCCCATCTGCCGATCCCGCAGGCGGCAAAAGAGTTCATGAGCATGCTGGAAAAAGGCGCCGAATAACTTTTTCCGATCTATACGTCAAAAGAGGCAGGATCCTCAAGAAATTTTTCTGGATCCCTGCCTCTTTTTCTGTTTTTATGATCCGTTCTGGATTTACTGCTCGCTGCCGTCTTTCTGCACCGGTTCGGATGCTTCCGCTTTTTCCGGGCTTTCTGCATCCGCTGCTGCCTTTCCGGCTTCTGCTTTCAGATACTCTTTGAGCTCTTCCGGGCTGGAGATCTGAATGTTGCGGTTTACTTTTGCATCGTATGTATCGGCTCTCATGATTTCGGAGAGATCGACACCGGTCGCCTCTTTCATCGACTCAAACAGCTTTGCCATCACCACCGGCACATTGCCCGCTACGGAGCCGATGCCGTTGTCTTCGCTTCCGCCGCCGATGATCGTAATCTTGTCGATCTGGCTGAGCGGCTCTGCGATCTTTCCGGCGATCTCCGGCAGAACCTTGATCATCATCTCTGCCATTGCGGCTTTGTTGTAGCGCTGGTAAGCCTCAGCTTTCTTCTCCATACCTTCGGCCTCTGCAAGTGCCTGGGCACGGATGGATGCGGCTTCCGCCTCACCTTTTGCCTTGATACCGAGTGCTTCCTGCTCCATCGCATAGCGCTGGGCTTCTGCCTGGGCTTTCTTTGCCTCCGCCTCGCGGATTTTTTCGAACTGGTCTGCCTCTGCGTCTTTCTGACGGCGGTACAAATCTGCCTCTGCCTGCTGCTGTTTTGCGTAACGCTCGGCCTCGGCTTTCTTCTTGACTTCTGCCTCGAGGGATTTCTCGGTTACTTCTACTTCTCTGGCACGGAGCTCAACCTCGCGCTCCTGACGGGCGATGTTCGCATTCGCGGAAGTGATTTCCAGCTCTTTTCTCTGCTGCTCTTCCTGAATCTTGTACGCTGCATCTGCCTCTGCCTTTTTGATATCGGACTCTTTTTTCAGCTCTGCCGACTTGATTGCCAGATCGTTGTTTTTCTTTGCGATCTCAGTCTCGGCAAGAACGCGCTCATCGTTCGCCTCTTTATTTGCACGCGCCTGGGCAATTTTGATTTCTTTCTCGGAATTGGCACGGGCGATCGCCGCGGATTTCTTGATTTTTACGATATTGTCGATACCGAGGTTTTCAATGACCTGATTGGAATCAACGAAATTCTGTACGTTGAAGCTGATGATGTCAAGTCCCATCGCAGCCAGGTCCGGTTCTGCATTTTCTTTGACCAGCTCCGCAAACTTCTGACGGTCGGAAACCATCTCTTCCAGACGCATCTTTCCAACGATCTCACGCATGTTTCCTTCAAGGACTTCTCTTGCAACCTTGGCAATATATTCGCTGTCGCGGTTCAGGAAGTTCTGGGATGCTTTCTGGAGCTTCTGCGGTTCGTCCCCGACTTTGATGTTGACGGCTGCATCCACCTGAATATTGATGTAGTCAGCGGTCGGCACGGCGTCGCTCGTCTTCACATCAATCGCTACCAGCTTCAGACTCAGCTTGTCCAGCCGCTCAAAGAATGGGAGCTTGATGCCGGCTTTACCGATCAGGATCCGCTGGCCTTTTTGGAAACCGGAAATAATAAATGCGGTATCCGGCGGCGCCTTCACATAACCGCTCGCCAGAATGGCAAGAATGATCACCACAACGGCGATCACGGCAATCATGGTTGCATGTTCGAATACAAATTCCATCTTGTTTCCTCCCTTTTTTCTGCGGATGCTTTTCGCTCCGCGTTCTGCTTTTGTGTCTGTGTTATTTTCACTATAGCATTTTTTGCGGGATAGATACAACTGCATTATTATTACGATTTTGTAAGATTTCTGTTCGGGCAAAAACAATCCGCTGGAGCAGATTCTGATATGCCTTGCAACAAAAAAACGAAGGAGCTTCTTTTTACAGAAACTTCTTCGCCTTTCCTTTTTTTCACTGATCCTGCTCTTATGCTCTTTCGACAATCTTCTCCAGCGCTTTTGTGATCGCTGCTTTCAGCTCCGTCTGATCTGCCGGTGTCTTGACGGCCAGCTGACGGATCAGTGCTGTTACGTGATCGTCTCCAACCTCACCAAGGCTCGTAACGGCCGCGGTTTTTACGTCTACATCGTCTACTTCCAGAAGAGAAGTCAGAATATTAACAGAACCATCATTTCTCGAAGCTGCACAGGCTTTTGCAAGCGCTACCTGCGTTGTCTTGTCCGAATCCAGATACTGTTTTCTTAATTTGTCCCATTTTCCTTTTTCCACCATTTTTTTCAGCTTGTCTTCCGATGCCTCTTTTGAACCAAACATTGTAAATCCTTCTTTCTTTTTGCTCTTATTTTTGGTGGATGCAGCAACTGCCGCGGCGAATCAAAAAGGTTCGTAGTGTTTTTGCTGTCGTCCCTGTCATGTCCGCCACATTGTAACCATGCTCTCGTCCATAACAGAGATTATACTCCTTTTCTTCTGGTTTTTGAACAGAAATACTATAAAATTTTTATAAAAATTGTTACTTTTTCACAGATTTTTCTTGTTGTTCTGCTTTTTATTTCAGATATCCCGTATATTCCGCCGTATGCAGCAGTTTATTGGCGTTTTCCACGCGCTCTTTGGTCGGCGGGTTGATGCCTTCGAGTTTGTATGGGATTCCTAAGGTTTCCCATTTGAATACGCCGAGGGTGTGGTATGGGAGAACCTCTACGCGCTGTACGTTGTGCAGGCTGTGTAAAAACTCATCGAGGCGAATCAGGTATTCATCGTAGTCGCTGCGTTCCGGGACGAGGACGTGGCGGATCCAGACTGGTTTGCCGATCTCGTCAAGGTAGCGCGCCAGGTCGAGGATGTTCTCGTTGGTGCAGCCGGTCAGCTCTCTGTGCGCCTTGTCGTCAATCAACTTGATATCGAGCAGCAGCAGGTCGGTGTATTTCATCAGCTCATTAAATTTGCTGAAATACGGCTCCTCTCTTGTGAACGGATTTCCACTGGTATCCAGCGTTGTGTGAACGCCGTTCTTTTTTGCCTTGCGGAACAGCTCGATCAGGAAGTCGATCTGCAGCAGCGGTTCTCCGCCGCTCACGGTAATGCCGCCTTTTTCTCCCCAATAGTTTTTATAGCGGAGCGCTTTTTTCAGCACCTCGTCTGCGGTCTGCCAGTCGGCATCTTTTGTTGTCCAGGTATCCGGGTTGTGGCAGAACTGGCAGCGCATGTTGCAGCCCTTCACAAAAATCACGTAGCGTACGCCAGGTCCGTCGACGGAACCGAAGCTCTCGATCGAATGGATCGCGCCCTTTACCGGGCCATTGTTGTTCTGATTCATTTCACTCATATTTTTTCCTCTTCTTTCCAACTTACTATCTTTCTATTTTTCTGTATTTTCCGGTCAAATTTCAAGGTTCTGCTTGATTATACGGAAATCCGCGGTTCTTTTCAAGGCTTTTCCATGTACAAAATCGAACACATGGCAGGATAAAAATTTGGTTTACTATATTGCATTATGATATAGTCTGTGTTATGATCTACTCAACAAGGAGGTGTTCATATGAATCCACAACTCAAAAAGGGCGTCCTAGAGCTCTGTGTCCTCTCCCAGCTGACAAAAGAGGACAAATACGGCTATGAGCTGACAGACGCTATTTCCCGCGAAATGTCCATCGCCGCAGGAACGCTCTATATGATTTTAAAACGACTCAAGGAAGCCGGTTACGTGGAAACGTATCTACAGGAATCCGCATCCGGCCCTGCCCGGAAATATTACCATCTGACTGAAGCAGGAACAGCTTATCAGCAGGAGAAAAAACAGGAATGGCTGGATTTCACCCAGCAGATCAACCGACTGATTTCAGATGAAACGATCTGACGATAGAAAGGAAAATCATGATGAATACAACGTATGAAACTTATATGAATGCATTGAAACAGGGCCTTGCATCCTTTGATTCTGCCGCCGCAGAGGAAATTTTAAACGATTTCGAATCCCATTTCGCCGACGCCCGCAGCCAGGGTCTCTCCGATGAGGAAATCTGTGCGGAACTCGGCAATGTCGACGATGTCCTCGAATTTTTCCGTCAGGAATATGCCACAACGGAGCAGCCTGTTGCAAACGTGCTGCCACAGGAGAAAACCCACTCCAATTCTGAAGAAACACATCCGAACTACCCGTACGCCCCTTCCACTGCCATCACCGCTATGGAAATCTCCCTGCGGAACGCTTCTGCCGACTTTGCTCCGGGCACTTCCGCTTCGGTTGAGTTTGACTTTTCCGGCGACTTCGATCCGGACCGCTTCGAAGCAGGCATTGAGGGCAATACGTTCTGTCTGCGAGAGAAAAAGCTCATCCCTTCCGTATTCTGGAAACATCTTTTCTGCAATAATCACCAGAAAGAGGTGTTCTCCTTCCAGGTGCCGTCCACCGTACAGAAGCTGACGCTCCGCTCTTTGAACGGCGCGACCGGGCTTGATACCCTCTCCCTTACTACGCTCGAAATTTCCGCCACAAACGGCAAAATCACCGGTGATTCCCTTTCCGCATCCAGCTGCCGCATACAGGCCGCGAACGGAAAGATCGTCCTGACCCGTCTGCGCACAGACAGCCTCGATGTTTCCGCCACAAACGGCAAACTTGAAATCACCGGCGACTGCTCCCGCGCATCCTTAAACAGTGTCAACGGTAAAGTCCTCTTCGAGGGAACCTGTTCCGAGTACCTGACAGCAAAATCCGTCAACGGTTCCGTGAAACTCCATCTCCCGCACGACCTTGCCGATGCGTCCATTCATGCATCCACGACAACCGGAAAAATCCGCCTCGTCTCCAATGGAAGAACGGAATCCTACACAAAAACATTCACCCGCTCCGGTATTTCTGCATTCACCATTCAGGCAAGTACCGTCAACGGAAATGTCCTGCTCTCTGACTTGCCGGCAGAAAACTGACAAAAAAGAATGGACTGGATAAAATGTTTTTCTTTAGTCGACTGATATGTAAGAAGAACACTGACTACAAAATCAGTGTCCTTCTTTCTTCCTTTACATATATTTCATAATAGTCGGCAATAATACATTCATATCTATTGGTTTTGCAACATGATCATTCATGCCACTTGCCAAAGCCATCTTCTTATCTTCTTCAAACGCATTTGCTGTCATTGCAACAATTGGAATCTGCGATTTGTTACCGTCTTTCAGTTCTCGAATTCTCCTGGATGCTTCATATCCGTTCATAATCGGCATCTGAATATCCATCAGAATCAGACTGTAGTAATTTTGCTTTGCTTTGTTAAACATATCAATACATGCAACGCCGTTCTCCGCTCTTTCTATCATGATTCCCTCTTCCGTCAAAAGTTCCGTTGCAATTTCTGCGTTCAAGTCATTATCTTCTACCAGAAGAACCCTTTTTCCTTCCAGTTTTTTGATATTCAACTGACCGTCTGCATGTTTCGGATTCCTTTCTTCCGCATTTGCTATCTTTAATGGAAGCGTGATTGTAAAAGTAGAACCTGCTCCCGGTTTGCTCTGAACTGTGATCTTGCCATTCATTAAATCCACCAGTTTCTTCACGATTCCCATGCCAAGTCCGCTACCTTCTATTCCGCTGTCTGACGAAGATCGTTCCTGTGAAAATGATTCAAAAATATGTTTTTGGAATTCTTCTGACATTCCGATTCCGTTGTCTGCTATGATAAGCTCTAATACACTCCAACCTTCTTTTTCGCCGGGATATTGGTTCAATGTACAGCTTATGTTACCGCCTTCACCCGTGTATTTCACAGCATTACTCAAAATGTTAATCGTAATTTCAGATGATCTTGCATCATCCATATGCAGGTATGGATATCGAATGTTCTTATTGACTTTCAGTGTTTGATGTTTTTCTTCTATCGGTTTCCTAAACATATCAATACATAAATCAAAGTTTTTAGAAACATCTGTTATTGTTTCATCCAGCGTTGCTTGGTTGTTTTCGATTCGTGCTAATTCAAGAATGTTATCAATCAAATGCAGCATTTTCTTTCCGCACAATAATATTTTTTCAAAGTAATCCTCTAATATAGTTGGCTCCTTTAAATGTTTCTCTCCCAATTCTGCATATCCAATGATTGCATTCATAGGGGTACGAATATCATGAGACATATTAAATAGAAATGTTGATTTTGCTTTATTAGCTGAATCGGCCAGTCTTGCAGCTTCCTGCAACAGTTTTTGCTGTTTCTGCTCATTTTCTTTTTGCTTCTTATATACAGAATATCCACAGGTACATAATATTACCAAAATACACGCTGTAATGCATCCCAGTACAATACTTAACTTATTCGTCTTCTCAACCATTCCATACGCTTTCTGCATATCCATTTCTATGCAGAAAGCACCTATCACTTCATTAGATTCATCTTCCGCTGTCACAGGATAACAGGCTGTAAAAATAGGTCCCCATGTTGTATCAACAATATCCTGAGAATATACTGTTTTTCCAGAAAGTGCTTTTTCTATATAAGGAACCATCTCCTTTTCAATCGGATCTCCTGGATGTCTGACGTCACCAGCCGATGGATCCAGTCCGTCTACAACGTAAATCAATCTACCGTCTTCATTTCTGGTTGCTGTGTAAATATATCTCGTAGAATTCAGCGTTCTGATTTCATTCATATATGTCGACATATTCTTGAATAGTTCTGTATTCTCATCAGCTTTACTTTTTATTTCATTAAAATCTTTTCGTCCCAGTCTGTCATTTACCAGCTTATGAACCGCATCTGCACTGGAAATATCTCGTTCAATTTCTGTTTTCAGAGCAGTTTTGGTATATGCTTGTTGTAAAATAAAAGTATATGCAACAACAGCCAAAATCACCATTGCCAGAAGGAATACCAACCGTCCCTCAAAAATTTTCCAATGATTTACCGGATTTTGATCTTTTCTTTTTTGTTTTATATAGTTATTTTTCATCATCGTATTTCACATGCCTTTTATCTAATTTTAATTTAATACAAAAACGTCTCAACTCTTCACGTATTTTGCAAACATGGGTTACATTTCCAGACTCATCCCTTTTTTACAGTAAAAAGCATCCTGTGCCAACTGCCATCACACATACTGAATTCTGTGGAAATGCATTCTTCCGCCTTCAATCTTGCTGAAAGTGTAGAGATATCCAGAAATGGACGGATCAGCGAGCAGTATTCAGATGCAGCCATTGTATCACAAAACTGATACAGTTTCTCCGATGCACATCCTCTGTTTCCTGTCTGCTTTTCCCATGCATCTGGAAGGCTCCTGATTGCTGCGGTTGCCTCATAATCATTCATGACAGGCATTTTGCTTTCTCAACTCTTCGCTTATGGTCTGCTTAATTTTTTCATCATCCAACGGCTTTGCAAGATGTGCGTTCATTCCTGCTTCCATACACTTTTCTGCATCTTCCCTGAATGCGTTTGCAGTCATAGCATGATAGGGATAGTTTTTGCATCTTGCCGATCCAGAGCTCTTATTGTTCTTGTAGCTGTAAGACCATCCATCACCGGCATCATAACATCCATTAAAATAACATCGTATGTTCCCGGTTCGGAAGCTTCAAAATGCTGAACAGCTTCTAACCCATTGTTCACTGTTTCTACTTTAGCTCCATTTTCCGTCAGCATAAATTCTGCTATTTCCACATTCAGCTCATTATCTTCAACCAGCAATACCCGGATATCTGATATATCTGCATCAAAATCTTCTTTTTCTTCTGGCCGTGCATTCGTATCAATTTTAAATGGAAGTATTACAGTAAAACAGCTTCCTTCACCAAGCTTGCTTTCAACGGTTATGGTTCCGCCCATCTTTTCTACAAGTTGTTTCACAATAGGCATTCCCAGACCTGTCCCATTATAATCAGAACGTGGGGAATTATCTGCCTGTACAAATGGAGTAAACAATTCATTTTTTATAAATTCTTCTGACATTCCAATTCCATTATCTCTTATTTTAAATTCACATGTCATGTGATCTTCTGATCTTTCAATCGTTCTCATACTCATGTAAATAGAACCATTCACCTTATTGTACTTCATACTGTTTGTAAACAGATTCATCAATACTTTTTTCAGATGAACTGCATTGCTCCAAACATATATACCACTGTAATCATCATGTTCTCCTATAACATGAAGTCCTTTTTCTTCTGCCTGAAAGTATAGCGACTCCGTGATTTCTTTACATACCTGATCCAGATTGATGGATTCATCACCAAAAACCACGGTATCCGATTCTAACTTTGCCATATCCAAAACATCATTTACCAATGATAATAGCAGTTTCGAAGACTCATTTATTTTATTCAGGCAATCTTTTGCCCGCTCACCATCATTTCCGCTTTTTTCAAGAATTGTAAGCATGCCCATAATGCCATTGATCGGTGTCCTGATGTCATGAGACATGTTATTTAAAAAGGAAGTCTTAGCCTTATTGGCACTCTGTGCTTCTACAAGTGCATTTTGTAATTCCTGCCGTTTTTCTTCCAGTTCCTGATTCAGTTTTAATGCCTGTTCAGCAGATTTCTTGAATCTTTCCTCCGCACGTTTTGACTTCTTCCAAGAACGAAGAATGATACACAGAACAATGAAAAAGGAAATTCCAACGATAAGTGAAACTGTCAGTAAATTATCCTGAATAAAATCCCTCACTGTAACTTTTCGTGAGGAAGCATTATACGAAACTACTGCACCCGAAAATTGAGCTGTAGGCATAGATGTCAGTGTTTTATTCAGAATGGACAAAAGAACCGGTTCTCCCTGCTGAACAGCAAATGAAACATCAGCTTCTTTTGTCAGGAAAGCGCTATGAAGCTTATTATTTTTCAAATAGTTTGAAACAGTACCTGAATTGCTTACAATACAATCTGCCTCCCCTTTCTGCATTGCTTTTACTGCTGCATCTGATGTCTCATATTCCATAACCTTCCATTGTGGATAATTGTATGAAAGATATGCTTTCAATACAAAATTATCTTTTTCAACAGCAGCTACATTCTCTTTATTCTCATCAAAAGAATCCTTTGCCGTAATTGCTGCCATATTGAGAGTCAACAGCGTATCCGACAAAGCAAATCCATTTGTTTCCGCAAAGTATGGATTCTGGTTTGCATGAAAAATCAGGTCTATTTTTCCATCCTGCAATGCCTGAAGCAGTTCACTTCTTGTCTCATATCCATTTAATTCAAATTCCAGAGTCTGACCTTGCAGACAATTTTCTGCAAGATCTACATAATCTGTGATAACACCTGTCAGTTTACCTGTTGATGGATCTACACTGCTGATACCTCCATCCTGATTCAGATACCCTATCCGGATTGCACCATGCTGCCCGATCCACTCACTTTCTTCTTTTGAAAGAAACGAGCTGCTCTGTGCAGAAAGATAACGCCTGTAGAGATCATCTGTGTAAAATGGGTTGTCATCCTTGATTCTGCGCATAGCACTATCCAGTGCTTCTTTGATATCCGGACGTTCTGGATTTATAACGAAATAGATTTCTGTCTCTCCAATACTTGTAATCGGTGAAATATCCGATTCTTCCCAACGGGATTCTTCTACCGAAACGAAGCAGTCAATTTCATGTTTCGACAGTTTGTCCATAACTTCTGCGGTATTAGAAACATTGACATGCTGCGTATGCAGACCATACTTTAACTCCCATTCGTTAAGCACATCCTCCGTTATATTATCTTTAAGCACACCAATATTTTTTCCCTCAAAAGAATCCAAATTTCCTGCTGTAAGATCCATATTGGATGCATCCGTATAGATGTAATATTTCTCTTCCCCCATAGGCATATCGGAAAAAAGCATATTTTCAGCACGTTCGTCTGTATAGGAAATGCCACCAAGAATATCAATTTCTCCATTTTCCAACTGTGTAAAGCAGTTTTTCCAATCACTTGTTATGTATTTATATGTCCATCCTGCATAACCTGCAATATCTTGAAGATACTCATAACCATAGCCGCTTCTTTCTCCCTTTTCATTGACTACATTATAAGTTTCCTCAAAAGATCCTACCCGAATAACATGATCAGAATTTTCTTGGGCAGATGTGGAAACAGGAAAAACAACCAAACATATCATTATGCAAAATATAAAATAACAAAATTTGAAATTTCTTATATTCTGTACTAATTTGCACTTCTTCATCTTTCTCCCACCCTCCAGGCTACAGTCGCTTGCTTGCTTGCAGATTTTAATTTTACATTCATTAATGTTCAATACCTCCACAACATTTTTATAAATATCTTTGCGACAGCTTCTGCTGTACTTTTACTATAATTATACTCTACAGCCAACTTGTGTCAATTTACTAACAGAGTAATTACATTCTTTTACTCCTTAATCTTGCTATTACTCTCCCCACAAATAGAGCCAAACTAGAGTCATTCGATAAAACAAATGCCGAAAACCCGCATAAATACAGGCTTTCGGCATTTTAGTCCGTTACTCGAACTCCTTTGCGGACTGCGTTTCATGACACGCAAAGGCTGTTATTAGAGGTTTATATTTCGAACATGCGTTCTGATTTTGCGTTTTTCGCACCGCTTATGAAGAAATAAACTCCAAAATAACTCCATTTTACTCTTTATTATTTTGTTGTTCTTCTCTTGCGTACAGGAGATCCAATGCCTGACATACAACACCACTCATGCTCTGATAGTGTCTTTCTGCATACTCAACAAGTCTCTGTTTTTGTTCTGGAGTCACCCGTACTCGTATGTTTTCTTCTTTGCCATCTTTTGGTGTTTTTCTAGCCAAACATATCACTTCCCTTCCACAAGTACAGTTTACTACTGATTACTACAAAATGTCAATCTATTTTTGTTATTTATATATATATTCTCTTGGACTAATCTTGAGCTATCTTGGACTAATTTACTTCTCACTCCTGTAGATCTTTATCTACAATCTCCCAGTAACCATTCTTTGGAGATCCATGTCTTATAAGAATACTATACTCTTTTAACTTCTTAATATTGTTCTCAATATTTCGACTGGCAACCCCAATTTTTTCAGCTAACTTAACTGCTGATAATTGATGATCTTCTGAAAGTAACTTTATAATCTTTTGCTGTGTATCGTTGAGGTCTGTTCTCCACACTACCTCCGATGCTTCTCCGATGCTTTCTTTTCCATTTGTCATCGGAAATGAACTACGGAACAGCTCTACCCGAAACATATTATCGAATTCCTGAAATCTCGGCTTCGAAAGTCCATACTCTTCTGCAGCATTAAGGATTCTTTTTATTCCGCTTCCCCATGCTTCTACAAGTCCCATCTGACTGAATATATTGGCAATGCCTTTATTCCGGATCTTCGAATGACCATTCATGACTTCCTCATAAGTTAATCCGTTATATAATCCACCCGGAGAAGTCACCTCCAGTCTTTCATCATAAACTGCGACCTGAATACAAGATTCATCCAACAGGTTACGGTGACAATGGGCGTTAATGATCATTTCCAATAAGCGGAGCTACCATAAAATCTGCCGGATCAGTAATCGCATCTGCCAGGAAAATGGACTTGCCACCAGTATGCCAACCGGAGAAAAAGGAAAAAGCTATAAAGAAAACATGGAATATCATCATGGCACCAGTTGGAAAGTCAAGCTATGTGTTGCAGTTGATAAGGCAATCTGGACTTCCATCAACTATGAGGAATTTCTACAAAAAATGCAGTTAGCCGGATATGAAGTCCGCCAAGGAAAACACCTGTCCTTCCGTGCACCGGAGCAGAAGGACTTCACTTACATGAAATCTCTCGGAAGTTATTATAGCGAAGAAAATGTCCGCATCCGTCTGGCAAAAAATCGTAGCAAAGTGAAAACTCCAAAGCATCTGTCCAGAGATGCTCGCCTGTATATCAATATTTCCACTTATGTTACAACCGGCAATCGAGAAGGATTTGAACGTTGGGCAAAACTAAATAATCTAAAAGAGGCAACCCGCACCTTCAACTATCTTTCTGAAAATAATCTGCTGAATTATGAAGATTTTCAACAGCATGTTTCTGATGTTGATGCTTCTGTTAAAGCGGCTGAACAGAGAATAACACAAATCAACAATGAACTGAACACGCAGAAAGTCATTCAAAAACATTGTGATTCTTACCGGCTCTGCCGTAAAGTGATTGAAGATTGCAAATCTGCTAAAAATCCAAAAGCATACCGGACCAAACATCAAGCAGAATACCAACTCCACGATTCACTAAAAAAAGAGCTTCAGGATCTCGGTGTTACCAAAATCCCAAGCTCTAATAAAATCCAGAAGCAAATTGAAAATCTTGAATCTGAACAGGCTGCTACTGTCCGGGAAATACAGGAATTGCAGAAAAAACAAAAGACGCTAGATATCATTAGACAGAATTTTACAGCACTGCTCTATGCTCCTGAGATCAGTTCAGACTTACTTCCAGCAAAACGGGAACCTATTTCTGTCACAAGAGATAAATAGGATTGCACTGACAACTCAATTATTCTTTTCCAAATCCTCCCAAGGTTTCAGATCTATTTCCTCCTAGGTGACACCATACGGTGCACCTCCGGAGGTATTTATCTTTGGCTTATGCCAGTTGAGTAACTAAACGAAAAAAGCGGGATTTCCCGATCTTCTCATATTATTTATGGACTTTTCTTTTACAAATACTAAATATGACTAAGGATATTCCCATTAAAGAAAGCCACATAATTACATTCGTATCATCTCCCGTTTTTACATTTGGAGTATGACTGCTATTATCACCTGATGGTTCTTCTGAAACTGGTGGCGTATTCGTGGTAATTGGTGGTATCGATTCATTTTTAAATTTAGGTTCTGCCGTTACATTCCAAATTATCTGACCATCATAATTACCTGGAACTGTTATGATAAAAGGTTCGCTTTGATATACTTGATTGCTAATTTGTGTTTTTTGTGTCTGGACAAAAAGATACACTCCTTTTTCCAGATCTCTGTACATAACTTCTCCGTCTGAGTTGGTCTTTCCGGACATTCCTTTGATGTTGTTATCCTG
The DNA here is from genome assembly GCF_003460685.1 of Blautia sp. OF03-13. Lineage (NCBI taxonomy): Bacteria > Bacillati > Bacillota > Clostridia > Lachnospirales > Lachnospiraceae > Blautia > Blautia sp. OF03-13. The sequence goes on along the minus strand of NZ_QTVR01000014.1, from coordinate 17,644 downwards.
TACATATTTTTCCAGTTTTTTTGCAGCTTCTGCCTGAGCGGAAGAATCATCAAAATCAAATATGACTCCAGACTTTGCAAACTCACTCACTAATGCCCATGAATTGTTTTTATATGTTCCAACCTGATACATCGTAAATTCAGTATTACTTAGCTTATATACCGTGGTCTCATCTTCAACAGTTGCTTTTAATAATATACTTCCCAGATCATTCGCAGACACAGGTAACGGAATGAGGAGTAAAAGCATACACATCACACTGGCCATACACATATATATTCGCTTACGTTTACTTATTCTGCTCATGTTTTTTCTCCTTCCTGCGTTTATGTAACTTAATGCTCACCCATATGATGATGAAAGCAACAATTCCAACAATCAATAGAATCACATTGAATGGGATTGTGCGCTGAAGACCAACTTCCTCATCTATCTTCTGTGCCTCTTCATACGGAATTCTAGTGCCACGTACAAGCAGTCTGTGCGTGTTAACTGCATAAGGAGTGCATGTGACCAGTGTTACATAATCCTTGCCCTTTTCAATCTGTAAAGAATCTGTATCTGATGGCAATACTGTCAGAATCTGATCCACCTGATAGGCAAAGGTATGATGAAGAACTTTAATATAAAATACATCTCCAACCTCCATTTTGTTCAGGTCGGTGAATATCTTGGCATTTGCAAGTCCACGATGTCCGGATAATACCGCATGACAGCTCTCACCGCCTACCGGAAGCGAGGTGTTTTTCAGATGTCCTACACCTGACTGCAGTACTTTTTCGGATGTTCCATGATAAACCGGAAGAACAACATCAAGCTTTGGAATATCAATATATCCCATCATTCCAGTATCATCAATTTTTAAAAGATTGTTATACACATCATCTTCTGTCTGGTTTTCATTGCTTTCTGAAAATGGATCTGCTATGGAACCAATTCCAATCAGGCTTTCATTGTATTCCTGTGCCTGCTTGATCATGGCATTTTCCTGATCTTCCGACAGACGAGAAACTTCCTGTTCATAATCTGTAGCAATGGTTGTGCTGTTCATCTGATTGATATAATTGCTCACCACCGGATACAGGATTAAAGAAAATGCCATCAGATATCCGATTCCTCTTAGTATTTTCACTACTTTCTTCATAATACCTTTCACCTTTTCGTCTGTTTCTTCTGAAATACCCAGTCCACACTGGACATTTCAGAAAAAGCAGACATCCTCCCGGTACAATACCGGGAAGATGAACTGTCTTTTTATCCATTCTTAAACTTCAGAATGTCTTAGTTTTTTGCTTTCTTTTTGCCAAAAGCCTTGCTTGCTGTTAATACACCGAAAAGAACGATACCAGCCAATGTTACCATGAGGGCACCCTTGCTACCAGTAGATGGAAGCTGTGCACCTGTCTTATTTTCTACAGGCACTTCTGGGGAAGTTGTTGTATCTTTAATTTCTGTACCTGTTGTTTTAGTTCCATTGTATGTGTAATCAACTGAATAGCTTGTCAGTTTGCCAGTTGTTTCATCATATACTGGTTTGATCTCAACCTTGATATCGCTGAGAAGCTTGTTGTATCCGTCCGGAGCTTTTGTCTCTCTTAAGTAGTAAGTTCCGGCATCAAGACCTTTTACAAGAACTCTACCGTCGGTACCAGATACGATTACATCGGGTTTGAAACCTTCTGTTGCAGCTTCCTCAGGTGTTGCCACACGGTATCCAACACCATCAGTTACTTTTTTAATGTTAACCTTGTCTCCAGCTACTTCACCATTTGCTTTGTAAAGCTCGAATTCTGCCTTTGCAAGTCCAGTCTTATCCGCACCATTTAAATAATATTTGAAGATTGTGAAATCAAAGGTATGTACATCTACGATGCTTGGCTCAGATTTACCTGTTCCACCTGACTTCGGATCATTACTGTACTCAACAACCGCCTTGTTGGTATTTGGATTCATACCGATAACAGCATCTTTGTTTAAAGTTGCAGTATAAACAACTGTGATTGTCTCGCCTGTACGATTCTTAAAGTTGTTATAAAAGTCATTAAAGCTAATAGTTAGTGTATGTGTTCCATTGTCATTTGTCGTATATGTCGGTAAGTATGTGTTATCTCCTGTTTTACCTGCTTTGAGTTCTGTATCTCCAACCTTTACAGACAGAATTGCTTTTAAGTCTAGTCCTTTTGATAATGTATCGGTAAATTTAAAAGTATAAGAATTATATCCTGTCATATCCGGTACTTTAGAAGTCAGCTGGTAAGTAACGGTGTCACCAATCGCAAAATCCCCAGCTTTCTTTTCATCCGCTGCACCATGTGGTGCAATGGTGTCCTCAGACTCATTTTCGTCATCTAATTCCATCTGGTGATTGCCTTCCCATGAAGGATTCACAATAGCACCAACTGTAAGTCCACTTCCACTCTGTGCTGGAATAATTTTCTTGTCTACTGTCGGGTAATTACTCTTCATGTTAACTGTAGCATTAGTATCTGTTACGCTAACTAAAGATGCTACGGATGTATAATCCTGACCAGTTCCAGGTGCTGCTGAGGTATCTGTTGCACCTAATGGATAAACTACATAGTATCCATATGCCAGATTAGCAATTTCTGTAGAACCAGTTGCTGTGGTTACAGTTTTATGAGTAGCATCTACAGTGCTAGTATTTGAAAGAATCCATGTAAGCATTGCTTTTGCAAAATTTACACCGTTCTTTCCATCTTCGCCAACCTGTGTTTTAACATATTCATAAGCTTTTTCACTTAATGCTTCGCCTGTTAATGCAGAAGCTCCATTTACATTTGCCTTAAAGAATCCTTCATATTCAGGATTTAATGTGTATGCTACATTGCCCGCTTCATTTTTTGTTGCTGTAAAAATCTGATACAGATCCAGAGTCTTTCCTTCTACTGTATTGTTGACTGTCAGTTTACCAGTACCTGTTAACCTTGTTGCATCCTCTGCTGCAAATGCAGTCATGCTCATGGACAGTATCATGGTCATTGCCATCAGAACTGCCATAAATCTTGATACTAATTTCTTCATATTCCTCTTCTCACTTTCTTTTGATTTTTTATTGGTTCGCTCGGAATTCTTTCAGCCTTTACGGTGGAAGTTCCCCACGCAGCCATATCTCTCTCATGCCCCTGCTCCCCCTTTCCTACATCGTCTGTTTCCGTTTCCTTCTGCGTCCGGTATAAAGCAGGAACGCTAACAACAGGCCACCTGCTATGATAAACATCATAATGCCCTCGCCGCCGGTATCCGGAAGCAGTGCAAAATGCCGGTTGATAATCGTGAAGGTAAATCCATCTTTAGAAGTTTCGATTGTAGTTGTATATCCTTTTATTTCAGTTTCCGTAACAGAATATTTGTAATAATGCGGAGTTCCTGCATCATCTTTTATGTAGGCTGGAAGAGTTTCAATCACTTTCTGCCATGTAGATTTTGAGATATCACCTTTTATTTCATAGTTTTCATAGTTTGGCACGACTTCTGTATGTTTTGTTCCTTCTGCATCCGTCCAGCTTCTGGAAATTGTAATCTTAATAGTGTCTGGTCTGATGTTGTCCATATTCCGGAAATCTTTCCATACCTTATTAATGGTCAGATTTATATATTCATCACATGGATCCTGTGCATCTGATGGTTCCGGTGATGTGCTATCACCTGTATTTACTGTCGTTTTGGTATCTGACATCAGAACGGCTTTTGCATCTGATACATAAGCATTCAGATCTGCTGTTTCAGAAGAATCTTTTGTTGCCATAACTGCATTCTGCAATGTGTTATACTCATCTACCTGCACGACATGTTTTACTGAGAAGATGCTCCATCCATTTTCCTGACTGAACGTATCTGTCAGAAGTTTCGAATTCTTTTTGATCTCATCAAAACTAATCGCCGGTTTTCGGTAAATACGATAATTGTTATTCTCACCTTCTACACCTGCTTTTGTATTAAAGTCATATACAGAGTCCAAATCACTTTTTCCACTGAATGGTCCCACCAGCTTAGATGTTCCACGGACCACATCACAGTAGTACATATTGTTATTCTTCAGCAGTCCTTCATCGTTGTATCCAACAAAACCTCCGCTTCGTCCATCATTTGCAGAACCATCCGCATCATTTCCTGCTCCGCCGGCATAGACATCGTATCCCGTATTGATTCCATATACATTGCTGTCTGTAATTTTTGTCCTGTTTGCCTTAATCAGGTTGACACTGATGTTGGACTTTACATCATTATCTTTCGTTATGATTCCGTTTTTGTCACATGGAAGCTTAATAGAGGATCTCCGATCTTAATGATTGCAAAATCTGTCTGCTGATTGTTATCATCAGACTTTTTAGATAGCCCAACAGAAATATCCAGTCCAAGCAGATTCACATGGATGAGATTTCCATCGTACAGTGCATCAACCTTCACAATTCCAAGATTAATATGCAACAAGTCGGAATCCTGAATCTTATCCAAATACAATGCCCTTACAAGCTGATCCAGAACTACGAATAATGCATCCACCACTGTGGAATCCAGTTTTACATCTGCAAGATAGGCAAAGCTTGTTCTTCCGGCAAAGCTCCGGCTGTTCCACCGGATTCTACCAGTTTCAGACTATTTTCCTGATTTTTGGCATCTCCGGCACTACAACCTGACATTCTGGCAAGATTTGCGTAACCAATAAATCCTCCTGCAATCTGCTCCTGTCCGCCTTTACTCAAAACGGTATAACCACCAGGTACTCCTGTCACGCTACTGTCATCTATGTGGGAACCAAAAATATCCAAAACGCCGAGGGCACCGCCAAGAAGCTGTCCAAATTTATCTCCCAGCACATCCAGCTTCTCCATTTTTATAACTCCGCTTTTTCCGGAGTATCCTACAAAGCCACCTACGCTGTTCAGTCCAGTTACATAATTTAATCCTGTTACAGTGCTGTTTTTGACAGATCCATTTAACAGTGAACCACCAAATCCTCCAGCTGTTCCGCTGTATGTAACCTGATTATTCTGTCCTGCATCTGTTACTGTGTTAGCACTGACGCCAAGCCCTGCATCTGGGCTTCCTGTGACATTTCCGTAATATACATAGCTTCGGAATGCATCCAGCACATCGGTTTTTCCAAGCTTTAAAAGATACTGTAAGACAGAGGTCTCACCATTGGCACTAATATTTGCAGCACCGGAAACATCCGCAATACCGAAGCATCCTCCGGCATATTCACCGGCTACTACAGAGCGAATCTTGTCTGCACGGATTCCGCTTTCCGGTTTATCCTTCTCGCCAAGAACTGCTCCACAAAGACTTCCTGTGAATCCTCCAGCTGCTTTTGCATACCCTGTATTGTTTCCATTTTGATAGGTTCCGTTTACGATCACGCCCCAGTCATCCCAGGCTGACACAGATGCACAGCGGATGGTGGAAACAGTAGCATTCAGAACCTTAATCAGCTCTGCCGGAGCATTTACCATAAGAACATCCAGAAGTTTATTCAAAAGTCCCTGTTTTGTAGCTGTATCAATAGCTGCCACACTACCCGGATCTACTTTTCCGGCAAAACCGCCTACATAGGAAGTTCCATCTACACGCCTTAAATTTGTGATACTGCAGGAGGAAGTTTCATCTCCCCAGATTTGGCCGCCGATCATTCTTCCCACATAGCCTCCGGCAAATCCTGCCGGATCTTTGTCTGCAATACCGGTTGCTTTGATCCTTGCTCCGGAACGATATCCTTCCACATGGGACTGTTTCACGACTGGCACAAAGGTTTTTAATGCTGCCAGGCTGTCTGCACCTATAATCTTAAGGTCTTCCAGTGAAACTCCACCTGTGTTTGCCACAGAACCTGTGAGCATCTCACCAGCAAATCCACCACTGCTTCTATAAGCCTCTGCCAACTGAAGATCTGTTGCAGTTCCATTTGTTATGGTACCGCCTTCCATCCGTCCAACATAACCTCCAGCAGAACCGCCCTGTGTTGCTTTACTTGCCAGAATGCTCCTTCCTGCTGTGACTGCGTATCCATATGCATACTGAGAAATGATCTCATTTAACTGCTCTTGATCATTGACTTCACCAAGTGCCTGTAATTTATTACCGTAACTTCCATAAGAACCGACAGCACCAACCCATTTGTTCCAGGTATCCGTATCCAGTCCACGAAGCGGTCCATAAACAGCTGTATTCTTTTCTGTCGGATACACTGCCTGAAGAAGCGTCAGCGGATTATCTAATTTGATAAGACCAAATAAAACCTTCAGACTTCCTGTATCTGCAACATTCGCACACCGCATCAGTCCTGTATAACCTCCGGCATATTCCGTTCCATATACGGAACGGATACGATAGGCCGCACATTCTCTTACGGTTCCTGTATATGCAGCACCTTTCCAGTTATCCGTATTGTTTCCCCAGATCTGACCGCCATAGTTGTAACCTGCATATCCTCCTGCAAGTCCACGGTAAATGCCATCATCACTTTCAGCCTGAGCCCTCACAGCACCTCCACAAGGTACACAGGTTGTTTCGCTGTTTTTGATCACAGGAACAAATGCCTGTAAAACGCCAAGAAGATTATCTGCCTTGATCAGTCCTCCAATAGCACTTAATCCATCTACCACATCTGCCGCACTCCCCGGCTCCATGGTTCCAACATATCCACCGGCACTTTCACGCCCTATGATATGTGCAAAATTATAAGAATTACTATTCTGAATCTGAACTCCAAGAAGTTCTCCTGCATATCCACCGGCTTTTCCGGTATCACCGTCTCCATCTGTTGCAAGAACATTAAATCCGCCTATCGCTCCGTAAACATCTGAACTGTCTATAATAGATGCAACTACGGTCAATGCTGATAACAGATTTGTAGCAGAAAGTACATGATCCAGAACGCTTGCACCTCCGATAGCCGCCGTACTTCCCATAGCAGCTTTCCCAATATAGCCGCCGGCATAACGATAACCACTTACCGCATATGCACTGTCGCTTCCGTAATAACTGCTACCATCTTCCTGCTGCAGATTCTTTGGCTCCCTGACACCTGTATGCTGCAATTTATTTACATCGGAATTGCTGATCTGTACACCAGTTCCGCATCCGATAAAGCCTCCGGCACTTCCGGCATCCGCATCGTTGGTGCTGTCTTTTTCAAGAGTACCTGTAACGGTAACGGTAAACCCTTTTTCTACAGAATTAACACTGGCATTACTGATCACCGGAACAAAAGCATTGACCAGGGATAGTAATCCTGTCAGATCAACCAGTTTTGTAAGAATTGATGATTTAGCTCCAATCTCTGCAACCGCTCCGGCTTTTACCAGACCTCCGAAGCCTCCGGCATAACGAAGGCCTTCTACTTTCAGAAGATTTTCTACTGCCGTTCCTTTTCCGGAATCAACAGCATTTGCTGAATTATCTACATGACCGCTCTGCATCTCTCCAACGAAGCCACCTGCATAGCCTTCTGCGTTTTCAAATCCGTTGTCAGCTGTAACAGTCAATCCATCTGCGGTACCAGCAACTTTGCAATTTGTAATTTTGCTGGATGCAGCCTGCAAGACACTCGCCAACTCTTTCAGACTCAGAATCTTACCAAGGACACTGTTCAAAAGATCTCCTGTGGCATCTCCTGCCTCCGCTGCACTTCCGGACCGCATGATTCCGATATAGCCACCGGCATGATACGGCGCTGTGACTTCTTTTACATTAGTCACATCAGAGTTTTTAACCATAACTGCTTTTCCATTACCGATGTATCCTCCGGCATCTCCAAGCGCCACATCATCATTTTTTCCGGATGCTGTTACGACTAAGTTGTTTCCTTCAATAGAAGAATCGGAAATCCTCGGATATGCCACATCCATGACACTGAGAAGCTGAGTTACATTTAAGAGCCCCAGTAACTTAATAGAACCTGTCTGTGCCACATCACCGGGCATCAATCTTCCGGCAAAGCCTCCGGCATAGCTGGTTCCCTTTATATAGGAAAGTCCGGTAATATTTGTTGTTGCAATCGCACCAGTCTCACCTTCTGTTGTTCCATCCTCGCTATTCGTGACTGCTGAAATGAAATCTGCTTCTTCACTATTCTTTTCATCTGTAGATTCACTCGAAGATGGATTCGTGTCTGTGTCTGCTTTAAATCCGGAATTGTTGTTTCCATAATTGATATCTACTGCCTGTCCATCTCCCACAAAACCGCCCGCCATATCAGCGGATACCTGAGGGTCAGAACCATTCGAAACATATGCAATAGAAGTATTATTGAACTCCGGTCTCAGGGCACTGACAACGCCTAGCAGGTTCTCCAATTCGATTCCTGTCAGTTGTGATGTAGTAGAATCTCCGGCACTTAATGCATCTCCGGCTTTGGCAAAACCTGCAAATCCACCGGCTTTTCCTGATGCTGCGGATGCAGTAACCGTTTTCAGGTTGCTGATCTTTGTGTCCCTTGCTCGTCCACTGATGCATTCTCCAATAAAGCCACCGCTGTAACCTTTCTCATTTTGGGTAGACACACTATATCCTGACGCAACACCTGAAACAGTACTTTCAACTGCAAACGTCTCAATCATCTGACCTACAGAAAGAAGGCTGTCAATTTTTAGTAGCGGTAATCCCAGAAGTTTAATACCTCCAACATTGGCAAGGGTGCCGCTTCCGAAATACCCGGCAAAACCTCCGGCACACTTTCCGGCCGTTACGGAATTCAGATTTGTGACGGATGTTTTCCTTACTTCTCCACCTGTTCCATAACCGATAGCACCTCCTGCACGACCATTTTCCTGATCTGACGCAGTAACCGTAAGCCCGGAAGAGCCTCCGTTTACGGAACAGTCCTTGCACTCAAAACGCATATAGTCTGCTGCTGTAACTGTTCCACCGAGGACATCACCGACACTGGTCATCTTAGCGTAACCTAAGATTCCTCCTGCATTCTCTGTTGCTGAAACCTTCATAGAGGAAGCTGCATTGATCTGATTCACACGGTCTGAAAATTCGTAGGTAAGACCCGTCTTATTAAGCACTCGCTGGAGGGCTTTTGTAGTTGATTTTGAGTCATCTGCAAGTTCTAAAGTATTGGAAATCTGGACAGCACCTGCATATCCCACAAGTCCACCTGCATTTTTACCGTTCGCTGTTACAGAAATGTTATCTCCTGCAATGGTGCATCCGCTTATAACAGAAGGCCGGAGTCCTACCAGGTTCAGGATATCCATGTTGGTAAATTTACCATTTAACAACCCTGTAAGAAGATCCTTTACAATTACCAGAAGTCCCTGGCTTTCATCAATATCCGCTACATCACCAAGGGTTGCTATACCGGCAAATCCTCCGGCATAATCTTTTCCGGACACTGTACCCAAAGAAGAAATACTGCAGTCTACAGCGTAACTATTTCGCATTTCGCCAATAAATCCGCCTGCATAACCACTTTCCTTAGCGAAACTTCCCTGTGCGGATACGTTTACCGTTCCATCAATTCTGCAGTTCAGCATAACTGTATTGACCGGAAAGTTCCCCATAAGTTCAATACCAAGGCTGCTTAATGCGCCTGCCACAACTGCATTCGCAGAACGTCCCACAAATCCACCAGAGCAATCATTTCCAGACACTGTGGCAGTGCCACCCACAGAACAGTTTTTCATCACTGCACCAATGGCTTCCCCAGCGAATCCACCGGTACTCTTCTGACCTGTAACAGAAGTGCCACCGCTTACAGAACAATTCTGAATACATGGATTGACATAGCCTACCGGAATCAGATTTTTTACACTGAGTAATCCTCCATTTAAAAGGACAGTCAGCAGGTCACCGGCTCCAAGCAGAGGAATCAGATTCAGGATTTTTGTTAAAGTAGTAACCAGGCCTCCTAATCCATTTGATATGAGGTCATACTGTGTCATACCACTGACATAGCCTGCGAAGCCACCGGTCCGATCATTTACATTTGAAACTCCACGTAAATTTTCTACATTGCAGTTTTCAATCTGGATGTTTCCTTTTATGACGCCTGCAAATCCTCCCGTTGCCAGGGATTGCGGATCCGGTTTCAGTCCACTTAAATTTCCAAGCAGGAGCTTCAGCACACTTCCAATCAAACTGACATTTTGTTTAACCTTTTGTGTTGTTGTAGAAACCGTCACATCAGAAAGAGTAATGTTTTTCACAGTGATCGGGTTTTGGGATATTGTCAGGGATGTAGAATATGGTGTTGTCAAATTTCTGAAAAATCCGATACCATATTCTGCCTGCCTGTCCTGATCGACTGGATTATTCTGTGAAATATTGATATGGCTGATTGTTATACTCTGACCTTCAACCATTCCCTTTCGGCCTTCCATGTTTCCCTGGTAATTATCAATAGGATCCCAATCATCATCTTCCCCATTGGAATTGGTGCCCTCTTTGGAAAGATCAATATCACGAAAGATAATATAATCCGCATCCTTGCTATATTTATATCCGGTGCCTGCAATATTCACCTTATTAGTCGTTTTGCTTATATCATAAGTAAGAACGTAGGTCTTATCCTCTTCAACCTGTATACTTTCTGGATCCGCATCATCTGAAAAATCACTTTCACTTTCATCACTGATAAAAGCATCTTCATCGTAAATCTCTTCGTTTTCAGTATCTGATACAGTAGTGTCCGATGCTGCAGCTTCTGAAGAAATATCATCATTTCCAGATACAGATATTTCATTGTTTTCTGCCGGAACCATATCAATCAGATCACTGCCTTTTGCATTTCCATCTGCTTCACCGGAAGTCTCTTCTGTATTACCAGAAACTTCTTCTGTTTCACCGGAGGCCTCCTCCGTAGAATCATCAGAAGGACTGTCCTCAGATGCAGTTACTATCATATTTGCAGAATCCTGGATCGTACTGCCCACATAAAGATAACGCTTTGTAGCATTCAAACCAGCTACGTCTAAGGATGGGGCATCCAAATATTCCGCTTTTCCAATTTCGTGTCCACCATTATCATTTGCATACAATGCAGTTTTTGACCAGTCATATACTTTGTCTCCATCTTTAAAATTGGCCAGATCCGCATCACCCGGATAATACAGTTCTGTTTTGTATTCTGCTGTATCCGCAGCCGGTGTCCAGTCTGTATATCCACTCAGTGCTCCCCCCAGTAATCCCCCTTTTTTCTCTCTTGTTTCATACACCTTCCAGATGGGTTCTGTCACTTCCGCATCTGTTCCGATTGCCCGGAGCTGTGTTTCATTTCCAATCAGAATATAATTTTTATCACCGATCTTTTTTACCACCTGACCGAAATAATTTCTTCCTTCATAATCAGATGGATAAGCGCTAGTAATATCCTTAGTTGTCTCCTCTGTCCCAGCCTTATTTGCAAGAAGCTCCGGTGTTTCTGTTGTAAATGAAGAAGCAAGCACATAATTATGTGTTTTGCTATAAGTAAGATAGGTACCATCTTCCAGTGTAAAAACCTGTCCCATTCCAACTTTTTCAGCAATATAATCCTCGCTCATTACAGGTTCGCTGTCTGAAGATTCCCCTTTCATCAATTCAAGCTGGTATCGGTTATACACATAAATCGTATCAGTCACTGAATCATATACTGTGTTGCCCGTGCGCTCTGATGATGAAGTGATGCTACCTGTAAAATCTGATGGGAAGTTCCAGACATTTTCATTATCTATTGGAATATCATTCATCAAACAATAGGAAGCGTCTGATGCATAGGTAAGTTCTGCACCATCTGCAAGAACCTTATCCCCTTCACCAACATTTCCATCTTTGTCTCCGGAAAACATCTGTGTTCCTGTACCGATTTGCAGAAGTTGCTGGTAATTGTAGATACATATTTTTCCATCTTCATAATCTGGATTTGCTTCTTCCAAAGTATCTGAGGTGTTTTCATCCTCGATAATTGTTTCTTCTCCATCTGTAAATCCTTGATCTTCAGAATTACCAAATTTCTCTGTTACTTCAGTACTAATATCTGTATTTTGCTCTGATTCTCCTTCAAAAGAATCAGGAATATCACTTTCCGTGATATCAGATATTTCAGATGTATCACTGCCGAAACCATCCTGTTCCGATATATCTGTAATTTCACTATTGGTCTGCACATTCATTCTTTCTGAATCTTCAGCATTCGCAACTACGACTTGCGAAGATAATAATGTAACGCACAGAACAACTGCTGTAATTCGTCTTAAAACACTCAATTTCTTGTTCACAAAATCGCCTCAAATCTTCTGTCATGCTTGACTTTTTGTTACTTTTAACCACTCTGGCTGCTTTGCTGCCTCCTGAAAGCATTGCATCAGCTGATTTGAAAACGCTCCACATTCACCATTTGAAATCATCTGGATTGCCTCTTCCGGTTCATATTTCCTTTTGTATGGACGATCATTGATCAATGCATCGTAAGCATCCACAATCCCAACGACCTGTGCACACATTGGAATTGCATTCCCTTTCAAACCGTCCGGATATCCTGAACCATCATATCTTTCATGGTGATGTCTGCATATTTCATAGCTATACTGGTTCAGCTTTTCCGTTGTTATCCCTTCTGGGAATCTCTGGGTCATCGCTGCACCTACTAATGGATGTTGCTTTACTACATTCATTTCTTCATCCGTCAATTTTCCATTTTTATTTAAAATTTCAATTGGTACTTTTATCTTTCCAATATCATGAATCGGTGCCAAATGCGCTACTGACGCAATTTCTTCATCCGTAATCCCGTATTCTGGATATTTTTTCTGCAATTGAAGATATACCTGTTTCGTATAGAAACTGATGTCATCTTGGTACCCTACTTCAACTAAATGATTATGATTCAATACAGTAGTTAAAAGTGATACCATATCCCAATACTGCTTTGTCATATCTTGTTCTTTTTTTATGAGTTCTCGTTCCATCTTTATAACTGTGTTCTGGACAATTTTCTCATTATGTAAGGTAATAATTGCAGTATTCTCATTTGCATCTATATATTTTTTTGCTTCCATCCAAACATATGCATTCTTATCTTTTCCAGTAATTCTGCGATACGGAAGATCTTTTTCCTCACATCCATCAACTAGTCTTTCTTCTAATCCTTCACTTGATAAGAAGTCATGAACCATTTTTTTGTCAGAAGCATACACGTATCTTTCTACATATTGGCTTATGAACTCTTCATAGCTTTCTGTTTTTCTTACTTTCTCGTACACTTCACGGATATGTGAATACACACACTCGTAGCTTTTTTCCTTTAAGTTCAGTTTTAATACAACATAAAATCGTCCAAAATATTCATCTTCTCCAGGGCGAATAACGTCTGAAACCTTTACACTCTCTAATTTATTATTGTATGTATTCTGCAAACTCAACAATATTTTATGTATCTTGCAGGTATCTTCTAAATTTCTGGAACAAAATCGATCTTCTTCCAAACAACGATTAATTGCCATTGTTTCCTCTACGCACGATATAATATCCATTAAAGAAATGTTCTCCGGTTGTTTTGCCAGCATATAGCCACCATTTGTACCTTCACAGGCAGTGACTATTTTTGCATTTTTCAGTTTTTTCGCTATTTTAGGAACATAATTAGCAGAAACATTTAGCTTCCGTGATAATTCTGATGTAGATACCATCCGTTCCTGTGCTGCTAAGTAACACACAATTCTAATTGCGTAATCTGTTGAATTTTTTAGTTGCATCGTTATCCCTCTAATCTAAACCCTGCAAGGTCTTAGTTTGTATCAAAAAAATACTATCCTCTGTAGCAGTGATTCTTTTCCTGAAATATTTTCTCATCAGTTTCCCAATTATACAGATTGAAACCGGTTAATATAATGTACAATCAATGAAAATATTTATCCGTTTTTTTGTAAAATCTGTTCCATTGTATCGATATTCTCCATTAATATCTTTTTATGAACTTCGTTCAAAAAAAAAGAAACCATGCCTCAACACGATTTCTCTTTCTTTTTCTATTCTATTTCTTTTAACATTTTATAAATAATCAGACCATTACTGACTGCCAGCACTTCATTTGCATTGTCAAAATTAATTCCAGAAATTTGTTTTATTTTTTCAAGTCTGTAAGATATCGTTCTATAATGAACAAACATTGCACCTGCAGTTTTCTTGATGCTTTGATTATTTCTAAGATACATCTGCAAGGTTGTAATCAATTCTCCCTTATGTTCATCATCATATAAATATAATTTCTTTAATGTTTCCGGAATGCATCTTTCCAATTCCGTCATATCATCAACTTTGCCGAATATCTGGAAAAATCCGAGGTTCGAATAATGTACTACTGACTTATTCTTATCACCAGTCACCAGGCGGATAATCTCAATATACTTGATAGCCTGACTTGCTTCGTAATAAGATTCTTTCAATCGTTGATACCCTTCCACACTTTTTCCTATACCAATCTGAAAGTCTGTATCTTTCTTTCTATAAAGGATGCTTCGCTGGATAACCTCCTCTATTTCTTCCATCTCTTTCTGATATTCCAGTTCTGTCTGATTGGAATCTACCTGTTGAATCATAACAATCTGATCCATATTTCTGTAAATAAGCGCATCCGGCAAAAGATGCATCAATTCACCCTCGATAACACCTACTTCGTGAAGCTGTTCTTTTGTATATTTTCTTTGTACATTTTTTGTGATGGTATGAAAATCAACAACCCTGTAAGTATCGCTTTCTTTCATTCCGAGCTGTGCTGCCGCTTCAGTCATTTCTTTCGAACTCAGTAATCCATTCAGAATATTATGGATAATATCTCTCTGATACTTCTTTTTCACTTCATCCTGTGCAAATTCACTCAAAAATTCATACTGCAAGTTAATAATCGCATTCTCGATTGCCATATAATCAAGTTCTATCAGTTCTCTATTTTCTTCTGTTATTGTTATATATATATCCACCTCACTCAATATGGCAAATTTCACTATATATTGAACACAGCTTCCTTTCATCTGCTTCATATATTGAAATTTCGTAATAATATTGGGTTTATATGGCTGAATTTCATCTGACAATATTAACTTGGAGTTGTCCAAGTTTGTTGAAACCATACAATTAAGATTACCATAATACAATACAACAGGATTCTCGATCATGATGCTTAAAAATTTGATAATATCACTTGCTGTATTGCTTGATCCATTATTTTTTAAAATAAACGTATTAAAATTATCATGTGTAATTTTAAAATACTTTAAGCGTGCAGTGTCTTTATCGAATACCTGCATCATAACATGACGGATAATTCCCCAGTAATATAAATCTCCTGGAATTTCTACCAGAGGAATTTCATATTTTTTGCAGTGTTTTTCTAATAAACTCAATCTGCGTCCTGTAGGATCATATTCTTTTTTTTTCTTTACAATGAATCCACTTATATCACTTTTAACTAAATCTTCAAAATGCTGCTCTACTTCTCGATCACTGCATGATAAATATACCTGAAGACTGGTTATGAGTATTTCACCACCCGTCAGGTATCGCTCCATATCTTCAATTTCGATTATTCGAATGCCTTTCACTTCCAAATCTAGACCTTTTTCACCGCAAAGCAGCTTCATTTTTGGAAATTGTTCTGATTCAAGTAATTTTCTTACAGTATATCCCATCGTTACTCCTTATCCATTGCCAAATCAATACAACATAATATCTGTTATGTTGTACAGTGCCTCTATTAACCTGTTCTACCCTATTTCTGCAAGTCATTCATTTCCTCTAAAAGATAACTTTAAGCAATAAAAATAATAAAGATTATAGCCAATTTACCAAGAGCGGTACTTAAATAGGGCACAGCTACCAAAAAATCAGAAAGGAACTATGTAATATGAACAGCATAACAGATAGCAGGGTGTTATTTAACATTATATCGTACGAAACTTAATCTGTCCATAAACAACATAACAGATATTATGTTGTACATTCCAATATTTCCTGTTCGACAATCTTATCCAGCTTCTTTTGGAACACTGTTTCTGTAGTTGCTGTATATATTCTCGTTACATTGATACTGCTATGTCCAAGTAAATCAGCAAGACCTGTAATATCTTTTGTCACTTTATAATAAATTCTTGCAAATAGATGTCGAAAATTATGCGGGAATATTTTTGATTCTGCTACTCCTGCCTTTTCTTTTAATCGTTTCATTTCTCTCCAAATATTACTTCTGTCTTTTAACTTCCCATTTTTCGTGACAAATATCCAACCTTCTGCTATTTGGTTATTATGGCAATAGGAAAGAAGTTTCCTTTGCAATACCTTCGGCAAAAAAATCCTTCTATACTTTCCTTTATTATAAATCTCTATCTTTCCAGATTTTACACGCTCCACTGTAAAAAATTTTATTTCGCTAATCCGAATTCCTGTACATGCTATTGTTTCAATACACAATGCAAGCTGTTCTTTTCCTTCTGCCATAGCTGTTGCAATCAATTTCCTGCATTCTTTTTCTGTCAATTCTTTCTGATCCTGTAAAAAAGGCTGCTTCTGCACTTTTATTCTTTTCACTTTCAGCTTTCCTACATTCAAAAATTCCAGGAACTGATTCAAGGCGGCAAGCATTGAATTAACACTATTGACAGCATATTTTTGAGCAAGCCATTCTTTATATTGCAACAATACTTTTTTATTGATCCGCTTATCATCTGCCAAAAAAGATAAAAACTTTTTTATATCTGCCATATATTTATTGATTGTTGCTTTTGCATTTTCTTTCTGGTATAGATAATCTGCAAATTTTTCTATCTCACTTTCTGATAGCTCTATTGAAAAATCCATCTGTTCCATAATCATAGTCCTCCTGAGAATTCATTTTCTTTCATTATAGCTGTTCGCTTTTTCGTATTCCCATACACTACTTTTTCTACTTGTTATGCATCCAAGATTTTTCAATATTTATCTCCGATTATATATCGTATTGTTGATTTTAGTCAACAGTAGACGCTTATTTTTATCATCTATTGTGGATATAATTTAACAATACGAGAGGAGATGTCTTATACTAATGTCGGATAGCGAATTATGTTTACAGGAAATCGGAAAAAGAATTATGGATCGTCGAAAAAAGCTGGGACTCACTCAAGAAGCACTTGCAGAAAAAGGGGAAGTCACTACCCAGTTTGTTTCTTATGCTGAATCAGGGAAGCGAGCAATGAGGCCTGAAAATCTGCTAAAAATCTCCTCTGCTTTAGAAGTAAGTGCCGATTATTTACTCACTGGTGAAATTATAGATAAGGATCTGTTGATTCTTTCAGATAAGCTCCGCCGACTCACGCCTTCACAGGTACGCACAGTTGAAGCTATTATAGATGAATGTAACAACCTTTTTAATCAGAAAGAAATTACCCTTCTCTCTCAAAAAAGGTAAGTGCAAAATAATTCGACGGATTGTGTTGCCCTAAAAAATATCCCATAATAATCAATAGAGAATGCAAGCATTTTACTTCATCTTTTCTTGCTAGAAATGATAGGTGCGAGCATTTTACTCTATTCAAGTTATGGAGGTGTGCTCATGAAAAGCAAAAGAATACCTGTCGAAGAACAATACCGTCTCATCATGGAATGCCGTCAAAGTGGATTGACAGATCATCAATGGTGTGTGGAACATGATATCAAGCCAGGAACT
>NZ_QTVR01000013.1:0-104511 GCF_003460685.1 Blautia sp. OF03-13 | reverse complement strand
TTTGATTTTTTGTAGATACTCTGGCATAAATAACTGCCTGACGTTTATCATTTTCGATATTTATGCCTTTGAATTGAAGATATTGGTCATACGTATAATAACGCCTGTCAGTTGGAGTTCGATTTGCTTTTAAAATCCCTTCTCTGTCCCAACGCTGTAGCGTTTTAACAGATATCCCTAACAATTCAGCAAAATCCTTCGGCTTGTAGTTTGTGATATTTGATGTGTTCATAATATGATTCTCCTTTTGTATGTTTAAACACATTATATCACATTTGACAATATATTTAGTTACTTATATTTTCCTCCTTTTGCTGTTTTTCGGAGTCCATTTTACCATACCCCGGCATGATTTTCAACGCGCCGAAATAATCCCTTTCACCCCAAAAATCCCCTTTTCCCAACAACTTTTCTGTCGTCAGAAAAAGAGGATCGTTTTTTCACTCACGGATAACCTGAAACGTTTTCCACTTGCCCTGTTTGAATCTCCACCAGAAGATGATGCCGCGCACGGACCAGTCGAGGCACATCGCAAGAGCGATTCCCATAACGCCCATGTTCATCCAGATTGCAAAAATCACAGAGAAAATCAGGCGGACGCCGATGGTCGTGAAGAGGGAAATTCCCATTGTGAATTTTACATCTCCTGTCGCACGAAGGCCGCTTCCAAGCGGTCCGGCGTAGCAGAGTGCAATGCCGTTGAAAATATTATGCAGCAGTACCAGCCAGAGTGTCAGCCGCTTCGTCTCCTCGGACACCGCATAGAAGGAAAGGACAAACGGTGTGACTGCAAAGACAAGCGCATTCCATGCCACTCCAATGATCAGTGTGATTTTTATCAGCTTGCGGAAATAATACTCCGCCTGATCAGTATCTCCCGCGCCCATGCACTGTCCGATGACGGTGATGAATACTGGGGAAAGTGCACTGCTTGTGAGTGCCGCCATGGACCATATACTCTGGGCAATGCCGTTTGCGGCAATCTGGTAGGTACCAAACAGTGCTACCACACTGGAAAGTGCTACTTTGACGAGCTGGAAAATACCGCTCTCGATACCGTTCGGAACTGCGATACTGAGGATCGTTTTCTGGAAGCTCAAGTCTACTTTAAAAATCCACTCTTTCAAATACTGCACCGGATTTCGCTTTGAGAAGCAGAGAACCGTGATAACAGCTGCGGAAAAGATACGCGCAATCAGCGACGGAACCGCAACGCCAGGCACACCTGTATGCAAAGCAAAGACGCCGATACAGTTTCCGACTACGTTGATCACATTCGATGCAATCGAAAGGTACATCGTCGTGCTGGTTTTTCCAAAACTGCGGTACAAAGCCGCTCCCGCATTGTAAATCGCCATTGCCGGATAGGAATATGCCGAGATACGCAGATACGTCACGCATGCCGCCATGACATCATCCTCAACCTTGCCGAACATCAAACGCATCAGCTGTTCGTTGGCAACCAGTACCACTACAGAAATAACAACCGACAGCAATACCGATGCCGTCAGAAGCTGGGAAGCTGCCGCTCCCGCCTGCTCCTTGTCCTTCTTTCCGATATACTGGCTGATGACCACCGCACCGCCGGATGCCAGCGCTGTGAACAGGTTGATAAAGATCATATTAAACGCATTGACCAGTGACACACCGGAAACCGCCGCCTCTCCGACAAATCCGATAACAAACACGTCCGCAATTCCGACCAGAGCCACCAGAAGCTGCTCTAGGAAAAGCGGAATAATCAGCTTTTTCAAATCCTGATTTGTAAACATAAAACCCCTCCTGCCATTTTTCTTTCTGTCTCTATTTTAGACATCTAACAGCTCATTTGTCTAATGCTTATTCTAAATGGCAGTTCATACGCGGATTGCATATTACACTTCACAGAAATCTCTTTTCACTTTCTCACACAGCTTGCCATACACACGCTCCACAAACCACGGCTCTGTCGATTTTTCTGCGATCTGCTCCACCGGAATCCAGCCGACTGCGCTGTTTTCATCCGGCTTGCAGCGGATTTCCTGTACCGGATCTGCTTCCATGAGATATGTCACATTCAGATGGAGATGTGTCGTCACGTACTTTCCGCGCTTCACATGGCCGTCCACCGACAGGATTTCGAGCGAGAATGGCTGATCCGATAAGAGCTTCACCTCTTCAATCCCGGATTCCTCCTTCACTTCTCTTACCGCCACGCTGTAAAGATCCGCATCTCCGTCCGCGTGGCCGCCGAGCCATGCCCAGGAATGGTAAATATTGTGATACGCCATCAGCACCTGCTTCCGATCCGGGCTTACGACCCAGGCGGAGGCAGTCAGATGTGCGGTCTCATTTTCCCGCGTCAAAATATCGCATCCGCTCTCCATCCATTTCAGCAGAATCGCCCGATCCCGCTCTTCCTGCTCATTGTACGGACGGTATTCCCGGATCTGCCGCAGCAGGTTTTCTTTGGCTGTTTCATTCTGCATCCGTTTTCCCTCCCACTTTGATTTTAAACGATTGATAAAAAAGACCCCGGCGCCTGTATTTCTACAGACCGCCGGGGTCTCCTTACGTTTGAACACAAATCATGCTATTGCATGAAAATCCTGATTCGGACAGATTCTGCTTAAATTAAGCGTTCTTCTGAGCGATAGCTGCCTGAGCTGCTGCCAGACGGGCGATCGGCACACGGAACGGTGAGCAGGAAACATAGTCCAGACCCAGTTTGTTGCAGAACTCTACGGAGCTCGGATCTCCACCGTGCTCACCGCAGATACCTACGTGCAGAGAAGAGTTAACCGGTCTTCCAAGATCGATAGCCATCTTCATCAGCTTGCCAACGCCGTCCTGATCGAGTTTTGCGAACGGATCGTTCTCGAAGATCTTAGCGTCATAGTAAGCGTTCAGGAATTTACCAGCATCGTCACGGGAGAATCCGTAAGTCATCTGAGTAAGGTCGTTGGTTCCGAAGCAGAAGAAGTCTGCCTCTTTTGCGATCTCATCTGCAGTCAGAGCTGCTCTCGGGATCTCGATCATGGTACCAACTTCGTATTCAAGGTCGCTGCCTGCAGCTGCGATTTCAGCGTCAGCGGTCTCTACTACGAATTTCTTAACGTATTTCAGCTCTTTGATATCGCCAACAAGTGGGATCATGATTTCCGGTTTTACATTCCAATCCGGATGAGCTTTCTTCACGTTGATGGCTGCGCGGATTACTGCGCTTGTCTGCATCTTAGCGATTTCCGGATAAGTTACAGCAAGACGGCATCCACGATGACCCATCATCGGGTTGAACTCATGCAGACCAGCGATGATTGCTTTGATCTGCTCAACAGTTTTGCCCTGAGCATCAGCCAGTTTCTTGATGTCCTCTTCCTCAGTCGGAACGAACTCATGAAGCGGCGGATCCAGGAAACGGATGGTAACCGGGTTGCCTTCCAGAGCTTCATACAGCTTCTCGAAGTCTCCCTGCTGCTCCGGAAGGATCTTAGCAAGTGCTGCTTCTCTCTCTTCTACGGTTTCAGCGCAGATCATCTCACGGAATGCATCGATTCTGTTGCCTTCGAAGACATATGCTCTGTACGGCAAAGACCAATACCTTCTGCGCCAAGCTCACGAGCTTTTTTAGCGTCTGCCGGAGTATCAGCGTTTGTACGAACTTTCATGGTTCTGTATTTATCTGCCCAGCCCATGATTCTTCCGAACTCGCCAGCGATGGTAGCGTCTACGGTCGGGATCAGTCCGTCATAGATGCATCCTGTAGAACCATCCAGAGAGATGCAGTCTCCCTCGTGGAACTCTTTGCCAGCCAGTGTGAATTTCTTGTTTGCCTCGTCCATTACGATATCACCGCAACCGGATACACAGCAGGTTCCCATACCACGGGCAACTACGGCTGCGTGGGAAGTCATACCACCACGAACAGTCAGGATACCCTGTGCAGATTTCATACCTGTGATATCTTCTGGGGATGTCTCAAGACGAACCAGAACAACTTTTTCTCCTCTTTCAGCCCATGCAACAGCGTCATCAGCTGTGAAGACGATTTTACCGCAAGCAGCTCCCGGAGATGCTCCCAGTGCTTTTGCCATTGGAGTAGCCTCTTTCAGTGCTTTTGCATCGAACTGCGGATGAAGCAGAGAGTCAAGGTTACGAGGATCGATCATTGCAACTGCCTCTTCCTCTGTTCTCATTCCCTCATCTACAAGGTCGCAGGCGATTTTCAGAGCAGCTTTTGCTGTTCTCTTACCGTTACGTGTCTGCAGCATGTACAGTTTACCGTGCTCTACAGTGAACTCCATGTCCTGCATATCTCTGTAGTGTGTTTCCAGAGTTTTGCAAACTTCTTTGAACTGTTTGAAAGCTTCCGGGAATTTCTCTTCCATCTCGGAAATGTGCATAGGTGTACGAACACCGGCAACTACGTCCTCGCCCTGTGCGTTGGTAAGGAACTCACCGAACAGTCCGTTCTCTCCTGTAGCAGGGTCACGGGTGAAGGCAACACCTGTACCACAGTCATCTCCCATGTTTCCGAATGCCATCATCTGTACGTTAACAGCGGTACCCCAGGAATACGGGATGTCGTTGTCACGACGATAAACGTTTGCTCTCGGGTTGTCCCAGGAACGGAATACGGCTTTTACAGCCTCCATCAGCTGTACCTTAGGATCGGTCGGGAAATCCTCACCGATTTTAGCTTTGTACTCAGCTTTGAACTGCTCAGCCAGTTTTTTGAGGTCATCTGCGTCAAGATCTACGTCCTGTTTTACGCCTTTCTCCTCTTTCATCTTGTCGATCAGCTCTTCGAAGTATTTTTTACCAACTTCCATAACTACGTCAGAGAACATCTGAATGAATCTTCTGTAGCAGTCCCAAGCCCAACGTGGATTGCCGGAAGCCTGTGACAGAGTTTCAACAACCTCTTCGTTCAGACCAAGGTTCAGGATGGTATCCATCATACCTGGCATGGAAGCTCTTGCTCCGGAACGTACAGAAACGAGCAGCGGATTCTTAGCGTCTCCGAATTTCTTTCCTGTGATTCCTTCCATTTTATCGATTGCTTCCATGATCTGACCCATGATCTCGTCGTTGATCTGTCTGCCATCCTCATAGTACTGTGTACAAGCCTCGGTTGTTACCGTGAATCCCTGTGGTACAGGAAGTCCCAGGTTTGTCATCTCAGCCAGGTTTGCGCCTTTTCCACCGAGAAGGTACGCATGTCTGCATTACCTTCAGTGAACATGTAAACCCATTTTGCCATTGTTACTTTTCCTCCTACTTGTAATTTTGATAGGTTATAGTAAAGTATTTCCAGATTGCCCTGGATGATACGTTCACCCTATACCGATTGCACCGAAAATAAAGATATCCTCGGGGCGCACACATTTATTTTACCATAAGAATATCTTTAGTCAATAAAAATATGGCAAATTTTCGGTATTTTTTTTAATTTCTGGTTCTGCGTCCCTCTTGTGTCCTATTATATCAGCTTTTGGTTACTTTTTACAGGGTTTTTTGTAATTTTTGCGTAAAAAAAGAAGTATCGCACAATTTTTTTCATTTTACGATACTTCTTCTTCTATTTTTCCTGGTAAATTTTCGGAATTGTTTGATTTTATGCTTTCAGAATTACGGTTTTGATTACGAAATACAGCAGCACAATCACACCGAGTACGATACGGTACCAGCCGAAGGCTTTGAAATCGTGCTTCTTGATGTACTGCATCAGGAATTTGATGGCAAGAATCGATACCGCAAATGCCACCAGCATGCCGACGATCATGATCGCCACCTCAACACCGGTAAAGGCAAAGCCGTGTTTTACCAGTTTTAAAAGGCTCGCGCCGAACATAACCGGAACGGCAAGGAAAAACGTGTACTCCGATGCCAGCTCTCTCGAGCATCCCAGCAGGATACCGCCGATGATGGTTGCTCCCGAACGGGAAGTTCCCGGTACGATGGAAAGGAGCTGGAAAACACCGATATACAGCGCATTTTTCCAGGTAATCTCTTTGATTTTTGTTGCAGACAGTGTTCTCGTCTTGTTGTAATTCTCAATGATGATGAAGAGGACACCATAGATGATCAGCATCAGTGCTACGATCACGTAATTCATCAGATGGGCCTCGATCCAGTCGTTGAATGCCAGTCCGATCACGGCTGCCGGCAGACACGATACGACGATCTTGAACCACATGATAATTTTGTCCAGATAACAGTAATTGTCTACAAAGTTCTGAATACCTGCAAAGACCTTGTTGTCGCTTGGATTGGCAAAATAGCTCTTGCTTTTCGCTTTGCTTTTGCCATGAAACGGCCAGAGATCCCAGAAATAGATGACGACAACCGCAAGGATTGCACCGAGCTGGATGACAACTTCAAAAACATTCTTGAAATCAGCTGTCACATTCAGCTTAATAAACTCATCTACCAGAATCATGTGGCCGGTGCTGCTGATCGGAAGCCACTCGGTAATGCCCTCTACGATACCCAGCAGGATAACCTTTAACCACTCAATGATGTTCATACGATATGTACCTTTCTCTTTTTGAATTGGATGCCCTTTTCTGGCATTCTATTAAAAATCTATCATACTTATGCTAAAAACACAAGCGCGTCACGTTTTCTTTTTTGTAAAATCCATAACCCACATTCGGCCAAAAAAGCTCTCTGCCGCTTTGTTTCTGCAGCAGAGAGCTTTTCTTTGCTTTATGCTTCTATCATGCTTATCTCTTGTCGATCGTTGCGATATCGATCAGGGTCAGCTTCTTCACATCTGTATTTTCCAGACTGGTTACGAGTGCGGTTGCGGTATCCAGAGAGGTCAGTACGTTGACACCTGTCTCGATCGCGTTCCGGCGGATGACGAATCCGTCTTTGGAGTGCTCAACGCCCTGGGACGGAGTATCGATGACGAGGTCGATCTTGTGGCCGAGGATCAGGTCCATCAGGTTCGGGGACGGCTGCTCGATCTTGTTGGTGCGGATCGCATTGACGCCGTTCTCGTTCAGGGCTTTCGCGGTATTTCTCGTCGCATAGATCTTGTAGCCGAGAGCCTGGAATCTCTGTGCGATCGGAACGATATCCTCTTTATCCTCATCCTTTACGGTGATGATCATGTTTTTGTATTTCGGCAGGTTGATTCCGGCACCGAGGAACGCTTTGTAAAGAGCCTCGTTGAAGGTCTTTGCAATACCAAGGCACTCACCGGTGGATTTCATCTCCGGTCCAAGGGCGATATCTGCGCCGCGGATCTTCTCGAAGGAGAATACCGGCATCTTGATGGCAATGTAATCTGCCTCTCTCTGCAGTCCCGGCTCGTAGCCAAGCTCGCGGATCGTGTGGCCGAGGATGACTTTCGTTGCCAGCGGCACGATCGGGATTCCGGTTACCTTGCTGATGTATGGCACGGTACGAGAAGAACGCGGGTTGACCTCGATGACGTAAACATCCTCACCGCATACGATGAACTGGATGTTGATCATACCGATGACATGCAGGGATCTTGCCAGACGTTTCGTATACTCTACGATAGTGTCTTTTGCATGCTGGCTGATGCTCTGTGCCGGATAAACGGAGATACTGTCTCCGGAGTGAACGCCGGCGCGCTCGATGTGCTCCATGATACCAGGAATCAGAATATCGGTGCCGTCGCAGACTGCATCAACCTCGATTTCCTTGCCCTGCAGATATTTATCAACCAGGATCGGATGCTCCTGTGCGATCCGGTTGATGATGCCGATAAATTCATCGACATCCTCATCGCTGATGGCGATCTGCATACCCTGTCCTCCAAGGACGTAGGACGGGCGGACGAGTACCGGATAGCCGAGCTCGTTGGCTGCTTTTTTCGCCTCTTCTGCGGTGAATACGGTGTGTCCCTTCGGACGCGGGATTTCACACTGCTCCAGGATCTCATCGAACAGCTCACGGTCCTCTGCGGCATCTACGTTCTCTGCAGATGTTCCAAGGATCGGCACACCCATTTTCAGGAGTGCTTCGGTCAGCTTAATCGCAGTCTGGCCGCCGAACTGTACAACGGCTCCGTCCGGATGCTCGATGTTGACGATATTTTCTACATCTTCCGGTGTCAGCGGCTCGAAATACAGTTTATCTGCGATATCGAAGTCGGTGCTGACGGTCTCCGGGTTGTTGTTGATGATGATGGTCTCATAGCCCTCTTTCTTGAATGCCCAGGTACAATGTACGGAGCAGAAGTCAAACTCGATACCCTGTCCGATACGGATCGGGCCGGAACCAAGGACGAGGACTTTCTTTCTGTCGTTTGTCTCGACAGCTTCGTTTTCGCCGCCGTATACGGAATAGTAATACGGTGTGGTTGCTGCGAACTCAGCGGCACAGGTATCTACCATCTTGTAAGCTGCGGTGATATCATACTGTTTTCTTAACGCTTTTACTTCTTCTTCGGTCTTTCCTGCCAGTTTTGCCACCAGGTAATCCGGGAACTCAAGGCGTTTTGCTTCGCGCAGCAGATCCTCATCCAGCTCTTTGGCCTGTAATGCCTGCTCCATCTCAACGAGGATAGCCAGCTTATCGATGAACCATACATCGATTTTGGTGATCTCGTGGATCTCGTCGTAGGAGATGCCCTGACGGATCGCCTCTGCGATTCTCCAGATTCTCATATCGTCTACGATGTGAAGCTCTTCGATCAGCTCGTCTTTGGACAAGTGGCTGAAGTCATAGGACATCAGGGAATCTACGTGCTGTTCCAGGGAACGGATGGCTTTCATCAGCGCGCCCTCGAAGTTGTTGCAGATACTCATAACCTCACCGGTTGCCTTCATCTGTGTGGTCAGGGTACGTTTTGCACTGATAAACTTATCGAACGGCAGACGCGGGATTTTTACAACACAGTAATCCAGCATCGGCTCGAAGCTTGCGTAGGTTTTTCCAGTAATGGCGTTCGGGATCTCATCCAGAGTGTAGCCAAGTGCGATCTTTGCAGCAACCTTTGCAATCGGATAACCGGTCGCTTTGGAAGCCAGTGCGGAAGAACGGCTGACACGCGGATTTACCTCGATAACACAGTACTCGAAGCTGTCCGGATTCAACGCATACTGTACGTTGCATCCGCCGGTGATGCCGAGCTCGGTGATGATGTTGAGTGCGGAAGTACGCAGCATCTGATACTCTTTATCTCCCAGGGTCTGGGATGGTGCTACGACAATACTGTCTCCGGTGTGAACGCCGACCGGGTCGATGTTCTCCATGTTGCAGACGGTGATGCAGTTTCCTACGCTGTCCCGCATTACCTCGTACTCGATCTCTTTCCATCCGGCGATACATCTTTCAACGAGTACTTCGCCGACACGGGAAAGACGGAGTCCGTTCGAGAGGATCTCGATCAGCTCTTCTTCGTTGTAAGCGATACCGCCGCCGCTTCCGCCGAGGGTGTAAGCCGGACGCAGTACAACCGGATAACCGATCTTGTTGGTGAAATCGATACCAGCCTGTACATCATGGACAACCAGGGATGCCGCTACCGGCTCGCCGATTTTTTCCATGGTATCTTTGAATTCCTGACGGTCCTCTGCTTTTTTGATGGTCTGTGCTGTGGTACCGATCAGGCGTACGTTGTTTTCTTTTAAGAAGCCTTTTTCTTCGAGTTCCATCGCAAGGTTCAGTCCTGCCTGGCCTCCCAGAGTCGGAAGAACGCTGTCCGGTTTTTCCTTCTGGATGAGCTGCTCTACCACTTCTACGGTCAGCGGCTCGATGTAAACGCGGTCTGCGATGTCTTTATCGGTCATGATGGTTGCCGGGTTGGAGTTCAGAAGAACAACTTCCATTCCCTCTTCTTTCAGGGAACGGCACGCCTGTGTTCCTGCGTAGTCGAACTCTGCTGCCTGTCCGATGACGATCGGACCGGAACCGATAACCAGAACTTTTTTAATATTCGGATTCTTTGGCATTATTTGTTACCTCCCATCATCTCAAGGAATCGATCAAACAGGTATCCGGAATCCTGCGGGCCAGGGCATGCCTCCGGATGGAACTGTACGGTAAAGATGTTTTTGCCGACGTATTTGAGTCCCTCGTTGGTGCCGTCGTTGACGTTCACAAAGGCCGGAACTGCCACATTCGGATCCAGGGTATCGGTATCTACGACGTAGCCATGGTTCTGGGAAGAAATGTAAACTCTTCCGGTTGCCAGGTCCTTGACCGGGTGGTTTCCGCCGCGGTGGCCGTATTTCATCTTGTGGGTATCTGCGCCGGTAGCCAGTGCCATCAGCTGATGTCCAAGACAGATTGCAAAGATCGGTACATTGGAATCGTACAGTTTTTTAATCTCTTTGATAATGGATACGCACTCTTTCGGATCTCCAGGGCCGTTGGACAGCATGATTCCGTCCGGATTTGCGGCGAGGATCTCTTCTGCTGTAGTAAGCGCCGGATAAATGGTCACTTCGCATCCGCGCTCATTTAAGGAACGTGCGATGTTGTTCTTTGCGCCAAGATCCAGAAGTGCAACTTTAAAGCCTTCTCCTTTTAAAACTGATTTTTCAGAGCAGGTTACCTTTTCTACAACTTTTCCGGTATTATACGCTTTTAATTTTGGAATAATTTCATCGAGGTGATAATTTTCGTTGGTCGTGATCATACCGTTCATGGTACCTTTTTCACGAAGAATTTTGGTGAGAGCACGAGTATCGATTCCGGCGATTCCGGGAATATCGAACTTTTTCAGGAAATTCTGAATGGTGTCCTGGCAACGGAAGTTGCTGGGGAGACGGGATAATTCTCTTACAATATAGCCATCCGGCCAGGGTCTTAAGGACTCCTGATCATCATAACAAATTCCATAGTTTCCAATAAGAGGATACGTCATACATACTGCCTGTCCCGCATAGGATGGGTCAGTCAGCACTTCGAGATATCCAGTCATGGATGTATTAAATACGATTTCACTGATCACTTCTTTTTGTGAACCAATGCTGGTTCCGGTAAAGACATGCCCGTCTTCTAAGATTAGAAAAGCTTTCATCATTCCACCGTTTTCCTTTCTTTTTCGTTCGGTTTTGAGTTTGTATGAAATATGCATCTCATACTTTAATCTTTCAGATTCTATCACAACCAGGGAAACATTTCAACTATTTTTGTCGAATTACGGAAATTTCTTTTCTGGAAAAATAAAAATACCCTGACGGAAAGTTTTCACACTTCCCATCAGGGCAATCCGAATTGGTCCACCGGACCAATTCTTGATACGCAAAGCGAAAAAATAATGCAGGAGATGGGACTTGAACCCACACGATCTTGCGACCACAGGCACCTGAAGCCTGCGCGTCTGCCAATTCCGCCACTCCTGCATTTCTTGTCTTGCGGCTCTCATGTGCCGCTCAACAAAACATATATTACCAGATGATTCCGAATCTGTCAACAGCTTTTTTCAAATTTTTTCAAAAAATTTCAAATTTTCTTTTTTGCCCCGAAAAGCCCGCCATCCGCAGCTTTTCGGGAGATCCTGCATCACCTGGACTCCCGGCAGGAAATTGCCGTCAGCAGCGCAATTCCGAAGAAAATACAGAAATCAGAAACATTGAACACAAGTCTGCGGAACTTCTCCGGTCCAAACCGGAAGCTGACATAGTCGGTCACGTAACCTCTCTTATGCCGGTCATACCAGTTCGACATGCCGCCGCCAATCGTAAGCGCAAGCCCAAGCTTCTTCGCCTTACACTTACGTCTGCCCGCCAGCGCTCCGAGACGCGCCCACAGTCCGGACAGCAAAAAGAAGGTGAGAATTTCCACCTTCTTCGTGCTGTCCGCGAAGCCGCCGCCCGCTACGCCGCGGTTATGACATTTCCGCAGGACAATATGTCCTTTACAGACCGGGATCTGCTCATTTTCCTTTAACTCCTCTTCTGCCTTCTTTTTCAGGCATCCGTCTGCAAGGAAAACCGCTCCCGGCAGCAGGGTCCAGATCATTCCTCTTCCGGTACCTCTGCTTCTTTTTCAGGCTCTTCTTCCGGCTCTTCTTCCGGCGCTGCCGCTTCGGTTTCTTCTGCTTTTTCTTCCGGTTCTACGTGTACAAACTCGGCATCCTCCGGCTCTTCTTCCTTCTCCGGCATAGCAGCACCGCAGCGCATGCAGAAAGCTGCATCTTTCGGAACACTTGCGCCGCAGGCCGGGCATACGATGCGGCCTCTCTTGTTTGCCACGTCTTCCCTGCAGTCTGCAATCTCTTTTTCCAGATCGGTGATATCTTTGCAGATGCCGGCAAGATTCTCGTCGAATGCTTCGCCGTTCAGATAGCGGTTGTAGATGATCTGTCCGATATCCTGGTAATTCTTCTCAATCTGATCCTCAAGCGCATGCTGACGGGTGCGGATCTTCTGAATTTCTACGAATTCATCTGTTTTCTTTCCCACAGTATCCACTGTTTTTTTCAGTGTTTTACTTAAATTTCCAAAAAAATCCTCTGCCATAGTTAAAACCCTCTCTTTCTTATCTCTTATTTCAAGAAAACGCCAGTTTCACGTCTGCTCCGCTGTGTTTTCCAGTTACCTTATTTCTGCTCTAACTTTGGAACTTCCTGACCGCGCAGGAGAATCGTCGGCCCGCCGGTCTTTTCAATATAGTCTTTTGTGATGATAACCTCTCCGATGCTGCTGTCCTTTGGAATCTCATACATGATATCCAGCATGAAATCCTCGATGATCGAACGGAGTGCTCTCGCACCGGTATCTTTTTCCAGCGCTTTTCTTGCAATAGAGCGAAGTGCATCATCATCAAATTCCAGTTTCACCTCGTCGAGTTCGAGCAGTCTCTTATACTGCTTCAGGATCGCATTTTTCGGTTCTTTTAAGATCTCGACCAGCATATCCTCATTGAGACTCTCCAGCGTAAATACGATCGGCAGACGGCCAAGGAACTCCGGCACCATACCGAAAGTCCGAAGGTCTTCTAAGGTCACCTGTGACAGCAGGTTCTTATCCCCATCATACTTGTCCTTCAGATCCGCCTGGAAGCCAATGGAAGCTGTCTTGTTCAGACGCTCCTTGATGATGTCCGTCAGATCCGGGAAGGCACCGCCGCAGATAAAGAGAATGTTTCTGGTATTGACGGTCTCGAGCGGAACCATCGCATTTTTGCTGTTGGCTCCCACCGGAACTTCGATGTCGCTGCCCTCGAGGAGCTTCAGCATTCCCTGCTGTACGGCTTCTCCGCTGACGTCTCTCTGGTTTGTATTTTTCTTTTTCGCAATCTTGTCGATCTCGTCAATGAAGATGATACCGTGCTCCGCGCGCTCCACATCGTTGTCTGCGGCCGCTAAAAGCTTAGATACCACGCTTTCAATATCATCACCGATATAACCCGCTTCGGTAAGGGATGTGGCGTCCGTGATGGCAAGCGGCACATCTAAGAGGCGTGCCAGTGTCTGCACCAGATACGTTTTTCCGGAACCGGTCGGTCCGATCATCAGCATGTTGGATTTTTCGATCTCGATATTTCCGTCCTGCGGTGCAAAGACACGTTTGTAATGGTTGTAAACGGCAACCGACATGACTTTCTTTGCACGGTCCTGGCCGATGACGTATTCGTCAAGCATCGCCTTGATCCGGTGCGGCGGCGGAATGTCCTTGATTGAAAATTCTTTTGTTTTCTTCTTTTCTTCTTTTTTCTTTACCCGCTGCCGGTTCGGGATCTGGTTGGAAAGCCCGGAGAGATCGAACATGCCGATATTCGGCATGTTGTTCATATTATTCATCATCTCATTGATCTGGCCCGGGTTCTGGTTCATGGTATCAAAGCTCTTCTGCATGCAGTCCGGGCAGATATTGATGTTTCCCGGAAGGGTAATCATCTTTCCGGCTTTGCTCTCCGGTCTGCGGCACATGAAGCAGACTTTTTCATAGGTATCTTCTGTATGATGGTCAGAGCTTTTTGTTTCCGCCTTCGTTTCGTCCGCGGTACCGTCCACTCTGTCTTTCTCTTCTGACATGATTTTTCAAATTCCTTTCTGTAATAGATCGCTTGGTCTAGCTTGATTATAGCCCAAAAGCCATAGGGTCACAAGTAAAAACTTTCTTAAAAATTACCAACTTTTTTAAGAATTTTACAAATTCAAAAAATTATATCAAAAAATGCAGAAAAAGGCGGACAGCCAGGCGTTCATATTCCTGTGCTGTCCGTCTTTTTTCTCTTAGGAAATAGTTATTTCGAGTTTTTATCTGTTGCCAAACGGATTCTGAATACCCTGGTCATTCTGATCGGAGCTTCCGGTTCCATCGTTTGTGGTTCCGTTGCTGCTTCCGCTCGTCTGCGGCATATCTGCTGCAGAGCCAAGGGTCAGCGTCAGTGTTACTTCTTTGTACTCACCGTTGTCCGCGCGCTGTACGGTGACATCTACAGTCTCGCCTGCCGCATAATAGGTCAGTGTCTCTTTTAAGCCTTTGGCGTTCGAGATGCTTCTTCCATCAAACGTGGTGATAACATCGCCTTTCTTGAAGCCCGCATCGGCTGCCGGGCTGCCGTCCACAACGCTCATGATGCAGACACCGGTCGGAATACCGTAGTTCTGGGAAACATCTGCGCTGACATCCGCCATGTTAATTCCGATATAAGCGGCCTCATCATCGCTGACTTTGTATCTTGTTGTCAGGTTCATCAGGTTCTGCAGAATCGGCTCCGCTTTCGAAATCGGGATCGCAAAGCCCATGCCCTCGACCTGTGTGGAACTGTATTTTGCTTCGTTAATGCCGATCAGCTCACCGTTCATGTTCAGAAGGGCGCCGCCGCTGTTTCCAGGGTTGATGGCTGCATCGGTCTGGATCAGTCCCTCAGAAGTAATCGTCTCGCCGGTACTCTCATCCTGACTGGAGATCGTACGGTCTTTTGCACTGATATATCCGCTCGTCAGGGACTGGCCGGTTCCCAGTGCATTTCCGATTGCCACAACCTGATCACCGACCTCAAGGTCATCGGAATTTCCCATCACGGCAATTTTGATCTGGCTCTTTGTCTCGTCCTTGATGTCGGAAAGTTTTACTGCAACAACAGCAAGGTCATTGTCCGCATCGGTACCTTTGATCTGGCCTTCTACCGTCTCATCGTCGATAAAGCTGACGGAAAGAGACGTTGCACCGCTGACAACGTGGTTGTTTGTCGCAATCAGGAGCTCATCGTCGTTCTGTCCGACAATAACTCCGGTTCCGCTTGCAGGAACTTCCTGGCTTGTGGTTCCGAAGAATGTCTCAACTTCTTCCACCGTTGTCGTAGAAATTGCTACCAGAGACGGCATCGCACTCGATGCAACATCTTTCACGGACATCTCGCCGGTTGCTTTTACGGTATCGGAGGTATCACTGCTGTCTGCTGCCGTTGTTGTGGTGGTCGTCGGAATTGTAACTTCCTGCTTCTGCTCTGTTGCTGTACCTATCACTTTCGTACCGACTGCTGCAGTCCCAATGAAAACACCGCCTGCCACGAGTCCGAAGCACGCTGCCATGGCAAGTGTCATGCCCCATTTTTTTGCGGATGACATTGGTTTTTTCGCTTTCTTTTTGTGATCCTGCGGCTGCGGAACGGCAGAAAACTGTGGTTTTTCCTGCTTCGGAGCACTCTGTGTCTGTGACTGGTACTGATAATGTTCTGTCTTTGCAGAAGATGTCTGCTCTGCCTTTGCCTCCGACGAGTCCGGTTTTCCGGTGTAGGAAGCGCTGTTATTCTCCTCGCCGGTCTTTCCGCTGATTTTCGGATTCACCCAGCTGTAGGTTGTCGTTTTCTTTTCTTCCGTCTTCGGCGCTTCTGCGGTTTCCTGCGGTTTTTCCGTCTCTGCTGCGCTCTGCTCTGCTGTCGTTTCTGCTTTTACTTCTTCTGTATGCTCTGCAGCTTTGGTTTCCTCTGCTGCCTCACCATTTATTTCTTCTTTTTTGAATTCTTCACTCATGGCTGATCCCTCTTTCTCTTTTCTATCTCAGGCACCAATACACAGTGCTCTTATTTCTTTCTTCATTTTCTACTGCCTATTGTACGTTAGAATTGTGTTGAAACTGTGATAATTTTGAAAAAAGAGGAATTTTATGCTGCGGTTTTTATTCTACCGTAACCGATTTCGCCAAGTTTCTCGGTTTATCCACATCGAGGCCTCTGCCGATCGATACGTAGTAGCCAAAGAGCTGCAGCGGAATGATCGCCAGGGAGTTTGCAAAAATCGGATTTGTCTCCGGCAGGTAAACTACGTAGTCGGCTACTTTTTCCACTTCTGTATTGCCAACGGTCGTTACCGCCATGACAAACGCGCCTCGTGTCTTCACTTCCTGAATATTGCTGATCGTTTTCTTGTAGAGCTCCGGCTGGGTCAGCACGGCTACGACAAGGCGTCCGTCCTCAATCAGGGAAATGGTTCCGTGTTTCAGCTCACCGGCTGCATACGCCTCGGAGTGGATGTAGGAAATCTCTTTCAGCTTCAGGGAGCCCTCCATCGAGATTGCATAGTCGATGCCGCGTCCGATGAAAAAGACGTGTTCTGCCGCAAGATAACGGTTGGCAAAACGCTGTACGTTCTCCTTATGGGACAGCAGCAGGGAAATCTGCTCCGGCAGGCGCTCAAGGCTCTGGATCATCGCATCGAAGTCATTCTGCGAAACGGTTCCGCGTACTTTGGCAAACTTCATCGCCAGAAGGTACTGCGCGATAAGCTGTGTGCTGTACGCTTTCGTTGTCGCAACAGCGATCTCCGGACCGGCCCAGGTGTACATGACATTGTCTGCCTCTCTTGCAATCGAACTTCCAACTACGTTTACGATGCCAAGGGTACGCACGCCCTTTTCTTTTGCAAGGCGGAGAGCCGCGAGGGTATCGGCCGTCTCACCCGACTGGCTGACGATGACCACGAGCGTATTTTCCGGCAGAATCGGATCACGGTAGCGGAATTCGCTTGCCAGATCTACCTCAACCGGGATTCTTGCCAGCTTTTCGAAGACGTATTTTGCGGTTACACCGGTGTGGTATGCGGAACCGCAGGCAACGATAAAGATTTTGCGGATCGCGCGGATCTCCTCATCGGTCATGCCGAGTTCTTCGATCACAACATCACCGTTCTTAATACGCGGCGTCAGGGTATCTTTTACGGCTTTTGGCTGCTCATGCATCTCTTTCAGCATGAAATGCTCATAGCCGCCTTTTTCTGCCGCATTCATATCCCAGTCGATGTGGGTTGCCTCTTTCTCCAGCTCCTCCTCGTCAATATTGTAGAAGTGAAGGCCATCGCGGGTCAGTTTCACGATCTCCTCATTTTCCAGAAAATAGACATCTCTTGTATATTTCAGGACAGCCGGAACATCGGATGCAATCAGGTTTCCGCTCTTACTTGTACCAACGATCAGCGGGCTGTCTTTACGGACCGCATACACCTCATCCGGATGGTCGCGGAACAGGATACCCAGTGCATACGATCCCTCCATGCGGTGCATAACCTTTGTGATCGTTGCAAGCGGATCGCCGTTATAATAGTAATCCAGCATATGGGCAATTACCTCGGTATCTGTCTCCGAAAGGAACTCATATCCTTTGGACATCAGTTTTTTCTTTAATTTCAGATAATTCTCAATAATTCCATTGTGTACAACGACAATCGAGTGGTCTTTATTGAAATGCGGATGTGCATTCAGATCGGAAGGTGCCCCATGCGTTGCCCATCTCGTATGTCCGATTCCTACGGTACCCGGAAGTGTCGCTCCATTTTGTGTCATTTCCTCAAGCACCTTCAGACGGCCCATTGCTTTCTGCATCTGAATTTTGTTTCCATCGTATACAGCAATTCCGGCCGAATCGTATCCGCGGTACTCCAGCTTTGACAATCCGTCCAGCAGCACCGGGGCAGCCTGGCAGGTTCCAATATATCCAACAATTCCACACATAGATTTTTTCCTCCTAACAGCAAAAGGCGGCACCCTTGTTCTGTTTTCAGGTTATGCCGCCTTCTAATTTCTTGTTCTTTACTTTTTTACCACGCTGCTCCGTTCTCTGTCAACCTTATGGAGCATTTCGTATTTACTTACAAAATCTTTTTATTTTTGTTTTTTACTTTCACTTATCTTCTATTTCGTTTTTTTCTTATCTTTCCGTGATATTCCCACCACGTTTTGTTTGAGGTACACCAGCGGATCACACCGTCCGGAAGGCTTTTGTATCGTTTTCCGAGGAAGTATCCCACATATTTGAATCCGCTTTGAAAAAATAACGTGACGAGCAGCCACGGCTTATGAATTTTGCAGACGTAGGATGCCGATTTTTTCACCATACGGATTCCCTCACCCTCAGACGGATACGCATCAAAGATCTCCGGATGCTGTGCCTGGGATACACCGAGGTCGAAATTGCGGTGAAGCTGTGCCAGACAACCGTAATTGTGGGAATGTACCACCTTCGCATCTGCCGCATAGGCAATCGCATAGCCCGCCTGCACAAGATGCCCGGCATAGATCATATCTTCGTTAAACAAGGTGCTTTCTACAAATCCACCCAGCTCTTCATATGTCCTGCGGTCATACATTGCACAGACATTGGAGCAGAAAAAAGTCTTAACACCAAGTTTTGGCAGATCACCGGCATCCTTGATATCACTCTCCTCCGGATAGTTAAAGCCTCTCGTAAACCGTTCCAGTGTACGGCAGTCATCCCGCGGAAGCTGCCGCGCATAGGCCGCCTTCACATGCGGCAGTGAAAATTTTTCCACCAGATGTTCCACGCACGCATTGTCGTACGGCATGGCATCCTGGGTCATAAAAAGCAAAAGATCCGCATCCGAACTTTCTGCCATCGCCCTTCTCGTTCCGCCGTGGTCAAATTCGCTTGGCCGGATATGCTCTACCATAATTTTATCCGATAACTGCTCCCACGCCGGGTTCCAGAACTTTTTCCCTGTGTTTACAACCCGGATCGACCGGATCGGGTAAGTCTGTTCCAAAAGGCGGGGCAGAAGCTCTGCGAACTCCTGCCCTGGTTTATACGTTGGTATCATAACATCAACGGTATAGAATTTCATGTCTGGTTTTCTCCCTCGTATTTAGTCGCCTGCGATCACCGAATCTGCCTCTGCACCAGGCCCCTGGTTCAGCACATAGCCGATCATATCTTCATCGTAACCGCTCTTTCTTGCAATGTAGTCGCTGTACTCTGTAACAGCCGCAGACGGTTCATACGAAAGACCCGGATACAGATATTCATGCAGCTCTCTTACATTGAACTCCAGCGTAACCGGAATTACAACATCCTCACCAAGGGCATTCACTACATTTTCACCATAGCAGAGCTGGAACGGATAGGCATAGGAGGTTCCCATCGTATACGTTACCGCATGCATACCAAGTTCCAGGATTTCATTCTTGGTAAGACTGGTGCTGACATTTCCCATCACCTTGTCCAGAATTTCCGGAATCTTGGTCGGATTCTGTTTCAGCTTCTGTACCATAAGATTGATAACAATTCGCTGACGGCTGGTACGTTTTGCATCATCACCGCCGCCATAACGGATCCGCGCATAGGAGGTAGCAAGCGCACCGCTGACATGACGTACTTCGCTGTAATCATCCCCAAGGTCCTCATCATACGGAATAGCTTCATACTCTACGCCCTGTGCTTCCGATACCTCTCTGTTGTAGTTGTTTGCATGAACACACTCTGCATTTGTCATCTCGATGTCGAGACCGCCCAGGACATCAATCGCATCGGCGAGTGCCTTGAAGTTTACGGTAACGTAATCGGTCAGTGCAAAGTCAAGGTTTGTATTCAGCATGGAGAGCATACTCTCCGGGCCGCCGCGGTTGTATGCGGAATTGGCTTTGTCAAACTCATAATATTCATCGGTATATTTCGCCATGTTCATCCAGGTGTCACGCATAATCGACACCATACGGATTTCCTGCTTGTCATGATCAATACAACAGAGAATAATCGTGTCACTGTTCATGCTTTCTGCCAGCTCGGAGCCTTCCACACCTCTGGCATCCACGCCGACCAGCGCGATGACCTGTGTACCGGACATCTGTGAGAGATCGGTATTTGCCTTTACTTCACTGTTGATCTGAATCTGGGAGCTGTCCAGCGTATCCTGATTCATCTTATCCATCGAACGGTTGATCCATGCGTAGACGAACAGAATTCCGGAAAGAATCAGCAGAA
This sequence comes from Blautia sp. OF03-13, assembly GCF_003460685.1. Classification (NCBI taxonomy): domain Bacteria; kingdom Bacillati; phylum Bacillota; class Clostridia; order Lachnospirales; family Lachnospiraceae; genus Blautia; species Blautia sp. OF03-13. Next base: position 84,381 of record NZ_QTVR01000013.1, on the reverse strand, counting down.
CGGTGATTTCAATTCCGAAAATTATTTTTCTGCGGCGCATTTTTTTGTATTTTCTGCTCTTTTTGTAATTCTTCTTCGACATCTCTTTTCCCCTTATCTTTTAGTAAGCGTTTTTATTCACAAATCCTTTGAAAAAGGTCAGGAACAGAATTTTAAAATCAAGTCCCAGCGTCCAGTTTTCAATATAATACAGATCACAGTCAATACGCTTGCGGATAGAAGTATCCCCCCGGTATCCATTCACCTGCGCCCATCCCGTAAGACCGGGACGAACCTGATGTTTTACCATATAACGCGGGATCTCCTCCCGGAATTTTTCCACAAAGAAAGGTCGCTCCGGCCTCGGTCCGACCAGGCTCATATCTCCTTTTAAGATGTTAAAGAGCTGTGGAAGCTCATCAATGCTGGTATGGCGCATGAATTTTCCAAATCCCGTCACACGCGGGTCATTCTTCACGGTCCATGCCTTCTTTTCTTTCTCCTCCGTCTGAACTTCCATCGAACGGAACTTGTACATTTCAAACGGTTTGTTGTGCAGTCCGACGCGTGTCTGACGGTAGATCAGCGGACCCGGTGAGGTCAGCTTGATCATGATGCAGGAAAACAGCATCACCGGTGAGAACAGAATGATCGCCACGAGCGCGCCGAAAATATCCACAATCCGTTTCAGCATCGCGTTGAACGTGTTGGAAAGCGGCACATAGCGGATATTGACGACAGGAAGTCCCTGCAGGTCTTCTGTGTACGGCTTTGTCGGAATGATGTTGTGGTAATCCGGCACAAACTGGGTATGTACGCCGGATTTTTCACACATGGCAACGATCTCCTCCAGGCGGAAGTATTCGTTCAGGCCAAGGGTAATGGCAATTTCATCCAGTTTGTTTTCCGGCAGAATGACTGAAAGATTGTTGATTCTTCCAAGAACCTTGATACCGCGGTACATCGTTCCCGCTTTGACATGGTCATCGAGGATTCCGCGGACGAGATAGCCCCACTCCGGGTTTGCAATGATCCGGTCAATGTATTCCTCGGTCGCACGGCTGTAGCCGACCATCAGAATCTGCTTCTGGTTGCGGCCGTGTTTCCACATATTGCTTAAGATATAGTGGATCAGATTTCTTACGATCGTTTCCAGTGTCACATTCAGCACAAAGAAGATGCAGAGCATACCACGGGAAAAGTGAACCTGGCGCACCATGTAAAGGCTGGCCAGCCAGACCAGAAATCCAACCGTATTCGCTTTTAAGATATTGGCAAATTCCAGACGTCTTCCCTGAAAACGCTTGGATGCATAGAGATTGAATGCATAGTAAAGCAGCAGATAGCCGGGCACGATATAGAGCAGTGCCATCATATACGTCGCCGGCGGCAGAATTCCCCTCTCCGGATGATTATTCATAACGCCCAGCCGCACATAGCAGTACCAGGACAGTACATAGGAAAGTGCGAGCACCAGGGCATCGATCAGAACGTGCATCCGGTCAAAATATTTCTGATTATCGTTGATCAAATTCGTTCACCTTATCTGTTTTTTTCGGGATTTAAAAATTCCCTACCCCTAACTATACAATAAGTTCCAAAAAAGAGCAATCATATTTTTCTAACATTCTTCTTATTTCCGTAAACTTTTTAACTTTTTCGTAATCTTTTGAAAGAATCCTTATGCCCTCTCCAGAAATCTCCGGAACACATTGATAAAAAGCTCCCATTCGATGACAAAATACGTGCCGAGGCGCTTCCACTCGAAACGGATCTTTTTTGCTCTGTTTTCCGGCTTCCGGCAGATGAAAAAACCATTCTTGATTCCTGCCAGATATTCTTTTCCGTATCCCTTCGATGCAAAAAAGACCAGTTTTGCCGAAAAACCGAGGATAAAGACCGGCAGGTTAAGCAAAATCTGTAAAACCGGCATATTTTTATAGATCAGATAAATATTGTTCCTGGAAGAATAACGGATTTTAAAGAGGTTATACCGGGAGCCGCTCGTTCCGCTTCCGACGTGGTAAACCTTCGCGGACGGCTCATACCAGTTCTCGTAGCCCAAAAGCCGCGCACGATAGCCGATGTCGGTATCTTCCAGATAAGCGAAATGTTCTTCGTCAAAAAGTCCGGTCTTTTCCAGAAATTCCCGGCGGTAGATCGCTGCTCCGGCGCAGGCCGCAAAAATCCGGTCGGACGTTTCAAATTCACTGACCGGTTTTCCTTTTCCTCTTGCGAATGCCCATCCCAGCATATTATAGTAATTTCCCGCATCGTCGATTTTATCACGCTCCTGATAGGAAATCAGCTTTGCGCTGCATGCAAACGCATTCTTTCTTTTACAGATTCCCTCATAAAGGCGCTCGACAAAGTCCGGGAACACTTCGGTGTCGTTGTTTAAAAGGATCACATACGGCTCCTTCGACCGGCGGATGCCTTCGTTGACCGCACGGCTGAAGCCATAGTTATCATCGAGCTGGATGATTTTCGTCTCCGGGTAGTGTTCCCGCAGAAACGCACAGCTCTCATCCTGTGAACCATTGTCCACGAAATATGTGGTAAATTCCGTAAAGGTCTGCTTTGCAAGCGCTGCAAAGCACGTCTCCAGATACCGGTATCCATTATAATTTGGTATTACAACTGCTACTTTGTCCATGGTTTTACTCCCCTGCCGTCGGCACGCAGTCCATAGTTCCACGATGCCAGCGTTAAATTTGGATTGTAGCAGGGATCTCCTGCCTTTAACAGCCCAATCCAGCGGCTGCGCATAAATTCGATTTCCGACTGGAAGCGGCGCACCTTCTTCTCGTCATCCTCTGCTCCCCTGGATTTCGATTCATAATGGTACAGCTCCACGTGCGGATTGTATACGATTTTATAACCTGCTTTTCCAATGCGCAGGCACAGATCAACATCGTTGAAAGCGACGGACAGTTCTTCTTCAAAGCCGCCGACCTCCTCAAAGACCTCTTTTTTCATCATCATGCACGCTGCTGTCACCGCACTCACATTCATCTGGAGCGATGCCTTATGCAGGTAGCCGCTTCTTCCGCGCGCCAGTCCTAAAAAGGCGTGGCCCGCAATGCCGCCGATACCGATGATGATACCCGCATGCTGCACCGTGTTGTCCGGGTAATACAGCTTCGCGCCGACCGCCCCGATCTGCGGTCTCTGCAGATTGGATACCATCTTTTCCATAAAATCGGGTGTGATGATTTCCATATCGTTATTGAGAAACAGGAGATACTCTCCCTTTGCCTCTTTGACGCCAAAATTATTGATCGCAGAATAGTTAAAGCCCTGTTTTGGATACTTCAGGACACGGATGCCCTGTGCTTCGAGTTCTTTGTAATAGGAAAACGTTGCTTCCTCAGTGCTGTTGTTCTCAATAATCAGAATCTCATAGGATGGATACATGCACTTCTTCTTAATGGATTCCAGACAGGTGCGTAACGTATCGGCCTGATCCTTGTTCGGGATCAGAATCGAAACCAGAGGCGTTCCCCGCAGTTTATAATCTACATCGTAGAAGCCATAATCCGAACGCAGTGTGACGGTTCCCTCTTCGCCGCAGCGCGCAAGGTTTCCCTCAATTGCCTTTTTTCCGGCCTCATACGCGTACAGCTTGCTTGCCGGATTGTCTGCGGTGGAAGCGCTGTGGACCCTCCAGTGATATAAAACCCTCGGAATGTGTACAATTTTTCCCGCCATTTCCGTGCAGCGGAAGATATAATCATAATCCTGCGCCCCATTGTATTCCGGACGAAGGCCGCCGGTTTTCTCCGCAATCTCCCGCCGTACAACGAAGAAATGGCAGATATAATTGTTTGACCGCAGCAGATCCAGATTGAAATCCGGTTTGAAATGCGGCTGGAAATACTCGGACAGATCGGTCCGTACCTTGTCCTCATCGGTATAAAAAGCATCGATGGACGGATCTTTTTCCAGACGGATGGCAATTTCAAAGAGTGCATCCGGCGCAAGCAGATCGTCGTGATCCATAAAACCGACGAAATTTCCCGCTGCTGCGGCAAGCGCTGCATTTGTATTCTCTGCAATGCCGATATTTTCCGGAATCGGAACGTTCTTTACACGCGGATCTTTTCCGGTATACTCTTTCAGGATGCGCGCCATCGTCTCATCCTCCGGGCTGGCATTTCCGATCACCAGTTCCCAGTTTTCATAACTCTGTTTTTCCAGGGATTCGATCATCTGACGCAGAAAAATTTCCGGCGTACGGTAAGCCGGAACAACAACGCTGATCTTCGGACAATAAGAAAATTTATGATTTTTCTGACGCGCCAGGTCCTCCTCTTTTGCGCAGTACTGCTCCCGCCACGGTCCGTACGGAACCTCCTCCGGCTCCATCCGCTCCGAAAGACGGATCAGGAATTCCTTTGGCCCATAATGTTTCAGGTAACGCAGTCCCTTCTGTATGTTGTAAGGTTTCAATTTCCGTATAAAACGGAGCCATTTCATATCTGACACTTTTTTTAACTCCTTGGGGTTTTTGTTTTTCAGGTTTTTTGTTTTTTCCGTATGAACTCGTTCGCATTATACTCTATTTTACTGCATTTTGCAAATCCCGACTGAAAATATTAAGAAATTATGTATTTCTTCCCTGTTCGATTTATGTTATAATAATAAAAGTGTGTCTAATACATTTTAGAGAGATCCGCTGCCCGGACAGTCTTATGCAGCTGTACCCGCTGGATCAGAAGGAGTGAGTTATGATTAGAAAGAATTCTGCAGCCCGCACATTTTTATGCCTGTTGCTTGCTTTTGTTTTTGCCGCGTCCTGCCTCCCGCAGACGATTTTTGCCACAACCGATAAAAAAACAGTCACCACCTGGCCCGAAGGACCGGAAAACAATTCCGGCGCTGTCTGTTTACTCGATGCCGATACTGGGGCTGTTTTATACGATAAAAACATGGACGAGCAGCGCTATCCTGCCAGCATCACCAAAATTCTGACGGCTCTGCTGATCATTGAAAACAAGCAGATGACCGACACCGTTACCTTCGGCGAACATGCTGTCAGCGAATCCATTCCGGGAAATGCCCGCATCAACGTTCAGCTTGGCGAAACGATCACAGTGGAGGATGCTCTTCACGCGATTCTTCTTGCCTCGGCAAATGAGGTCTGCACACAGCTTGCCATCGACATTGCCGGAAGCGAGGAAGGTTTCGCCGCCATGATGAACGAACGCGCCGCTGCACTTGGCTGCACGAATACCCATTTTGTCAATGCAAACGGTCTGCCAGATCCGAACCACTACACCAGTGCACACGATATGGCACTCATTATGCAGGAGTGCATCAAAAACGAGACCTTCTGCCGCATCGAGTCCGATCTGACCTACACAATTCAGCCGACCAATATGACCTCGACACCGCGTGATCTTCAGAACCACCACGCATTGCTGTTCCAGGACGGTCAGTGGGGATACAAGGGTGCTTTCGCCGGAAAGACCGGTTATACCGATGAGGCACACAACACACTCGTTACCGCTGCCAAGCGAGGCAATATGACGCTGGTCTGCGTTGTTTTAACCTGTGATAACCTCGATTATATCAACGATACCCGTACCGTACTTGATTTCGGTTATGATAATTTTACACATTATACCCTGAAGAACGCAAAAAAGGAAAGTCTTTCCGGTGTGGTAACGCTTCCAAAGAATGCGAAAATTGAAACTGCAACCTACACCGATCCGGACGGCGCTTCCGTTGAGGAACCGTACACCCGCCAGTATTTTTTCGATGATCACTTCATCGGAACAGCCGAGGTTTCCGCTCCAGGTACTGTTTCCGACAGTTCTTCGGTTTCCTCCGATTCATCAGAAGAAACCGACAGCACAGATATTCCAACACCGGAAGAAACCAAGAAAATTTCTTTTCTCTCCACACTGCTCTATATTCTGCTTGGCCTGAACGGTGTCGCTTTTCTGATTCTGATCATTGTCGTGATCAACAACGCGAGAAAGAGACGGAAACGCAGAAACAGACGCCGCAATAACCGAAACAAACGGCACTGATCTTCTAATTTATAAGCAATCAGGACCTCCCGTCCAACGGGTGATCCTGATTCAAGAGTTCGACGGAAGTCGAACTTTCCTATAAGAAGTAAAGAATGGCATCGAAAACGCAACCGATTTCGATGCATTTGGGTATAAAGCAGAGCTACCGCCAGAAATATTTGCTAGTGCGACAGCCCTTTTTGTTGCTTATTTATTTTCCAAGATACTGTTCTAAAATCTGTGGTTCGATTCTTTTCCAGTTTCTTTCCTTTACCGTCTCTTCTGCTCCCGTATCCAGTTTTTTCCTCAGTTCCGCATCTGTCAGAATACGCTCAATCGCCGCTTTTGCCTCCGCGAGATTTCCCTGCGGATAGAGAATACAGTTTTCCCCATCTTTCAGGTATTCCAGATTGCCACCGTTCGGCACAGCAACGACGTAGCCGCCGGACGCCATCATCTCAAGCGGCGGATAGGAAAAGCTCTCCAGCAGGCTTGTTTTCAGCAGGATATCACACGCCGCATAGACTTCCGGTGTTTTTTCATACGGAACCCGGTGTAAAAAGCGGTCCACGCGGTACCAGGATTTCGGATTTCCATTGTAGGACATGTACCAGATCTCGAATTTTTCCAGATCCAGCTGTTCCACGATACGGAAGCTCTCGTCCACGTTTTTATGCTCCGCGCTGCAGTCTCCCTCGATCAGAATCCGAATTTTTCCCTGCAGATCCCGCCCCCGTTTCGGATAGAAGGACGGATCGATGCCGTTCGGAAGATAGACTGCTTCGGTATGGTATTCCTCCCGCAGCCAGTTCTGACACCATTTGGAAATGGTTACGTACTCCATCGGGCTCCTCATCCGGTAAGTCGCCGAAGTTGCGATCCGGTACGGGCTTCCCGGCGGATAAAATCCAACTTCAAAATTCTGCACCAGATATTTTTTCTTTCGGATCTTACTGGACTGTTCGACGAACTCTGCGGTATTCCACATCGTCGCTACCGCAAGATCCAGCGTTCCCTGCAGTTTCTCTCGCTCGGCCGACAGCACCGGAAAATGGAAATCACCCTCATGATACCACTCCGCCTCCCCTTCCAGAGTAAAGAGGCTGACCTGCGCTCCTGCTTTTACCAGCATTTCCGCATGAAGAAGTGCAACGCGGATGCCTCCGCTGATCTCCATCGCTGGAAGCACAAAGGCACAGCGTAGATTCCAGTGGCGCTCCACCCACTCGCAAATCCCGGTGGCATGAAAGATTGTGACACACTCGCGGCTGCACCGGCCATATGCCCGTCCGGCAATGGCTTTTCGTGCCGGTTCGTCGTCGATCAGCCACTGCAGTTTTTCCAACCACTCCGCTTCGTCTCGGCAGAGTACGCCGTCTTCTCCATCCTGTACCATCTCAGCAAAAGCGCCGAGATTGCTGGCTGCTGTCACGGTCTGCACCAGAGCCGCTTCCACCCATTTATTTTCCGATTTCGCACGGTTAAAAATCGTATCGGTAAGCGGAGCCAAGTTGATATCCACCGACGCAATCCGCTCCGGCAGTTTTTGGTAATCGACAAATCCCTCCATCTGGATCTGGGAAGCAAACAGTTTCAGCTCCACCGGGAGTTCCAGAATTCCCACGATGAGGAGTTCCAGGTTCGGATTTTTGCCAAGCAGCTGTTTCAGCACCGGAACGATCATCTCGATGTCGTCCAGATGCGTCGCACTGCCGCTGAAATAGCCAAGGCGTACTTTTTTCGCCGTTCCATCTGCTTCGTTCTTTTTCTGTTTTTCTTTTAACACCGCCTCGGACAGTAGCAGCATCTCATCTGACGCACAGTTGCGGTTGATCAGCACCTCCGGTACGTACTGCTTCAGTTCTTCTGCCAGCGCCGCTGTCGTCGTAACCGCCGCATCACAGAGGGAAAGCAGCTCGCCCATGTTTCGGACATTCTGATCGTATGCCTGCCGTTCTTCCGGCTGCATCCGGTCGAGAAACGGAATCTGATCGGTGTATTTCGTATCGATCACAAGATCATCCACATCGTACCACAGAGGCTTGTTCATCTGCTTTGCCATTGTGGCAAATTCCCGCAGGGTGTCCGTCATCGGGCAGCGGAAAATCACGAACGCGCCGTAGCAGCGTACCATCCAGGGCTTCAGCTCCTGAAAATAAACCGTATCACACGTATATCCGCCTGCCTCCAGCTGCTCCATCTGATGCACCACGCGGTACCGGTGTGGATGCGGCAGCTGTTCATTGCAGCCACTGATAAAGAGAATATCCCGGTAGACCCGGGATTTTTCTCTCTGAAACTCTTTTTCTTTTTTTGCCCGCGCAAGGTACCCTTTCGTACGCCCAGCCAGACCGCCGATTCCTTCTTCTGCAACAGCTTTTTTTAATTTTGCTGTCAGCACTGAAATTTTTTCCAAACGTTTCACCGCTTTCTTTCTCTGTTCCGCTTACCGCAATCCGTAGTAGTTCTGCAAGTACATCGGATAGATGATTCTCGCCCAAGTGAATGCCGCTAATGCCGCTGCCGCCACACAGACCAGAATACAGAACAATTTTTCATACTTCTGTAGTTTTTTCTCCCGTTTCAGGAACGCCTGCACACCCTTCGTCACGAAATACATCAGCGGAATCAGCATCGGCATGCTGTATCGTCCCTGCGGCTGAAAATCAGAGCTGTAGGAATAATATGCATTCAGATAGTTTGGAATCAGCAGTGCAAACACATTTGCCCAGGTAAACCATCCTGTTTTACTCCATTTTCTCTTTGTTTTACCAGCAATCGCCGTCTGTGTGCCATCGGCATTCCAGAAGAAAAAGTCTCTCTGGCAACAGTTCCGCATCAGAATGAGGCCGATGCCAAGACAGCAGAGGTATGGAACAATAATCATTTTGGAAAGATAAATCCTATTATAGCCAAAAGCACCGACAAAGCTGTACAGCACTGTCACAAGCCAGTCATGCTCCAGATAAACTGGTCTGTAGAAGATCATACATAGCATGGAGTCGCCTTTTTTCTGGAATGTTTTGCTGTTCGATGGCTTGTACTTAGCTCTCGCATACAGTTCCGCACACGCACTCGATGTCTCTCTTCCCAGAAAATCCCCGTGATAGAGAATTGCATTTCGAATAAACCACCACAAAGCAATGACACAGACGATCACAAGAATAAAAAGACCTTTCTGGATCATCTCTTTCCAACGCTCTTTTGGTGCCTTTTCCTGATCGGTCAGCATCGTTCCCACAAAGAAGAAAAATGTCGTCAGGATAAATCCATACGCATTGTAATACGACAGGAAACAAAGACCCATTCCAATGGCAGACACTGCACAAGTTGTCCAGTTCCATCCTTCCTTATACGCCTTGACCCAGGAATAAAAAATAATAGCCGTTGAACACATGGCGAGCGCATCGCAGTTGACGTAAGAATACAGAATCACATTTCCCGGCAGAAAGACAACCAGTGCGGTAAACATCCATGCATACCGCCTCGGAAACAACAATTTTGCTGCCTTCAACACAACCCATGCCATCAACGCTCCAAGCAGTACATTAACAAACCGGGCGGAAAGCAGCAGCATCCATTCATTTGTTGTAAAAAGACTCATGCCTTTCATCAGAACGGCTGATGCCATGTAAGAAAGGATGGGATTAAACGCATAGGAGGTTCCCCAGTCCTCATTCCGGATCAGTGGATCATCTCCGCGCGGAAGACTTCCGTGTTCATAGATAAACTGTGCAATCTGATAGCGCATTGATTCATCCGCCGAAAAATTGTATCGCTGCGTACAGGACCATAAAAAGTAAAACAGGAATACACCGAACACAAACAGAATTTCTATTCTGTGTTCTCTGCTCACATCCTTACTGCAGTTTTTTCTCATCTTCCTCAATTCCCTTTAACATGCTTGCATAAACTTTTTCTGCTTCTTTGTACCAGGAGGTTCCCTTTACGAAATCCATTCCCTTTTTGCGGATTGTAGCCAGCTCATCCGGGTGGTTGAAGTAATATTCCATTCTGTCTGCGATCTGGATCGGATCATAGTCAACCAGAATGGAGTTTTCCTCATTTACCATCCAGCTGCTGTTTGCACCCTTGGAGCAGACAGCGACCGAGTTGCAGGCCATAACCTCGAACGGTACGAGGGAAAGGTTGGTATTCGAAATAACAAGGCACATATCACAGATCGCATAGGAATCTGCCAGCACCTGCGGTGTTACGATACCTAAATTTCTGTGTTTGAACGGAATCTCATAGCCGCTGACATCCCATCCCGCGAAAACAACCTCGATCTCTGGCATTCTGCGGCACAGCTCATTGAGTGCCAGCATACCGAGCTCGAAATCACGTCTCGGGGTAACCGGGCGCGCATAGAAAAAGACTCTCTTTTCGTTGTCCGGTTTTTCTTTCGGCTGATATACTTTGTCATCGTAGGAGAAATGGAAGCTGTCTGCCTGCATGCCGTACTCATTTCTCATGATGTCTCTTAACCAATCACCTGCAGTGATTCCGCGGAATCCCATCTTATAGGTGTTCTCAGCAAATTCATACTCGGAACCGTGTGCATAGAAATGCGGCTCGAAATCCTGTACGAAGTAAAACTTCGAAATCGTATTCTGGAATTTTCTTACGTAGTAAGCGGTGGTCCAGGAGGTTGCTACGGTTGCATGTGCAAATTTCATCTGGGATACATCGCAGTAAACTTCTACTTCCGGCACAAGAAGCGGGAAGTACTCTTTTAGGAATTTTCGGATGGACGCATTATCCTGAAAATTCGGGGACATGTAGAGATAAACTCTACTGTGGAAACCGAGGCGCTCCAGGTTGGAAATAAAACGGAAAATGGTGGTATGACCGCCGGAACCAGGTCCCATTTCCGGTACAACCCAATTCAGGATCTTTTTCTTGTCGTTTTTATGTTTCTCATACTCTTTTTGATTGAACGGGATCGGATCGTTGTCTACGACAAATCTGTAAAATCCGATGACGTTGTTCTTCGGCGGTACAGCCGGCTCATTGCCCTGTTTTGCGCGCTCAATCGTTTCTTTTAATCCATGATTCTTCAGATACCGTAACGCACGGTATGCTACATTTGGTTTTTTCACGTTTCTTTTTCCTTTCTTCTATGCATGTCTCTGATCGTACTGCTGCGAAATGTGACGATCCAGGAACTGTTGTTTCCGTTTGGAATACAGATGGTATTTTCCGCCGAGATAGCCGCCCACAAAGCGGTCAAAATTGCGAAACAGGGAGTAAAATGCCCAGTGGATTTTCTCTTTTTTACTGAGCGGCTGCTGACGGATATACACGCAGTCCCCTCTCACCTGACGGTACAGCATGCCCGGAAGCTGCGTCCATTTCTGTGCAATCATATACTGATGAACTTCATATAATCCCTTCTGCTCATCATAATACCGTTTGAAATACGTTCTGAGTTTGAAATTGTGGGAATGATATACCGGTGCATACGGGCAGTATACTTTTTTGAATCCGAGTTCAATCATCTTTCTCGCCCAGATCTGATCCTCGGCAAAGTTGACATCCTCATACGGATATTTTTCAAAAATATCTCTTCGGATACAGGAGTTATTGTCGGAGAAAAACGCCAGATAATGACGATATCCTTCTTCTCTTTCGTAGCGTTCCGGATCATCAAGGTGGAAAATCGTATTAGTTTCTCCAAATCCTTTAAAATGGCCGTCCAGATCACGCTTGTCAAGCAGATTGCAGTCCGGATACGGATAATGAATCCCGAATCCTCCCACGATTTCCGGGTCCATCTTCATGGCATCAATGAAATTCTGCAGCCAGGTATCGGTCGCTGGAAGCGCATCCTGCGTAATAAAGATGATATACGTTCCGTTTCCTTTGGAAGCACCATAGTTTCTCGTTTTTCCATGTCCAAATTCGGACGGCTCAATCTGAAACAAACGGCATGGATATTTGCGGATCACATCGAGAGTTCCGTCCTTTGACCCGGAATCCACGCAAATTACTTCATATTCATACTCTGTCTTCTGTTTGAAAACGGCATCCAGCACTTTTTCAAACAGATGCCCACCATTTTTGGTAGGAATGACAATGGATACATCCATAGTTATTTACTCCTTTTTATCACATGCTGCACTTTATCTGCCATACGCACAACCTTACGCTGGCGCATCCGCTCCAGCTCTTCCTCCAGAAACTGCTTCTGTTTTCTCGTTTCCTGGAGTTCTTCTTCCCTGTGTGCAAGTGCCGCTTTTTCTGCTTCGATTTCTGCCTGCAGCTGGCCTTTCCGATAAATCTCCCCGTTCAGTTCATCCCTCAGATCTTTATTCTGACGGATATATTGAATAAACTGGGACGTAACGCCATCGCCTTTGTAGTAAATCCGGTAATCAATCCGGATCTGTTCATAACCGGCATTCCGGAATTTCAGAACCGGCGTTCCAAGGAAATAATAGTCGTCGATAATCTCAAGCTCGGCGTTGTGCGAAAAAGCGATACGTTCCGTCTTTCCATCGCTGCATACGCCCGCGAGAGAACGGATTTTAATGACAGCCCCCTCCTGCATCAGCTGAAGGGAAAGCTCTCCGTCCGCGTCTGCCTTTTCAAGCATCATCACCTTCTGCTCATCCAAGCCGAAGCAGTCCTCATAATAGAGTTCTCTCTCCTCCGGTGCTGTTTCGGTGAGCACAACCGGGTACATCATTTTTTCTTTTTCCCAGATAGAAAGCGGATAATTGTGCCGGTGCAGTTTTCCATAGAACGTGGCGAGCGCATTTGGCTCACCCTTTCCGGCCGCGAATTCCTGGAAGCACTCTTCCATATGGTAGTATACCGGAATCTCTTCCATGGAAATACCGCCAATGGCGTACAGTTCTTCCTGCTCTTCCTTCGTCAGTGCACTCGCCGCCTCCTGTAAAAAGACGCTCCGCGCATAGATAAATGCAATCGGTACGGCAAACGGGAATACCCACTCGTAGTCTGCCACCCAGACCTTTTCTCCATCCAGAAGAAGGTTGCCAGGAATCATGTCAATATTGGAAATCTCCGCTGCGGCAAGTCCTTCTTTCAATGCCGGATGGCCGAACACCTCACAGAACGCATCGGTTTCCACAAAGGATTTCTGCCCTTTTGCCGATGCAATGATCTGATACAGCAGTTCATAATCCTTTTTCAGCGATGCAAAATCTTTTTCTTTTCCATGACGGGAAATGCGCGTTTCCAGACTTTCCCCTTCTACAAAAGGAAATGCAAGCGCGCATTTTTCTTCATCCAGTTCGCATGGGCAGATCTGTACGCCCGCATAGGCGTACAGATGCTCCAGCTTTCTATAGTTTTCATACATATGCCGGATGTGGAGTTCTCCCTCTTTCTGCAGCGGAAGCTCCACACACGCCGGATCCCATCCTCTTCTGTAATCCGGGTCATAATCTGAAATTCGTTCCGACGTTCTCTCGAAAATTTCGTATACAGAACTTTCCTCATACGTTTACTCCTTTTTCTCCACTTCAATCAGAAAGGAATTGGAAAAAACCGGAAACAGACCGGACTTCAGGATTCCGTCAAATGCTTTGCCTTCGTCAAAAAGTGTGATCCTGTCAGCATCAAAATTCCGCTGATTTTTTCTCAATTCACCCGGCTTCGGCAGATATTCATCCGAATAAATGACCGCCGGAAATTTGTAATCCGGATAGGGATAATAAAACTTGAACTTCGAAAAACCGTTTTCCTGCAGCATCTGCTCCAGCTCCGGTTTGCTGAATGTCTCGACAAAATCGATCCCCGGATATCCTTCAATTCCGACAAATTCCCGGCCCACATGGTCTTCCCTGCAGCCGGCAAAATACTTCAGTCCCAGACGGTTCTCAATCGCAATCAGGATTTTTCCGCCCGGTTTTAAGAGACGATTGATCTTTTCCAGATATTCCGGATACGGATTATCCTTTCCAATATAGCTTTTTGCATACTCCAGAACACCGATCAGTGTCACGTAATCGAAGCGTTCTTCCATTTTTTCTGCAACAACATTAAAGTTTCCAACCATAATCTCCAGGTTGGACGCATCCTGATTTTTGTAGGCATTGATCGTACTGCGCCGCTTCGACAGATCGTTTGCCACTACCCGCTTTGCATTTCTGCAGAGCACGCCGGAAATGGCTCCGCAGCCGGCTCCGACTTCAAATACGGAAGCATCGTCTTTCCACTCATACCAGTCCAGAATATTTTCCCGTTCTGGAGAAAGGTGATAAAAAATCGGCCAGCTTTTTTCTGTGAGGATTACCTTCTGGTAATCCTCTTTCGGCGTCGTCTTGACGATCTCCAGCAGCCGGTCCTCAATGCTGCCGTCGCTGTAAGCATCTTCGCCGTCATAATAATCCAGGTTCAAAAGAACATTTCCTATTGTTTCTTTCATATAACCCCCGTCGTTTATCCTCCGCATCCTACTCGTAGGTCACGGTAGAGTTCATATCAAAAAATCCTACGGTGTCTTTCATGGAGAAGACTTCCAGGAAGCAAGCATCGTACAGTCTGTGGTGGATCACCAGCTCTTCCAGATGGTAGCTGGTACATCCAAACGACATCAGATACTGTCCGCTCTGCAGCGGCATGATCTGGTCAAAGCATACCGTGACGGTCTTTCCTGCTTCCACCACGTCTTTTGTGTAATCCTCCAGCGCCGTATTCGTTCCGGTAATCTCCGTTCCCTTCCGGTCTTTGATCGAAAAGGCAAAAATCGGATGCTCCATCGTTTCATGGAACTTGATTTTCATCTTGATGCGGAATCTCTGGTTTTTATCCACAGAAGATGTAATCATACCTTTGTGGTCGATAATCGCAAAGTCCACGATCTCCGCAGCCTTGTCTCCATACTCTACCAGCTGCGCATTCGCAATCAGGCGTTCTCTCCAGAGGCCTTTTTTCGGCTTTTCTGCCGATACGGCACCGGATGCATCTGCTTCGGTTCTCTCTTCGGTCTGTTCTGCACTCTCTTCGGTCTCTTCCTCTTCTTTTGTCTCGTCATCGTACTGGTTGGCAAGAATCTTCTTGTAGACATCGACTGCCTCCGACGATTTTCCAACCATCACCTGTTTTCCTTTGTTAATCAGAAGACATCTCTCACAGTACTTGATGACGCTGCCCATATCGTGGGAAACGAAAAGGATCGTTTTTCCTGCTTCTTTCAGATCGTTAAATTTCCGGTAACACTTGGACTGGAAGAAAATGTCTCCGACGCTTAAGGCCTCATCGACAATCAGAATATCCGGATCCACATTGATCGCAACCGCGAAGGCAAGGCGGGCAAACATACCGCTGGAATACGTCTTAACCGGCTGATTGATAAAGTCACCGATCTCTGCAAACGCAATGATATCGTCGAGCTTTGCCTTCATCTCCTCCTCGGTATAGCCAAGCATCGTTCCGTTCAGGAAAATGTTCTCAATACCGGTATACTCCATGTTAAAGCCTGCACCCAGTTCCAGAATGGCACTGACTCTTCCCTTTAACTCCACGTTTCCGCTCGTCGGGTTTAAGACACCTGTGACGATTTTCAGCAGTGTGGATTTTCCGGAACCGTTCGTTCCAATGATACCGACACACTCGCCCTTATGCACCTCAAGTGAGATATCCTCCAGCGCAAAATGATCGGTGTGATAGTTTTTATGTGTCAGTGAAAGCGATTCTTTCAGACGGTCCATCGGCTTTTCAAACAGCTTGTAGACCTTGCTGACATGGTTAATTGAAATTACTGTTTCTGTATTTTCTGTGCTCATTCCATCCTCCTATAATACATCTGAGAAATGAACCCGGAGGCGCTTGAACACTTTGGAACTGATTAGTCCTGCCATAAGCACAAAAGCCCAGAAGTAAAGGGTGTGCCATGGATGCTCGAAGAACCAGAGTCCATTCATAAAGCTGTCACGATATCCCTGGACAATATAGTACAGAGGATTCAGCTTCAGAAGGCTGTTCAGCCAGTTCGGAATATTCGGAATTGTTGTGGTATCCCACAGAATCGGGGTTGCCCACATGCCGACATTCAGAATTACATTGATAATCTGGCCGAAATCGCGGAAAAACGGTGTGATGGAACAGGTCAGATAGGAAAGTACAACGACGAGACAGATCACCGCAAAGGTATAGTACCCGATCTGGATAATCTGAACCGGCGGAAGTTTTCCCATCAGTGCAAAAATCAAAATAGCAAACACAATAAAGAACAGATGTACAAACAGGGAAGAAATCACCTTTACAATCGGAAGTACACTGATTTTAAATACGACCTTCTTTACCAGATAACTGTATTCCAGCAGACAATTTGACGCACTTGGCAGCGCATCAGAAAAGAAGAACCACGGAATAATACCGGAAACCAGCCAGCAGATATACGGATATCCAGTGGCAGCTGGCTGCACGCGCAGTCCGAGCTGGAATACGACAAAGTAAACAGCAACCGTCACCATCGGCTGGATAAATGCCATATAATGCCAAAATACGCTCCGGCGAATTTATTGCGGAAATCATTTTTTGACAGTTTCCAGATCAGTTTCCGGTTCTGATAAAGTTCTTTGAATACGTTCATAAATGTTTTTTACTCCTTATTTCTTTAAATCCTTAATTCCGCCCCATTTATGATCTTTTTCCGAAATAATCAGATCTTCTTTTGTCATTCCTTCCGGCATCGGCCACTCCACGCCGATCTCCGGATCGTCAAAGTACAGACCGCCCTCATCGTTTGGATGATAGAAATCGGTACATTTATAAGCAAACTCTGCATAATCAGAGAGTACGATAAATCCATGTGCAAAGTTCTTCGGAATAAAGAACTGTTTCTTATTTTCTGCCGAAAGCAGGACGCCGAACCATTTTCCGTAGGTTTTGGATCCCTCGCGAAGGTCAACCGCAACATCGAATACTTCTCCGTTTACCACGCGTACCAGTTTGTCCTGCGGGTAATTGATCTGGAAGTGAAATCCACGCAGGACACCTTTTTTGGATGCAGACTGGTTATCCTGTACGAACTGGACATCAATGCCGGCTTCTTTAAAATCATTGTAATTGTATGTCTCCATAAAATATCCGCGCTCATCGCCGAATACGGTCGGGGTAATTACTTTTAATCCTTCAATTTCACAAGATTCTACTTTAATTTTTCCCATTTTTCTTTCCTTTCTCTTCTCCACAAAAATGTGAACAGATCTTTTTTTGACCTCTTTTGTGTCTACAATCTTTGCTATTATACCATTCTTTTCTGAGAAACTCAAGAACCCATTTTCACGCCCGCCCCGCCGCTTTTTATGTAAATTCCCGGATTTTCATTTTCCACTCGTATTTTTTAAGAAAATACTATTTTTTTCGTAAAGTTTCTGTTATAATATCGTAAGTTCCCAGTTATATTTTATACCTAACGCTACCTGTTTGTTACCTATTATAAAACACTAAAGAAAACTGGAGGTTATTTACTGTGTCTCGCAAAAAAGTACAGCATGTTGGAAAGATACTTTTTTCCATTCTTTCCGTTCTGTTAGGATTCCTTGGGATCCTTCTTTTTACGTCTTCCCGCTGGATGCTCGCGACCTGGGCGCATCTTGATATGGAAGAACTTGTTTATCACTTAAAGGCACCCCTTGAGGGTACCAGCAAGGATGTGCTCTGGAGTTACGTCTGGTCCTGCGGCATGATCTCTTTTGCCGTTCTTGCTATTCTGATCGCGCTTTTTATTATCCTGCGCCATCGGAAGAAAGTGGAAATCATTCTCGGTTGCATCTGCATTGCCCTGGGAATCGCTCTTTCTTCCTATTCTCTTTATAATGTCTGGACGACGCTGGATATCGATACTTACCTGCACATTCAGAACAGCTACAGTACTTTGATCGAAGATAATTACGTCAATCCGTCCCAGACAACGATTACATTCCCGGAAAAGAAACGGAATCTGATCTATATTTATCTGGAATCAATGGAAAGCACCTATTCTGATAAAAAAGACGGCGGTGCTTACGACCACAATTTTATTCCCGCCCTGACTAATCTTGCCCTGGACAATATCAATTTTTCCAACTCCGACAAGCTGGGCGGCGCTTATCCGACAACCGGAACCACCTGGACCATGGGCGGTCTCTTTGCACAGACTTCCGGTCTTCCGCTGAAGCTTTCGATTCAAGGCAATGAGATGGCTTATCAGGACAGCTTTTTTCCGCAGCTTTCAACACTTGGCGACGTTCTCAATGAAGCCGGCTACAAACAGTACTTTATGATGGGTTCCGATGCCGCATTCGGCGGACGGAAGAATTACTTCACTTCGCACGGTGATTATGAAATTGACGATTACTACTGGGCGATCAGCGAGGGACTGATCCCGGAAGGCTACTACCAGTGGTGGGGCTATGAAGATGCCAAACTGTTTGAGTATGCAAAAGATAAACTGACGGAGATTTCCAAGAATGACGAACCGTTCAACTTCAGTATGCTGACTGTTGCCACCCACTTCGAGGACGGCTACAAATGTGACGAGTGTGATGAAAAGCAGTACGGAGATGACCACTACGGTATGGTGATTGACTGCTCCAGTTCCCGTGTCAGTGAGTTTATAGACTGGATCAAGGAACAGCCTTTTTATGAAAACACGACTATAATTCTTTCCGGTGATCATCTGACCATGGACTCTGATTTTTGTGAAAACATCGATGAAGATTATCAACGTTCTACTTATAACGCTATTTTAAATTCACCCATTCTTCCGGTTCATGAAAAAAATCGGATTTTCACCACGATGGATATGTTCCCAACTACTCTCGCAAGCCTTGGAGCTGTCATTGACGGTGACCGTCTTGGACTTGGTACGAATCTTTTTTCAGACAAGCCTACACTTGCCGAAGAACTTGGCTTCGATGAACTGAATCGCCAGCTCTCTATGGGCTCCCGATTCTTCGATGAACTTGATGCTGATCTTACCCCCGTCTGGGTCGGCGATGGCGAATATCAGAAATTTTATATTAAGGAAGAAGATCGATTTGCCAATAACGAATGGGTAACTTACAATCCACATCAGCTCTGGGCTGACGGTAAGCAGTCTTATTTTATTGATAAGGACGGCCACGCGGTTTCCGGCTGGCAAAAGCTTGAGGATGGGAAATGGTATCATTTTTCCGAGTCGGATTACCATCTCATCGAGGGTCCTTGCGATACAAATCCTGAATTGGAAGAGGAAACACCCGACTCCACTTCGGTAAGTGACATTTCCTCCGCTTCTTCTTTTACAGAAAACGATTTGGATTCCACAGTCGAAAGTTCTTCTTCTGGAATAGATGAGGACGATTTCTCTGAAAATGAGGATAATTCCAAAACCATCAGACATCTAGGCTCTTCTGCGGAAGATGATCCTCACGACCTGTCTCCTATCGATTATCAATAAAAATTTGATAACGATTCAGATCTATGCAATATAAAATAAAATCCCGCAGAAAAAGTTTTCATTTCTTTTTCTGCGGGATTTTTATTTTGCAAAATATTTAAAGCAGTATACGCTTAACTATTGTCTTACGTACAAAAATATGTTTTTTCCCATTTTTTTCACCTGTGTAAGGATCCACTGGATCAGTAAGGCAACAAAAATCGCTGCTAATAAATACAGAATTTTTGTCTGTTCTACGTCCTTCGGCATATAATACCACCAAATATCACTTTTACATCTTGACCAGTCAAACTTCAAAAACAGCTTTGTGCCATTCGCAATTGTTCCGAAAGCAACTTTTACAAGTAAAAAACCCAAAAACTGATTTTCCATAATCGAAAATGTGTTGTCTGCAAGAAGATTAATCCACTTTTTTCTTCCAAATACTGGTTCCATTATCGTTGCAATCCGCATCCAAAGTGCAATTCCCAAAAAACCAATAATAATTGGCATGACCGTTCCTTGATTAAAGTCATTGCACCACGCTGGCGTATAAGCCAACCTAGTTTTATAATGAAGAAAAATCATAATTTTTGCAGCAAACACAATCGCAAAATACACTACAGATGGAATCCTGTCCACATATTTCTCCAGTATCTTTTTATAAAAAATACCCATTGCATAAAACGGAGCAAAATACAGAATTCTGACCACTGTCAGCCACCAGCTGGTGCGATATTCCATAATCGCCAAAAAATTGCCGCCCATTCCAATAAGTACTGCCCCTGCAAAAAATATCCATTCCGGTATCTGCCATCCTTTTCGCTTAAAAAATGCCCGAATCATACAATTTAATATTTCTACCATAAACAAGGGCACAATATACCAGCCGGCCATATTAAGGACAAACTGATGCCCATCGTTTAAAGGTGAAATCAGAATATTGTGCAAATTAAATTTTCCACCGATTTGAAAGCCCCACCGATGTAATAACCTGACAAGCAGCCCATACGCAATCGTATACCCATACATTGGAAGTATCAGGGTACGAAGCTTTTTACAGACATATCTCCCCGGTCGTTTCAGTGCTGCATCTTTAAAAAAATATCCTGAACAAAAAGTAAACAGCGCCAGATGGATTCCCTCATACGGAAACCATTGCGCAAAGTCCAAAGAAATTCCACCACCATCACAATGTCCCGCAACAACCATCAGAATCGCCACAGCATATAATATCTTAAAACGATAATCTATTTTTTTCTTATTCATAATCAAAAGCCGTTCGTTTGTTGTACGCAGACCCCCTATTTCAAAGGACAAGGACTGCTTAGCTGATATCGCTTTCTTTCCATCATCGGAACGTTTTACGGCAATGTATACACCAGTACTCCCAGGATAATAATCAGATTCCCAATCAGCTTTCCTTTTGATACCTTTTCTTTCAAAACGCCAAAGGAAAGCAGCAGGACAAAGACGTACGTAAAGGTATCCAACACCGGACCGTATTTCAAATCTACCTGTGTGTAGGCATACGTATTTAAAAGAAGTACACTGCCAAAAATCAGATACGCCACAATCACGCGCCAGTTCAGATACTCGCGAAGTGCAGATGCATGCTCCTCGTTGGCGCTTTGTTTCAGCAGAATCTGTGATACTGCTGAAAACATTGTACAGATCAGCATTAAAATCATATATTTATTCATATCGCTGCACCACCATAACTCCCACCAGCACAATCAGAAGGCCGATGATATTTTTTACCGTCAGATTTTCATGAAAAATGAGCACGGCCCAGATCTGGGACCAGATCAGATAGACGCTGCGGTTTGCATATGCGGTTGACAAAGAGAATTTTTTGATTACCTTCTGCCATGCAATAGCGTAAATGCCACAGTTTGCAACCATCAGAAATAAAAATACATATAATAGAGGATTTTTGATTCCTCCCCGTTCAGCTGAACCGATGCTGCTTTCGAGAACACACTCGTCAGAGAAAACAGCAGGATATTCAGGTGCAGCTGAATATAATTTTTTGCCTTATTCAAAAACAAGTCCTCCTTCTTACTTTTCTTCCACGCGGAAAATGATATGCCCTTCTACTTCTCTTACCGGGATGCACCCCGCTGTTTCCACATAGGATACTGCCGCTGAACTGCTCGAAAGTACAATATACTCTGCATTCATTTCCCTAAGACTTCTGTAAAATTCTTTCTGATCCAGCGACAGATCCATCTGTGTGATAATCTGAAGGATCTTTGTTTCGTCTTCAATTTCCTGCTCGGTCAGTGCATCGGTTGATACCGTATTGGAGCCCTGATAGGTCAGAACCATATCGCGGTCCAGAACCAGTTCAAACGAAGCATCATACTGCCGCACGATCAGGTTGAAATCCGGTTCAAAGACAACTCTTACGGTTCCCTCTCCCGCTTCTTCGTGCAGCACCGTACAGACGGCCAGAAGATCATCTGGCATCTTATACTGGTTATCCGGCAGCTTCGGCAGTCCGCCAGCCAGTACGGAATTTCCGCCAAACAGATGACCGCTGCCAGCGCAGCCGCGGTCAGATACCGTCTCCAGCCTTTTTTCTGCCCGCCCACAACTTTCGTGCAGGCATATCCGATGGTCAGTACCATCGGCAGAATCCAGAAAAACCGGTAATAGACATTGACCATTCCAAGTTTTCCCAGGATATATTTCACCGCAAATGGATTGTATACCGTAAAGGCCAGAAAAACAGCGGTTGTTACGAACACATACCGCTCTTCCTTTTTTCCTTTTAAAGCGAGATACAGCACCGACAGCAGAAACAGCGTCAGTACGGTTGTGTTTCCTCCAAACGTCACAAAGACCTGTCTCACAAAATCGAGGCCGCTCTCATTCAGATTTATTCCGCCCACATTTTCTCCTTTCTACCGCACAACCGGAATCTGCAGGATACCGCGCACACCAAGGAGATAGACCCCAAGCACCAGCACACACGGCAGCACAGCAAGCAGATAGAGCCCGCTCTGTCCCCAGCGTTTTTTCCGCACAAGATTCGGCAGAATCACAGCACTCATGGCCACCGGTACAGTCATCATGGATGACATCGTAAGGTCAATCGCAGCGACGCCTGTCATGAAAAACAGCAGCCAGACTCTCTTTCCGTTTTTCTCCTGATACATGCGCAGACCAAGATAAAACAGAAACGGGAGGATGATATTGCACAATACGGCCTTTCCCTCGTATCCCCTCGTCAGCAGGAACGACGCATTCGAAAAGATCGTATGAAAATTCAGATTCACAACACTAATAAAGCACAGGAGCACCCATACCATCTGTTTTTCTTTTAACAGCGCCTTTCCGATCTGTGCATAGACGAGATAACTTAAAACTACCGTCATCATACAGAGAATCACCTTCGTCACTACGAGCGGATGAAGGCCCGTTAAACGGCACAGTACTGCATTTGCTGCCGGATACATGCTGAACACATAACGGATGTTAAAAAAATCCAGTGCTTTTCCTGTATATGGGTCAAAGCTGCTGATGGAATCTGTCGCAAGGTTCGTTGTCACACTTCCCACATAATACGCTGCATCCGCACTGCCGTTTTCCTGCAGTGCAGCAACAAAATACAGCTGGATTCCAATCAGCACCAGCATCACATAAAAAGCCGCCGTCTTTCCTCTCCAGAAACCGCCGCTTCTTTTTCCCCACTCTCTCCACATTCCCAGATGAAGACAGATGGAAGCAATTACAAGGACAGCCACAACAGCAGCCCATACCCATGCGAGCAGATGCAGCTTTGCACCGAGCACCATCATCGGCACAGAAATCAGTTCAAATAAGAAGTAATATGCAATAAAGCCAAACAGCACAGTTTCACCCAGATGTCCGCTCTCATACCTGTTTTCTCTGATAAAAAAAGAACCCAGGCAGCAGAACACTGCGAGCATTCCCAGAAACAGTGCCGGCATTTTTAATAAGGTAATCATGTTTGGTTCCTTTCTTTTCCTTACATTCCCAATCCCACTCATTCTAACATGATGCCCTGTCTGCGTCAAGTAATCGAAATTCTAATAAACATTGACTTTTCCCTGAAATTTTGTATAATTGTGATGTTGAGCGCTTATTTTCCACCCGGCTGTTTTACTTTTTGTTTTAATGATATATGTTACGAAAGGAGCCATTGATATGCCTTTTTCCCGGCATACCCGCAGATCCGTGTTTTCCATCGGCGCGGCATCCCTTGCCGCTGCTTTTCTTTTTCTCACCCCGGAAAACACACATGCGGCTGATACTACAGCAAAAATTCACATTCTGACACTCGGCAGCGGCTCCAATGCCATCGTTCTGGAAAGTGTAGACGATAATGGCCAGAAAATTTTCGGCATGGTAGACTCCGGCGAGGACTGGGATTACCCTGACGGATCTGATCCGCGTTATCCGCTGCGCAGCGGCATCACAACGTCGACCGGCTACGACGATGAGGTACTCTCCTACCTGGACTCCCTCGGTGTCACCTCCGATAATCTGCAGTTTTATGTTGCAACACATCCGCACAGCGACCATATTGGAACCGGCGATACCATCGTGCGGCTGTATTCCCCCGACCGGGTTTATCTGCTCCCGTATGATGACAGTTATATCTATAATACTGCGCGTCTCTGGGACAATCTTTATGTCTACGACCAGCTTCTTACTGCTGTAGAAGAGACTGAAGGTGTGACCCTGATCCAGCATCTGAATCCCGGTGCCGCCTCCGCAGAAGAAGGATCTCCTGATTTTGCTTTTGGAAATTTCCAGATCCAGATTGTCAACTACGAGGAAGATTATCTCACAAGTCCAAAAGAGGACGCCAACCAGTTCTGTCTTGGTGTAATTGCCTCCGCAAACGACCACCGCGCTTTTCTGACGAGCGATATCGACGACGTCGAGGGCGATGCCAGCCGGATTGTTTCGAACTACGGGCTGTACAGCATTGATCTGATGACTTCCAATCATCACGGATATCCGAATGCTGTCGATGCAGACTATCTTGCTGCCGTCAACCCGGAATATTTTATCCAGACCGGTGACTTCCGTATTATGGATAACGATACCGTCGAGACCCTGACCTCTCTGGGGCTGCGCGTATTTTCCACGACAGAATATTCCGGCGATCTTCCGGCAGTCATTGCTGACTTTTCCGGTTCCGCGGTCACTTCCAACGTGGATGATACCTATGAAATTTACCGCGGCCGTTCTTCCAAGCTCGTTGCTTATCATGACGGCATCCCGTACAGCGGATTTTTCACCCGCGGCGGACAGAAATATTATGCAGACAGCAGCCATCTTCTCGTATGCTCCACTTCCTGGCGCGACACAGAAACGGGCATCGAATATACCTCCGATGAAAACGGCGTGATCACAAACGAACGCCACGTCATCGGCTGGGTAAAACGGGATGGAAAATGGTATTACTACAACGATGATGAAACACCGTATACCGGCTGGCTCACCCTCGACCACAAAACGTATTACCTCGGCGCGGACGGCGTTATGGCAACAGGCTGGCTTCTGCTTGATGGAGATTACTATTATTTTTCCGGCAGCGGTGAGATGCAGACCGGATGGCAGTTTATCAGCAACAACTGGTACTATCTCGCCAAGGATACCGGTATTATGTATTCGTCCGGATGGCACGCTGATCCGGAGACCAAAACGATGTACTATTTTTACACATGGGGAGGTGCCGCACGCAATACGACACTTACCTTAAACGGTTACCGCGTCAAATTTCTTTCCTGGGGCGGTATTTCCGGCAGCACCTGGCTGTACCATGACGGTGCCTGGTATTATGTACAGAAATATTCCTGCGTAACCAATGGCTGGTATCAGATCGATGGCGCCTGGTATTTTATGAATGCGGACGGTTCCCTGAAGCAGAACGAAAGTTCCTGTATGACAACAATCTCTACTTTGTAAATAAGAGCGGAAAAATGTATCAGAACCAGTGGCTGAAATGGGATGGAAACTATTATTATCTCAGAAGCTGGGGCGGTGCCGCACACGAAGGCTGGCTGCTGCTTCAGAATAAATACTATTATATTAATGAGGACTGTACACGGAAAACGGATGAAGCCTTTACGTATGATAACAATCTTTATTTTGTTGATGAAAACGGCGTCATGCCGGCAAACCAATGGGTGATCCGGGACGGTGTCTGGTACTTTACCTACAGCTGGGGCGGTGCGAGAAAATCGCAGTGGTTCTATTATAAAAACAACTGGTATTACTTCAACGATGATGCTTCCATGCAGACCGGCTGGGCAGAAATTGACGGAAAAACATATTATTTCCAGAGCTGGGGCGGATGCGTCACCGGGACGAAAAAAATTGACGGAACAACGTATGTGTTTGATAAAAACGGTGTTCTGCTTTCCGAAAAAGAAAGCTAGAAAAATCCATATAAAAATGCGGCAGAAACGAAAATCTCATTCGTTTCTGCCGCATTTTTTATAAATTTCTTTTCCGGAACAGTGCACGAACGCACTGCCGGTAAATTCCGGTTCCCAGAAACAGGGTCAGATAGGCGATTTTCCGCCCATTCGTGAAGTGATCGCCTTCCAGTACCAGAAGCGGATGCTTTTTAAGCTCTTTTGCCAGCCTCTTCGCAAGCGCCTTTTTCTCCGCGTCCATGGTTTCCAACAGCATCAGCTTGTCCAGCACGAAAAACCGCGCCCAGCAGCAGCGCACACCTGCTTCTTTTTTCAGCGCCGGGTGGCGTTCTTCCACGACATTCTGATTATGATCCCATACTTCCACCGAACCCAGATCTGACCAGCGAAAACCGCTTGTCGTGAGGCTTTCGCGCCGGTGCACATAATAGTATTTCTGTGCTGTGGAAAAGGCCACCTTCCGGCAGTGCTCCATTAACGGAACGATGACGTATGCATCCTCGGCGATTGTTTTCTCCGGATAGACAACGCCCTCGAAAATCTCTCTCCGATACAGCTTGCCCCACGGCATCACGCCGAACACGCGCGCCTTCATCACCTGGCGCAGTCCCTCCTCGCTGTCGGTCACAGATTCGATTCCCTCCTGTTTCAGATCCGGCACCGGCCTTCCTTCATAGAGATCGTATCCGCGGCAGATACTCATTTCGGCATCATATTTTTCCGCCAGACGATACAGTGTTTCCAGAAGATCCTCCGCTGCGAAATCGTCGCTGTCCACAAACGTGATATAACGCCCCTCTGCAAGCGCAACGCCCGCATTCCGCGCCGAACTGACGCCGCCGTTCTCTTTTTGGTGATAACGGATCCGCGCATCCTGTTCTGCGTATGTCCGGCAGATTTCACTGCTCTTGTCGGTGCTTCCATCATCTACAAGAAGCAGCTCCCAGTCCGTAAAAGACTGGGAGAGAATGGAATCCACACATTTTTTTAAAAATTTTTCTGCCTGATACACCGGGGTAATGATTGAAATTTCCGGCATTGTTTTATCCTCTTTCTTTATTTCTTACAGCAGTAGTGTATCCCCTTATACTGCTCATACGGATGATCGAGATCCAGAAACGCCGCATCGTGGTGGCCTTTCTGCTGTTCTTTCGGCGGCAGTTTCATATAATCGCCGAACGCCATGCGCAGATATGTGTCATATCCGACCGGAATCGGCAGGCGCTCATTCTCGAACGGAACCTCCATCGCCGATGCAAAAATCTTTTTCGGATATTTCCGGAGAATCGCCTGCGGTGCGCACATCTCGGTGATGCCGTCCACCCGTGGGCTGTCGATATCAAATTTTGTAATATAGTTCTCTGCCTGCTTCCAGATCCGGTACCGCATCTTCTGCGTCGGAGCCAGCGCCAGCAGAATCGTTCCCAGGTAATGCATAAACGCGCCGTGGCGTTCTTTGGTCGGAATAACCTGCGTGCAGAAGAGCTGGAAAATCTTTCCCTCGATCACTTGCCATTTCCGCGCAAGGTTTCCCGGTGCATAGCCTCGATCGGGAGAATATCAAGTGCAACGCCGTGGCAGAGATCCATATCGACCTGCTCCTTTTTCACCTGCGTGGTGCGGCTGTCGCGGATGTTCGCAAACGTATGCGCATTGCAGAAGCCCTCTTTCGGGTACTCGAGCTTGTAGATTTTACTCTCCTCCTGTGTATCCCAGATTTTCAGGAACTTCTCGTAATCTTTCCGCGGCATGAAAAAGTCGAGATCATCGTCCCACGGAATAAAGCCGCCGTGGCGGATTGCACCGATACAGCCGCCGCCGCAGAGATAACAGGTCAGATGGTTTCTCTGGCACCAGTGGTAAAACATGACGGCCATTTCCAGATTTTTTTCCTGCAGCCGGCGCAGAATTTCGTCCTCGGTATTAAACATCTTTTTTCTCCTCTTCCTTTGCGTTCAGGCTGATCGTCTGTCCTTCCTCGAGCCCTTCTGTGCTCTCCTTTGTGAAGACAATCTTAAAGGTTGCAAGAATCAGCTTCAGATCCTCTAAAATCGAATAGCTTTCTATGTACATCAGATCCAGCTTCAACTTGTCGTATGCGGTCGTGTTGTACTTTCCGTAAATCTGGGCGTAGCGGTAAGGCCTGCCTTTACTTTCAGACGGTAAGCAAACTCCGGAATCGATTCCTCATATTCCTTTGCAATCTCCGGCCGCTCCGGGCGCGGTCCGACGACGCTCATATCGCCCTTGAAAATGTTCAGAAGCTGCGGCAGCTCATCAATTCTCGTCGCGCGGATCACCTTTCCGACCGGCGTAATGCGGCTGTCGTTCTTCGTTGCCAGACGGCTACGCCGTCTTTTTCGGCATCCACGATCATGCTTCGGAATTTGTAGACATAGAATTCTTTTCCGCCGATCGTGAGACGTTTCTGTTTAAAGAACACTGGGCCATGGTCATACAGCTTGATGCAGAGCGCTGCGATCAGCATAATCGGTGACGTGATCACAAGAAGAATCGTCGATACGAGCAGATCCAGCAGGCGCTTGCAGAATCTCTGATCAAACGAAAGACCACTGTTTCGCGCGAGCAGAAGCGGTGTATCGAAAATATGGAGCGCTTCCGCTTTCCGTACCATAATATCCGACAGTTTCGGCGTCAGATAGACACGGATTTCTTTCGCATAGCAATATTTCAGCAGACGGTTGCGCAGCTCCGAATGAAGATCGCCCAGGATCACGCCCTCCTGACCGTATGCGTCAATCTGGCGGCAGAGCTCTTTCTCTCCCACTTCCACGCTCACCTTATGTGCTACAATATACTTGTCCGGCCGCTGGTTCATCTTCAGCTCCAAGCTTTCCATCGGGTATTCACCGTAAATCAGAAGCACCTCTCTTGGCGGAAAGAGACGCGCAAACGTCTTCTCAAAAAGCCAGGATACAATGCCTGCCAGCGCAAAGTCCACGAGTGTCATGCCGACCATCGGCAGAATGTACGGCAGGTGGCGCCACAGCAGGATAATCTGCAGATACATCAGCGCATTGGCACAGAATGCCGTCATCATCTGGGAATAGATGATGCTGCTTCCCTTCATGTATCCGATCTTCATGCCGCCGTAAATGTACATGAAAACCAGAAGAAAAATGCCGTAGATCACGACGATAATCTGATTTCCCTTATCCCAGAACGGCTCCAGCCACAGGTGGCTCGCATAGTATCTGTCCCAGAACACAGAAAAAACAGCGCATTCCAGAAGCACAATCGCCGCGACCGCCAGGACACGCATCAGATGTTTGTACTGTTCCCTGTTTTTATAGTTCATCAATCTCTTCCTCTCTTTTTGCCCTTACCGTAATACTTCCGCACACCGTTTACGGCATAGCACGCAAAACAGTACAGGGAGCGGAACGTTCCCATTCCCAGCTCGCGGTAAACACGGTAAGTCATTCCTGCAGAATGCAGTTTATTCCCCGATTTTCCTGTGCTGGACAGTCGGTATTTCAGCAAAGGCTCATCCACACCGCAGGCTGTCCTGTATTTTTTCAGGATCCGCAGCCAGTCCAGATAATCCTCGTGGCACTCGTCCTTTTCCATCGGGAATTCCAGCAGAACGCTTCTTTTGGCCAGTACCGACGAGCAGCCGATCACGTTGCCGCGCAGCAGCATTTTGTAGGTGATCCGCTCCGGGACAGAAAAGATCTTCTGCTTTTCCGGTTCCTGATCGTAAATCAGCTCCCGACCCGTACAGCAGAGCACATCACCGGTCTTTGCAAGGGCTTTTTCCTGCTTTTCCAGTTTTTCGGGATCCCAGTAATCATCCGCGTCCAGAAAGGCAATGTAATCGCCCTTTGCGAGCTGTACACCGCGGTTTCTGGATGCGGACGCTCCTTTGTTTGTCTCATTCCGGATATACCGTACCCGGTCATTTTCTCCGTAACGCCCCATCTTTTCCAGCGTATTGTCCGTGGAATTGTCGTCGATCACCAGGATTTCCAGCGGGGTTTTTGTTGTCTGGCAAAGGACTGAGTCGATTGCCTGAAACAGTGTTTCTGCACCGTTGTACGAAGGGATTACTACTGAAATCATGTATTTTCCTCTCTTACTTTGTCTGCTGCATCTGTTTTTTAAATTTTCCAGCAGCAAACCTCCTACTTTTATAGCATATCTGCACGGGCTTGTCAATTTTACGCCGGGATCTGCTGGTTTTTCTTTCTTACATGTAATTCTATGTGAGCTTTAAAAACGCCAGTAAATAGAACAGAATTCCTCCGAACAGTGCTCCGTTTCCGCCGTTTTTCTGCCCCGTCTTTTTTCCGATGGCAGTTCCGGCATACATCGCCGCCATTCCGACCGCGAAGGAGGCAAAAAAGATCTGTCCTCCTGTCACCGGAAGATCCGCGGCAAAGACGCCGGAGACAATTCCATCCACCGACATCGAAACCGCCAGCAGGCCAAATTCCAGTGGGTGGAGCTGTTTTTCCAGATGTTCCCGTCTTGTTTCTGGTTTTCCCTGCTTTTTTCTTCTGCGTTTTCTCAGTTCTTCAAAAATTTTCAGCGTTCCCATAAGAAAAAAGCAGCCCGCACCCACTCTGGTTCCCCATTCCGGTCCTGCGGACTGCAGAAATCTTTTTCCAAACTGCGCGGAAGCAACCAGGGCAGCACTGCAAAACAGATTCAGCAGCGCCGTCATGCCGGGTGAAATTCTCGTATTGCTGCTTCCATATCCGATGCTTACTGCAAAGTTATCGGCTGAGAGCGCCGCAGCAAGCAGAAGCAATTCTACCATATGACACACTCCGTCATTTCTCACTTTACAGTATTCGTCTGTTTTTCAAACCGTGCATCCCGGGAAGGCAGTTCTTTTTCTTATTCCACTGCTTTCCGGAATTCCCGGATTTTTTCTCCGAAGTGCGATACATCGGTGCAGAAAATGCTCGAAGTTCCCGCCACAAAAATGCTGGCTCCACAGGAACGCAGCGTCGCGCCGTGCTCCTCCGTAATGTTTCCGTCCACTTCTAAAATGATGTCCTCCCGGTGCATCTCCTGCAGAAATTTCTGCAGCTTTTCCGCCTTGCGCAGCGTACTCGGCACAATTTTCTGTCCGGCAAAGCCCGGATTCACCATCAGAAGATTGACACCGTCGATATAATCAAGCACTTCCTCGATCTGCCCGATCGGTGTCGCCGGGTTGATCGCGAGGAACCGCTTGCAGCCGTACGGCACGAGGTAATCGAGCGCGCGCTGCACCTGGAAAGTGCTCTCATAATGAATCGTCACGATGTCCTCTTTGTGAATGCCGATCCACGGCAGCTTGTACTCCGGGTCTTTAATCATCAGATGAAGATCGAGCGGAATACTCGTCAGTTCCCGCAGTCCGCGGATGTAGTCGACGCCAAGGCCGAAGTTCGGAACGAACTCGCCGTCCATCACATCGATATGGAGATATTCGACTTTTTCTTTTTCAAATACATCGATCGTCGCCTGCAGATCCACAAGGTTTGAGCACATCATGGATGCCGATATCTGACTTTTTCTCATATTTCTACTCCCATGAAACCATTACTTTACAGTATGGCTCTTTATGATTTTTCATCAGTTCCAGTCCGTCCATCAGCTTTTCGGACGGGAAACAGTGCGTGATCAGCGCCTGTGCCGGGATTTTCTTCTTCGAAAGCGCATCGAGTGCCTCCGTCCAGTCGCAGGCTTCATCTTTTTCATAAGAAGAATTCCACGTTCCCATCAGGTTCAGCTGTTTGCGCAGGATGCGCCAGTACACGTTCTTTTCCATCGCAAGATCGCCCGATGGATTTCCCATCAGCACGATGCTTCCGCCCGGTCTTGCAAGAAGAACTGCACTGGAAACGGCCTGCGGCGTTCCGACCGCTTCTACTACAACATCCGCCTGAATCGCTTTACTCTCCTCTTCCGTCACATATGAGATGCCCGGGATCTGTTCTGCGATCGCACGTTTTGCTTCGCCCCGTCCAATCACAAAAACGGTTTCGGCGCCGAGCGCTTTCGCCCACGCTGCCGCTGCAAAACCGATCATGCCCGTTCCGATCACTGCTGCGGTATCGCCCGGCTTCACACCGCTTCGTTTCACCGCATGAAGCGCCACAGAGAGCGGCTCCAGCATTGCTGCCTCGCGGAAGCTGACGTTTTCCGGCAGCTCCATCAGGTTCCAGTCCGGCACGGCCACGTATTCCGCAAAGCCGCCGTCCCGGCGCGAGCCGAGGTAATCGTAGTGTTCGCACATCTCATATTTTTTCTGCCGGCACTGCGGGCAGGTGCGGCATGGGATCAGCGGGAAAATGCCGACCCGTTTTCCAACTCGCTCTTCCGGCACACCCTCGCCGTATGCGGCAACCACGCCTGAAAACTCGTGACCCGGAATCGTTGGAAAATGGTATGTTCCGTTTGTGAAAATCCGCGGAATATCGGAGCTGCAGATTCCTGATGCCTTTACCTGCACCAGAACCCAGCCGGATGGGATTTCCGGTTTTTCGATGTCTTCCCTTCTTAAATCATTGACTCCATGCAGCTCGTATGCTCTCATTTCGTTTCTCCTTCCACAATCGTACAGAAACGCTCCAGGTCGCTCCTTGTTGTAATCTTAAAGTTCCGCTCATCCCCTGGGATCATCGCCACATCCATTCCATGGCGGTAGGCAATTTCACTCGTTCCCCTTGTGAGGGACAGCTCCTCTTTCGATGCTTCCCGGTTGATCTTCGCGTACGGATGCAGCCGGAAGGCTTCCGGCGCCTGACCGGCAAACAGCGTGCTGCGCTCCAGCAGATGGTCAATTTTTGTTCCGTCGCTGCTCTGATAGATCGTGTCCTTCATCGGCAGCACCGGCATACAGCCTCATGATCGGCAAGCGCCGCAAGGCAGTCGCCAATCAGCTGTTCGCTCACCAGAGGCCGCACGCCGTCGTGGATGATCACACCGTCGTTCTCCGATACGGAATCCTCCATGCAGACGGTAAGGCCATTATGAATGGATTCCTGCCGCGTATCCCCGGCATCCGCAAAGGCGAGAAATTTCGTAATCCCGTCTTCTTCCATCCATCCGCGGATCTTCTCTCTCCAGGCATCTGCCGCCACGATGACGATTTTCTCAACGGCACTGCTTTTCTGAAACTGCTCCAGCGTATACAGCAGAATCGGTTTCTTTTCCACTTCCAGATACTGCTTCGGAAAATCCCCCATCTGCATTCTCGTTCCGATTCCCCCCGATAGTATGATTGCGTAATTCATCTTAAGCCTTTCCTTTGCTCTTTTTACTCTCTTTTTTTCGCTCTTCTTCCAGCTCTTTTAAAAAGTCTCCCAGTTCTCCGGAGGCGTTCTCCAGCAGGTACGACTTCGTTTTCTGTTCTTTCTCCAGATAGTTTTCCCGGATCTGGCCGTTTGTATGTTCAATCTCGGTGCGCAGATCCCGTGCGGAGAGACGATGCGCGCCCGCTCCCATAATGATGATCTGCTCGAGACCGTCCGAGGAAGCCACCGTTACGTTGCCGTTGTGGCCGATCCTGTGAACCGTTTTCTCGATGTACTGGTCAGCCGTCTCCGCCTCTTTCGTATAAACGACATGAATATTATGGTACATGCCGACCTCACCCTGGTTGCCTTTTACTTTGTAGGCATCAAAGACAAGAATCAGCGTCATTTTTTTATATCCCTGATAATTTGACAGGATGTCCATCAGCTTTCCTCTGGCGCTCTCAATATTATACTTCGCCAGCTCATTTAAATCATCCCATGCAAAAATAATGTTATAGCCGTCCACCAGCAGATATTCCTCCTGCGGCTCCTTCGGGCGGTTTGATTTTGCATATTTGGGATCCCCGATGCCGGATGACGAGGTGACCGGACGTGTCCGCCGCTCAAAACCGGCGCGCTTCCGCTCCACTTTGCCGTATGTCCTCGTAAAGATTTCTTCCAGCTCCTTTGCCTCCTGCAGGGAAGCTGCCATCGGCACGCGGTCAGATGCTTTTTTTGCTTTCTGCACAGAGGATGCTCCGCCGCTCCGGTCTGCCGCAGATTCGGCTGAATCGCTTTCTTCTTCCGGATTTTCCAGCGTGTATTCCAGATGCATATGGTCTTCCACTTCATTCCATGGAACGACAAAGCCTGCCCCGTGGGCACAGAACACAGAACCCGTCGGATTTTCCACATCCGCCTCGGAATCGTAGCCGATGGAGGCAATCACTTCCTCAGCGTTGTGACACGGCTCATATCCTTTTAAGGTACAGAACACTCTTCCGCGTCCCCGGCTGTAAGCAGTCACTTCTTTCTGATAATCCCGCATCGTCACAACCGGTGCGGTTCCGGTGATCACTGTCATATCGCCTTCCATTTCCGGCGGTTCAAAGCTGCCGTACATCCGCTGGATATCGTTCAGCGCCCGTCCCGTTGATTCCGACGGAATTTCCAGACGGAACGCATAGACCGGCTCCAGCAGAACGGATTCTGCTTTTTTCAGTCCCTGCCGCACCGCACGGTACGTCGCCTGGCGGAAGTCGCCGCCCTCGGTATGCTTAATGTGCGCACGGCCCTTGACCAGCGTGATTTTCATATCGGTAATCTCCGACCCGGTCAGCACGCCGGGATGCTTCCGCTCCAGCAGATGTGTGAGGATCAGACGCTGCCAGTTGCGGTCCAGGGTGTCCTCGCTGCAGACGGTTCCAATCTGCAGTCCGCTGCCCGGTTCTGCCGGCTCCAGCAGCAAATGAACTTCCGCATAATGGCGCAGCGGCTCGAAATGGCCGACACCCTCCACGGCACTGCGGATCGTCTCTTTGTATACAATATTTCCGGCTCCGAATTCCACCCATTCGCCGAAACGCTCGTGGATCAGACTCTTTAAGATCTCGATCTGCACCTCACCCATGACCTGCGCATGGATTTCCGCGAGGCGCTCATTCCAGACAATGTGAAGCTCCGGGATTTCTTCTTCTAACTGGCGCAGTTTTCCAAGCATCTGATGGACATCGCAGTCCGGCGGAAGCTCGATGCGGTACGTCAGCACCGGCTCCAGCACCGGTTTTTCCGCCTCGGTTTCGTTGCCGATGCCCTGACCGGAGAAGGTGCTGTTCAGTCCCGTTACGGCACAGATCGTCCCCGCCGGTGCTTCCTGTACCATCGTATAGCCCGCACCGGAATAAATGCGGATCTGGTCTGCCTTTTCTTCGCCGAGCATCTGCTTCACCTTCAGCACGCCGCCCGTGATTTTCAGATGCGTCAGACGGTTTCCTGCCGTGTCCCTTGAAATCTTAAAAACGCGCGCGCCAAAATCCCCGCCGTACTCCGGCGTTTTTGTAAACCGGTCCAGAATTTTCAGAAATTCCGTCACGCCCTCCATCTTGAGTGCAGAGCCAAAGCAGCACGGAAAAACCTTCCGCTCTGCGATCATCATGCAGATCTGGTCTTCTTCCACGCTTCCCGTTTCCAGATACTGCTCCAGCACGTCCTCATCACACATGGCGAGTTCTTCCAGCAATTCTGAGTTCTGGAGATCCTGCGAGAAATTCAGGCAGTGCTCTGAGAGACGGCTCTGCAGTTCTTCCAGCAGTTTTTCCGCATCCGTGCCCGGCTGATCCATCTTGTTGATAAAGAGAAAGACCGGGATCTCATACCGCGCGAGCAGCCGCCACAGGGTTTCCACATGACCCTGCACGCCGTCCGCACCGCTGATCAGAAGAACCGCATAGTCCATGACCTGTAAAGTGCGCTCCATCTCCGCCGAGAAATCCACATGGCCCGGCGTGTCAAGGAGTGTGACCTCCGTCTCGTTCAGCTTCAGCACGGCCTGTTTGGAAAAGATCGTGATGCCCCTTGCTTTTTCCAGTTCCTCCGTGTCCAGAAAGGCGTCCTTGTGATCCACTCTTCCGGCTTTCCGGATCTGGCCTGTTTTATATAAAATTCCCTCTGCCAGCGTCGTCTTTCCCGCATCGACATGCGCTAAAATGCCTACCGCCAGTTTTTTGGTTTTTTCCATTTTGTTTCATCCTGTCTGTATGATTCATATTTTTCAGGCCCCCTCATCCCCTGCGGCCCGACTCACTGCTTATTGTACCACAAAACCTCTCATTGCGGAACCCCGGAGTGAAACGCAAAAAATCTCAAAGCGGCTTTTTCTCCTGCTTTGAGATTTTTTTATGCTATGTTCTGTTTTATCTCTCCCCCGCCATCGGCTGCCGATCTGCAATTTTCAGGAAAACAAATCCCAGTGCAAAGAAAATCGCCAGGCATGCAACCGCCACGTTGATCGTTCCGCCTGCCAGTTTTACAGCTGCAATAACTGCAGAACCGAGGAACGATGGTTACTCTGTCTTCCAACGTCATATCCGTTTCTTTTAAAAGTTCATTTGCAAGAAGTGTACCGTACTCTGCATGATGGGCAACCTGCATACAGTGTTTCTGCGAATGATCCGTATATCCCAGCTGTCCCAGGTTTTCGTTTCCTTTTTCAGATATGCGCTGCATCCATTCCAGACTCCAGCCTAACCGCTGTATTTTTGCTGTTCCTGCCATTTCTTTCAGAATATTTTTTACTACAATCACGATCGTAGCACATTTGTATTTTAACTGCTATCCTGTTCCTATAAGGTCTATATCAAATGATTGTTAAATTTTTTATATTTTTGATGCAGTCAGGCGGGGTTCTGTTACAGCAGAAAAGCACTGCAAATACAGATGGATGTATTTACAGTGCTTATTTTGAGATTATTTTTGTTTTTTAATTCTGTGCGTCTTCGTATTCTTTTACTTTTTCTTCATACTGCTCCTGGCTCTCGATCGTATGTTTTACAATATGACCGTGCTCTTTCTGCTTATGTGCCAGATCCCGGCCAGGACGCGGTGCATATTCGTCTTCCGGGATTTCGAGTGCATTGGCGGTGGCGTGAATGATACCGTTGCTGCTGTAGGTGGCACCGCTCAAGGCGTCGATGTTAAGGCTCTGTTCTTCTTTCATCTGCCCTATCACGTAAGGCGCTGCACGGAAAAAGTATTCCTCGGTGTCGCAGTAGGAAAGGATGGAGATGTCGGTCACTCTCTGGTTTTCTACCGTTACCTGCACTTCGACATCCCCGCGGAAGGCATCGGCGGTACCCGTGCAGATACCGTCTTTCAGGTCGTGGAAACGGCCGGCGTCCAGGAATGCCTGTTTTTCTTCCGTTGTATCCGTCGATTCAGATGCTGTATTTTCCTGTACAGTATTCTCATCTCCGGCGGCTTCTTTTAACGCATTTTGAGTGGCCTCAATCAACCCTTTACTGCTGTAGGTGGCGCCGGAAACGGTATCTATCTCCTCGGCACTCTGTTTTTTCATGATTTCCGAAAAGATTCCTGACTTTGCTCTGTCCAGATATGTCTGATCATCCTCGGCGTTCTCTATCGTCAATCCGGTTATTGTTCCCTGTTCCACTTTTACGGAAACGGTCACGGTTCCGCGGTAGCCTTCTCCACTTCCGGAATAAGCGCCGTCCTGGAATCTGCTGTCCAGATTCTGTTCTGCCGTATTAATGGCCGCATCACCTGCTGTCTTACCAACGGAACCGCTCTCGCTCCGGATCAGGAACTGTGACGCTGCAATCGTAAGACAGGTCACCCCGACACCGATCCACACGCTGTATCGGTACTTCCAGTGTGCATTGTTCTTCAGACATCCGTTTATACATACCCCGCATCCAATGCACTCGCCGCCTGCCGTCTGCTCTTTTTCTGTCAGATCAATTCCCATGGTACATTTTGCAGTACAGAGACGGCAGTTTCCGCATTTGCTCCGCGGTTTTACAATTTTTAACAGAGTACATCTGGAAATCATGCTGTAGATGGCTCCTATGGGACAGAGATACCGGCAGAAAAAGCGCTGGATTAAGACGGATCCGACGAAAATCACCAGAATCAGCGCACCGCCAATCGAAAACATCGGCTTCACGCCCGGCCAGTGTCCGATGGAACTGTACTGTCCAAATACCTGCCACGGCCCTGCGATGTTCCATTTTATCATACCGCTCCATACGAAGACTGCCCAGAACAGGAGCACACCATATTTGATCCAGCCTGTTGGAACATTTCTTCCACTCTTCTTTGAATTTGAATGCAGGTTTTTCGCACCTGCTTTTCGAAACCGCTTTTTCAGCTTATTTCCTGCAAACCACAGAAAATCCTGCACAGCCCCGAAGCTGCAGAAATATCCGCAGAAAAACCGTCCCACAATAATCACCGCCGGAACCGTCGCCAGCACCATCCATACCGAATACCTGATCCGTTCCCACGAAACCGTCCCCTGATAAACTGCGGAAATAATCGTCCCAACCGCAGAAAACTGCGCCTCAAACAAGCCCGGGATCAGCAGGAAAGAAAGGATCTGAATCACTGCTTTCGGCCAGTTTCTTTTGTCTTGTTTTTTCAAATTTGTTCCTCTTTTCTTATGTTTAACGTTTCATCTCCATTACCGGACCATTCGATTTATGTTCCTGGATTAATTCACAAATCTCCGAAAGATTCATTGCCGAGAAATCTCCGGGGACGGTATCCTTCAGGGCACTTACTGCATTTCCGATGGATACTGCCTGTGACAGTAAAAAACCCTCATAAATCGTGTATTTTCTGCACATTTATGAGGGTTTTATATTTTTGCGTTATTTTTACAAATTCACAGTTGAATTATGCGTTCATCTGTTTAGCAACTTCCTCAGCAAAGTTCTCTTCTTTCTTCTCGATTCCTTCACCGGTCTCGAAACGAACGAAGCCTTTTACTGCTACGGTTGCGTTGTTTGCTTTTGCAACCTGTGCTACATACTGAGCTACGGACTGTTTTCCGTCTTCTGCTTTTACGTATACCTGATCAAGCAGGCAGATCTCTTTGAGCTCTTTGTTGATACGGCCCTGGATCATTCCCTGGATAACTTTTTCCGGTTTCTGAGACTCTTTCGGGTCGTTCTGAATCTGAGCCATGAGGATTTCTTTCTCATGTGCGATGTAATCAGCGCTTACTTCGTCGCGGTTTGTGTACTGCGGACGAAGAGCTGCAATCTGCATTGCAACGTTTTTAGCCATCTCTTTGAGGTCATCGTTTACAACATCTGTCTCAACGTCAACCAGAACACCGATTTTACCGCCCATATGAGTATAAGAAGCAACGAAACCGTTCTCCTCTTTTACCTGCTGGAAACGACGGATGTTCATGTTCTCGCCGATGGTAGCGATCTGATGAGCCAGCTCTTCGCCAACGGTCTCGTTGGTATCGAATTTCCAAGGCTCTGCCAGGAATCCTTCTACGTCTGCTGCAGTTGTATCCATAGCCTGCTCTGCAACCTGTGCTACATAGCCACGGAATTTCTCGTTCTTTGCAACGAAGTCTGTCTCAGCGTTTACTTCTACAGCGACAGCTTTCTTTCCATCCTCGGATACGTTCAGCATAACGATACCCTCAGCTGCGATTCTGCCAGCTTTTTTCTGAGCAGTAGCAAGTCCTTTTTCTCTCAGGAACTCCATTGCTTTGTCCATATCACCTTCGGTAGCTGTAAGAGCTTTCTTGCAGTCCATCATACCAGCACCGCTTACTTCTCTTAACTCTTTTACCATTGCTGCTGTAATAGCCATTGTTTTATTCCTCCGTATACGTGATTCAGCAGACTGCATCTTCATGCCGGTCTGCTATTGTGAGATTCGCCGAAGGGAACCTGAATTTCAAGTTCCCCCCAGTTCATTACTTCGCGTAAATTATTCAGCGTCTGTCTCTGCTGCTTCTTCGTATGCAGCTTCCTCAGCCTCGCCCTGTTTTGCCTCGATAACTGCGTCTGCCATTTTGGAAACGATCAGTTTTACGGCACGGATAGCGTCGTCATTACCCGGAATTACATAGTCAAGCTCTTCCGGATCGCAGTTGGTATCGCAGATACCGATCAGCGGAATTCCCAGTGTATGAGCTTCCTGTACGCAGATTCT
Source organism: Blautia sp. OF03-13 (assembly GCF_003460685.1). Classification (NCBI taxonomy): domain Bacteria; kingdom Bacillati; phylum Bacillota; class Clostridia; order Lachnospirales; family Lachnospiraceae; genus Blautia; species Blautia sp. OF03-13. The sequence goes on along the minus strand of NZ_QTVR01000013.1, from coordinate 44,630 downwards.
CTCTTTTTTCGGATCTACTACGAAGATAGCGTCCGGCAGTCTCTTCATTTCTTTGATACCGCCAAGGTTTTTCTGCAGTTTTGCAAGCTCTTTCTTTAACTCAATGACTTCTTTTTTCGGAAGAACTTCGAAGGTGCCATCCTGCTCCATGGTCTCGATTGCTTTCAGTCTTGCAATACGGCTCTGGATGGTTTTGAAGTTGGTCAGCATACCGCCGAGCCATCTCTCGTTTACATAGTACATTCCGCAGCGCTCTGCCTCAACAGCGATAGCGTCCTGAGCCTGTTTTTTGGTTCCTACGAAAAGGATTGTGCCGCCGTCTGCTGCGATGTCTGCAACAGCTTTGTATGCGTCATCTACCATTCCTACAGATTTCTGCAGGTCGATGATGTAGATACCATTACGCTCTGTGTAGATGTACGGAGCCATTTTAGGATTCCATCTTCTTGTCTGATGTCCGAAATGAACACCGGCTTCCAGTAACTGTTTCATTGAAATTACGCTCATTGTTTTATCTCCTTATGGTTTTATTCTTCCCCATGTTTTTTCACCTTGGAACCTGTTTTTCAAAAAACAGGCACCATCCTTGGTACCGCATGGGTGCTTATTGTGCAACAGTAAGATTGTATCACAGAGTTTTTTTCATGACAAGCATTTTTTTCGCGGATTCTGCGGTTTTTTTCTGTTATTTTTGTGTTTTTCCCTGTTTATCCTTTAAAAACAGATACCAGAACGTTCCGGCGCAGATTACCGCTTCCAAAAAGATGAACATCCATGCACCTGCCGGCGCTTTTTGGGTCATCCAGGATACGAACTGGCTCCGGTAAAGTCCCCAGATATTTTCTGCCATGTGCGCAAGAACCGGGGCAAGGAGTGTTCCGCACCGCTCATAAATAAGGATCAAAAGCACACTTACCACGGCTGCATAGACAAACTGCGTCACATTGCCGTGATATGCACCGAACAGCAGACATGATGCTGCGATGCCCCAGCCGGTTCCCCAGAAATCTTTTGCCCTGCGGTAAATCATGCCGCGGAAAACAATTTCCTCTGCGGCCGCGCTCAGCACACCGACGGACAGGATCAGAAGCAGCGGGTTCTGTCCTTCATAAATCTTTGATGCCATGTCCTGATAGCCGGAAAAGATTCTGGTAAAGCCGGTCACGTTCATGACAGTGTTCAGGAGATGGCCGAAGGTCATAACCAGCAGAATACAGGCGGCTGCCTCTGCCGCACTCCACCGTTTTTCCGGTTTCGGGAACATGCCTTCATCTTTTTTGTACTGTTTCCAGAGAACCGGGATCGCCGCCAGACTGCCGATTGCTGATGCAAGAACGGATGTCGCGTGCATACGCTCTTCCAGATAACCGCCGGTCGTAAACGTCATCAGGATCAGCGCCAGAAGTACGGTTGCTCCGATCAGAAACAGTTCGTACGTCAGAAGCGGTTTTAAAAGACGCCATAGCTTCCGCTGGATAGGAATTACGATTTCCTCCGTTTTTGGCTCTGTTTTCGCTGTCCTTTTTTCTTTTATATTCTCTGCTTTTTTCTCTTTCGGCGCAAAGATTCCTGTTCCACTTTCTCCTCTTGTCAGCCACGGGATACGCTCCGGCTTCATTTTTTTGATGCGGTCGCGTCTTTTCTTCTCTTCTTTCGGATCCTCCGCCAGCAGTTTCAGTTCTTCCGGTGTATCACATACCTTTGCGGCACCTGCTGCCTCGAGTTCTTCTCTTCCGCCGTACCCATACGATACGCCGACACAGAGCAGTCCGTTTTCTCTTGCCCCGATTACGTCATAGCTTCTGTCACCAACCATCACCACGTCGGAACGGCTGTCTTCTGCTCCGAGTCGGCGCAGCGTCTCTGCGATGACTTCTCCTTTGTCGGTTCTGGTTTCGTTCATTTCTGAACCGGTTACTACGGTAAAATACTTTCTGATTTCGAAATGCTCCAGGATCTGCTCCACGTATTTTTCCGGTTTGGACGATGCTACCGCCAGAATTTTTCCCTGCTCTTTCAGATACGCCAGAACCTCCGGGATTCCCCCGTATACTTCATTTTCAAAAATGCCCTCTGCCTCGTACCGCTCCCGGTATTTTGTGATGGCCTGCTGTGCTTCTTCGCAGCCAAGGCCTGCAAAATTCATAAAAGATTCCAGAAGCGGCGGCCCCACGTAACAGTTCAGTTTTTCCAGATCCGGCTCTTCGATGCCAAAGGATGCCAGCGCATACTGTACACATCTTGTAATTCCAGGACCGGAATCAGTCAGGGTTCCGTCCAGATCAAATAATATCATATCTGACATACTCTTATTTCCTCTTTTACTTTTTTATCGTATGACATGTCTTTTATTCTAGCATATCGAAATTAGAAATACAAACAAAACCGGATCAGGCTATTTTCTGCAGAGTGCACGCAGATAGCGGGTGGTCTGATTCTGAATTTCGGCAATGGCACGAATCAGGTTCCAGAGGCGCCTCAGGGACTGCCAGAGGCGGGTTCCTTTTGGTTTCTGGCTGGTTCTTTGGCTGACAAGTGTGGAAGTTTTTGGTTTCACGTTGACTTCCCACGGTTTCATGGTTCGAACAATGCCGTCTGCACCACGCACTTTTACAGTGATGCGGTTGTAGCCTTCGGAAAGGCTCTCGGCTTTCAGACAGATTTTGTTTTCTTTCCATTCATATTCGGCTTCGGAGCCATTTACCATGCAGGAAAGAATTTCAGCCGTGTCGGCGGCTCCCTCGAGCAGAATTTCCGGGGTATAACCGGGATCTATTTCGACGCTGGTGTCGGCCGGGCGGATAATCAGGGGGATCGGCGCTTCGAAATCTTCGTCTGCTATCTGTGATAATATGAAATCGGCGATGATCTGCGGCGGTATTTGAGATGGCTCCTCCCCGGCACTCTCAGATAGAGTTTCGGCAGGCGGAGGACTGCTTTCTTCTGTTTGTAGCGGAATATCATCTGGATCTTGGGTCACCTCCTCGGGCGTGGCTGCAGCAACGGGCAGCTGTTCGTCTGTTTTGAGTTCTTCTTTCTCAGGAGACGATTGCCCGGGCTCCGTTTGTTCCTGCTTTTCTGTGTTTGACTTTCCGGCATCTGGCATTACGGCAGGCTCCTCTTTTTCTGGTGCTTTTGTTTCCGAGGTTTGATTTTCTGACTCTTTTTCGGTTGACGGAGATTCCTGCTTCGTTTCTTCCATATCAGGCTTTTCCGGTTCCGGATCTTCTGGCATCAAATTTTCCGTTCCGGATTTTTCTGAACCTGTATCTTTATAATCTGGTTTTTCTGTGTCCATTTCTCCAAAATCCGTTCTCTCCGAATCTGACTCTTCTGTCTCTGATTCTTTTGTATCTGTTTCTTCACATCCTTCCTCTGATTCCGATTCCCCGGAACCCATATCTCCTGCCTCCGGCAATTCTTCTGGCTTCCCCGATTCTGAATCTTCCGAAATTTCTTCCTCCTCTTCTTCCCACCTTTCCGCTGGTTCTTTCTCCGGATCCGGAATTACCGTCGGGGGAAGCATTTTTTCTTCTCCTTCTGTCTCTTTCTTTCCGGTCTCTGCCGGATCTGTTTTCTCTTCCGGCGGCTCTGGTTCCTGCTCTGGTTTCTCTTCTATAGGCGGTTCTTCTTCTGACTTTTCGTCCGGCAGCAGTTCCTCCGGTCCGGCTTTCCCGTCTGCATCTGTCACATCACTGTTCTCGATGATTTCAGCTTCTAATTCCACGCTTTCCACCGCACTTGCGGCCTCGCCTATCGTCTGCTGTGTCTCCGCGTGGACTTCGATTCCCTGGATGGCCAGGAATCCTGTCATCATTGCGCATATGGTCTTTTTTCTCATCCTGCTTCCTCCCATCTTTTTCTGATCTGCTGATAAAAAATGTCCTCCTCCATTCCCGGAATTTCTGCTGCCTCGTTGAGGTACTGTTCTGCTTTTTCCTGCATGTCGAACTGCAGTGCCAGCTCTGCGGCCCGGAGCAGATTTTTCCGCCGGTTTCCATCCTGTCTGCTGCACAGAAGCCGTTCGTAATAGAGAAAGCTCTCCTGGCACCAGTCCTGTTCTCTTTCCCCATCCCCGGATTTTCCGCCAAGATAGCACGCATCCGCCAGTCTCTGCCAGATGACGTTCTCCCACTGCCCCTCCATATTCTCGCCTGCGGCCTTTTCCAGCACTTCGATTCCTTTCCGCATGGCGTCTGTGTCATTTTCACGCGCCAGTTCTTCGGAAAAACTGAAATACATTCCTGCAACAGCAAGATATCTGCGGCAGCGTTTTTCTTTTTCCGGCTCCTGCTGCGTGTCATCATAAAATTCAGCCAGCAATGGCTCCATCTGCATTTTTTCCCTTGCCGCATCATCCGCCAGACAGTATTCCACAAGTTCCTGCTCCACACGCCCCGCCTGACTGAGATGATCTGCCTTTAAGAACGCTTCCCGCGCTTTCTGGTAGTTCGGCAGACTGCCTTCTTCCACCGGATTTCCGCAGAACCAGAGATCTCCCTGCTCCTCCCATTCGTCTGCCGCCGGAAACTGCCCCCATGGCATCCTGCTGGCAACTGCAGCCGCTCCTCCTGTCAGAAAAGCAAAAACTGCAAAGATCCGCAGAGTCTTCCTGCCTTTTCGCTTTCTTTCCAGCCGCCGCAGTGCCTTTTTGACTTCTCCGGCAGACGCATACCGCTCCTCCGGCTTTTTCTGCATACACTTTTCCATCACCCGCCAGAGTCCTCTTTTCTGCCGCTTTTTCGCATGCTTCGCCATTGCCGCAAGCAGTGCGCCGAGTGCATAAAGATCGGAACGGGCGTCACACTTCCCGTCATACTGCTCCGGCGCTGCATAACCGCGGGTTCCATAACGGACTTCCACACCCGTTTCTTCTGTTCCGGCTGCACCGAAATCCACAAGGTATATTTCACCACGCTCTGTTATCATCACGTTGTCCGGCTTCAGATCCCGGTAGAAAACCGGCGGGTTCTGTGCATGGAGATAACAAAGAATCCCGCTCAGGGCAATTCCCGTTTTCAGAATTTCCCGGCTGGAAAACCGTTCTCCCTTACGCATACGCTGTCCGATAGATTTTCCGTTTACAGCTTCCATCACCAGAAAGCTTTTTGTCCTACTTTCCAGAAGTTCCACCGCACAGGGAATCCCGGGATATGAAAACTTCTGTAAAAGAAACGCTTCCCGGCGCAGTTTTTCCCTGTCACATATACTTACCTTGACTGCATACCGCTTTCCGGATCCAGTTTTCTCTGCAAGATAAACGACAGACGTTGCCCCTCTTCCGAGCACTGACAGCAGGCGATACTTCCCTCCCGGAAGTTCTACTTTTCCAATGATCCCGCCTCCTCTTTTTACGTCAAAGTGTTTGTCAGTCCGATATTCTGTTTTTGTACATGGATATAAATTGAGCCGAATGGCTCTTCGATAGAGTAATATAGAATCGATTTTTCAGGACGAATGTCCAAGCGGATGAAAAATCGTGATGTAAGTATAACACAACAGCCGCCGTTTCTGCAAGAACTACAGAAGCCGACGGCTGCCAAAAAAATCGCCTGTTTTTTATCTATTTTTTCCCTCTTGGCGAATCTTACATCCGTTCCGGTGCCGAGAATCCCAGCAGGTCGATGCAGGTCTCAAGTACCTCGCGGACAAGATCCAGCAGTGCCAGGTAAGATGCTTTTCTTGCCTCATCCTGCTCACTTAAGATCTTGGTCTCGTGGTAGAAATGGTTGAACTCGTTTGCAAGCTCGTAGATATAAGCACAGATCTTATGCGGTGCTTTCTCCTCGAATGCGTTCTCCACAACGCCGTTGAAACGGGATACGGAAAGCATCAGAGCTTTCTCGCTGTCGCTCTTCGGTGCCAGAAGTGCGCCTTTCTTCAGTTCATTTCCCTCTTCTTTATATTTTCCGAGGATGGATTTTGTACGAACGATCGTGTACAGGATGTACGGACCGGTGTTTCCCTCGAAGGAAGTAAATCTCTCAACATCGAATACATAATCTTTCGATGCCTGGTTGGACAGGTCACCGTATTTAATAGCAGACAGTCCGACAATCTGTGCCGTTCCTCTTGCATCCGTATCTTTTACGCTGCGGTTCTCCACGATCTTCTGATACATCTCATCGTTGATCTCGCCGATCAGACGCTCCAGACGCATAACGCCGCCCTCACGGGTCTTGAACGGTTTTCCGTCTTTTCCGTTCATGGTACCAAAGCCGATAAAGGAAAGAACGGTATCATCATTCACCAGTTTTGCTTTTCTTGCACAGCGGAAACACTGTACGAAGTGAAGCTCCTGACGTTTGTCTGCCAGATAGCAGATCTCGTCCGGCTTGTACAGTTTCATACGCTGGATGATGGTTGCCAGGTCTGTCGTATCATACAGAGCTGCTCCATCGGATTTTAAGATCATGCACGGCGGGATCTCTTTTGTGTCTGTCTCTTCTTTGACATCAACAACGAGTGCGCCCTGGTCATAATGTGCATAACCATTGTCTTTCAGGTAATCTACCATGTCCGGAATGTACTCCTGTGCATCGGACTCACCCATCCACAGATCGAAATGAACGTCGAGGTTTCCATAGTTCTTTTTCAGATCGGCAACAGAAACGTTCATAATGTGTTTCCAGATCGCACGATATCCTCTTCTGCCCTGCTGCAGCTCTCTCGTTGCCTCGAGTGCACGTTTCTTATAGTCCTCGTCCTCTTTCGATTTGCCGCTTGCGCAAGGATAAATCTCCTCGAGCTCGCTGATCGTAAACGGTGCTTCCTCCGGGTACTCTCCCGTAAAGGACTCATCAAAATAAACAAGCTCCGGATGGCGCTCCTGCAGCTCGGTGATGATCAGTCCCATCTGCAGACCCCAGTCTCCAAGATGAACGTCACCGATCATGTTGTGCCCCATGAAGCGTCCCATACGCTTGATGCTCTCGCCGATGATCGCGGAACGGAGATGGCCGACGTGAAGCGGTTTTGCCACGTTTGCTCCGCCGTAATCTACGATGATGGTTTTCGGATTTTTTGCTTTTTCTACAGAAAGATCTTCATCGTTCTGCATTTTGGAAAGATAATCTGCCAGAAATTCCGGGTTGATTTTCAGGTTGATGAATCCCGGTTTTACGGCTTCAATTTCACCGATCACGCTGTGATCGGTCACTTTTTCTACAACTGCTTCAGCCAGCTGGATCGGTGCTTTGTGGTATGCTTTTGCAGCTGCCATTGCGCCGTTGCACTGGTATTCGCACAGATCCGGGCGGTTGGAAACGGAAACCCTTGCATAGGACGGGTCCATCTCCGCAGCGGTAAAGGCCTTTACCAGCTCTTCCTGGATAAGATCGATCAGTTTTTTCATAATGTTTCCCTCATTTTCTTCTTTACTGCAGAATCATCTGTTCTGCGTTTTGTTTCCGCGCGCTGCGCCGGGCTTCTTCCTCTTCTTTGATGCCGCTTTTCTGATAACAGTACTGGATGATATCTCTTCTTCGGATGATGCCGATGAAGATTCCCTCGTCATCCACAACTGGAACGAAATTCTGCCGCATGGACATCTCGATCAGGTCCTCGATGTTGCTGTTGATGTTGACGGACTCATAATTCCACCGTTTCGGAACCTGCCAGAGCGGGATATCCTCTGCTTCATGGTAATTCAGCAGATACCGTTCTTTTATGATGCGGAGCAGATCTCCTTCCGTCAGTGTTCCCACGTAGCAGCCCTTTTTGTTCAGTACCGGAACCGCCGTGTATTTATGATATTCGATCTTCTCGATGGCCTGCCGAAGTGAGCAGTCGTCATACAGATAAGCCGTTTCACTTTTCGGTGTGATAAAAAACAAAATATTCATTCGCGTATACTCCTTTTCGTTGGTCATACTCTTGTTTGATTATACCATAAACGAATGTGAAATGTCTTTGAATCTTTCTTATATTTTCATAAACATACCGAATCCGAAACTCGAATGCCTCTTTGCTGCGCCGCAAATTGCGCTTATTTTCCAGTATAACCGACTTTCCGCAAAAAGTAAAGATCTTAAGTTTCATCCGCACACGCCGCACAAAAAATCCGCACGGATCCAGCACCTACGCTGTACCCGCACGGATTTTTCAACTCTTTTTTGTTCTATTCTCTTCGCAGCGCATCGATCGGATTCAGGTTCGCTGCTTTTACCGACGGCAGCAGTCCGAATACGATACCGATCACCATGGAGAAGACCACGGAGAAAATGATTGCCGGAATACTGATCGCCACAGGCGTCTGCGATACCCTCGAAATCACCTGTGCCATGATAATGCCGCCCAGCACGCCGAGCAGTCCGCCGATGCTGGTGAGCACCGCCGCCTCGGTCAGGAACTGGAACAGAATTCTGCGTTTTCTTGCTCCGATCGCCTTTTTCAGGCCGATCTCGCTTGTACGTTCCGTTACAGATACCAGCATAATATTCATAACACCGATACCGCCGACCAGAAGCGAAATGCTCGCGATCCAGATCAGCTGCTGGTTCGTGCTCTGGCCTAACTCCTGCAGACTCTTTGCTTTCTCCAGCAGATCCTCTGCCTGATAGGAAAGAGAATCAGTTGTATTGGTCACGGATTCGTTCATGATATCCGCTGTTGTCTTTCCCACCGTGCTCATATCCTCGGTCGTTTTTGCCATCACAACGGCATTTTCCGGTTCATCATACTGGAATACGATCGGCCAGCAGACATCCGGCATCAGCACCAGCGGATAAGATTCCTGATTGTACGTATAGTAGTCATCTCTGGAATTGATGACCGGCTGGAACGAATCGGCTTTTTTGATCACGCCGATCACCGTGAACGGCTCTCCCATGATCTCGATCGTTTTGCCGACCGGCGACTCATCCGGGAAGAGTGTCAGCACTGCGGTATCGTCGAGGAGGACAACTTTGTGGGTCTTCGAGAAATCGCTCTCCACAAAGCCGCGTCCCTGATAAATCTGATATCCGCACGTCGACAGATAATTTTCATCCACGCCAAGCGCCTTCGCACTGTCCAGTGTTGTGTTTCCTTTTGCGATGCCGCTCACATACGTTCTTTCGGTGTAAAACGATGCATTTTCCACCTGATCCTGCTCGCGGATCCGCTTTTTCTGATCATCGGACAGTTTCGACACGCCGCTTGGCAGTCCGTTGTCCATCCAGTAATCACCGTCGCCCTGCTTTAAGCTGACGGTCACGTTGTTGTTTCCGGCTCCGATCAGGTTCTGTTTGATCTGCTCATTCGTTCCCTTGATCGTGGAGACAATTGAGATGATCGACGCAATTCCGATGATAATACCCAGCATCGTCAGGAAGGAACGCATTTTGTGTGACCAGATTCCCTGAAAGGAAAGTCTTACATTTTCTAACATAATGCGCCTCCTTAACTGTTGTAATAATCCGATGAACTGGATTCCTTCGTGTCTGCGCCTTCCACCACGGTTTTGCCGTACGGAAATGCAATGTAATCCTCTTCGGAAAGACCGCTCTTCACTTCGTAATAACTGCCCCACAGAAGTTTTCCGGTTACCACATTCTGTTTCTTTAATTTATCATTTTCATCCCGGATATAAACGAATTTCTGTCCGTTTTCCTCGCGGATGAATTCTTTGCTGACGTACAGGCCGTTGCCGTTTTCTACATCGTTTCCGACAGTGATTGCAATCTCGATCCAGTCACCGTTTTCAAAACCTTCTCCGCCTTCCGGGATAACGGCTGTGAACGGATAGAAGGAGGCTGGTGTCTCGCTGTACGACATGTAGCTTGTTGTCGGGTACGGAGAAATCTCGGTTACGGTTGCCGCTGCAAAAGCACCCGAAGACCAAGAAGTCACGTTGAGTTCATCGCCGACTTTTACCTGATCGAGATACGTCTCGCTTAAGTAGCCGCGCACGTACAGACCTTCGTTTCCACTGACCTGGATAAAGGCGCTTCCGTCGTTGGACGGGTTTTCTGCATTTCCAACCTTCTTTACCACACCGCTGATCGTCGCTTTTACGGTCTGGGAATCCAGGGATTTCTGCGTATTTTTGACTTTGAGTTCCTCTTCCTTCTGATCCAGCTTCAGATTACGGATCTGGCTTTCTTTTTCGCTGATGGCTTTTTTCAACTCATCTTTTGTGTAGGTCATCTGGGTATCATCACCGGAAGAAGTATTGTTATTTGCGCTGCTTCCTGTGGATGATGTAAAGAGGGACTGTACCGATGCTTTTTCACCGTAGAATACGGTTTTTGCTGTCGTCTGCACTGCTTCCGGCACATCTTCGCTCTGCGGTTCCGCTTCCGGTTCTGCCGGGGCTTCGGTTGGCGTCGGCGTTTCCGTCGGAACTGGGGTCTCGCTCGGCACCGGAATTTCTGTTGGAACCGGCTCTGTGGTCGGAATCGGTGTTGTACTTGGTTCCGGGCTGACGGTCGGCTCTGGAGTTACACTCGGTCCCGGCGTAACGCTCGGGGTCGGAGTTACACTTGGTGTCGGGGTAATCGTTCCTTCTTTTACCGCCACATTTGCAGTGCTGACTGCCATGGAAGTACCCTTGTCATTTTTCGCTGTCACTTCTACTGTATAGATTCCGGCATCCTCTTTTGTGATGTTTTCTTTTGTGTAAGTATCCTTAAAATCTCCGTCGATTGTCTTTCCGTTGTGTTTCCAGACGTATGTGTAAGTGACATCCGTTTCGGTGTTTTCCGTGGAATCGTCTGCCTCACCGCTTCCATTTCCGGCTTCACCCGGCTGTGTCACATCGTCCTCGGACAGACTCTCGGTTCTATCATCCGTTTTATCGTCGGCTTTCTCATCCGGCTTCTCTTCGGTATCTTTCTTCTCATTGATTCCGATTTTCAGCTTCAGCTCGCCGCCCTCTGCCACCTCTGTGTTGGCAAGCGGCGTGGTGATTTTTATTTCCGGTGCATCCGCCGATTCGGATTCTTTCAGACTCAGGACTGCTTCATACGAAGTCTCGTATGCTTTCGCAATCTTCGTTCCATCCTGCTCCCACACGGTTTCCAGCGCCTCTGCGGCTTTGTTTTCCTCATGAATCTCCAGGCGAAACCAGTATCCTTCGCTGTCCTCTTCTTTTTTCGTTCCCTTTTCATCCGCGTATCCTGCCATCTGATTCAGGAATCCGCCTGTCAGGACTGTTCCCGGTGCGCAGAGATAGGTGTATGGGTCTTCCTGCGTTCCTTCTCCTTTGTATGGTTTGGAACCAAATACAAGCTTATTCGTACTGCTGTACAGAACAGCATCCTCGTACGTCGGCTCCGGTTCTGGGGTCGGAATCGGTTCGTCCGGGAAATCCGGATCGATGGGTTCATCTGGGAAATCCGGGAAATCCGGCTCCACCGGATTCAGCGGCGTATCCGATACCGGTTTTGTCTTTTTCAGCTTTTCCAGTTCTTTTTCACTCTGCTGGATTTTCAGCTTTGTCTGTGCAAGCTGTAACTGCTGCGTTTCCAGATCCAGCTCAATCATGCTGGTATCGTATGTCATCAGCGTGTCTCCGGCATTTACCACATCGCCCTCTTTGACGAGAACCTGGGAAATGGTCTGGCTGTCGGAAAGATAGATGTTCTGGGAAGCCGTCGAGGTGATCTGGCCTTCCATGTTCATGCTGTCTCCCCAGTAACCACTCGTAAAGTCACTGACCGGATACACTTTTACGGTCGTCTTCTGCGCCTGGCGGATGCCGTAATAACCGCCGACACTGACACCGCCCACGGCAACTGCGGTCACAACTGCAATCGCGGCTTTCTTTGCTGCTTTTCCTTTTTTCATGTTTCAGCCACCTCCTTCGATTTCATCATTCCGTCGCGGATCTCCACGGTGCGCTGTGCCATCGATGCGATCTCCGCGTCATGTGTAATCATCAAGATGCTGACGCCCTCGTCGTTCAGGCTCTGGAACAGCTCCATGACCTGCTCGCCGGAATGGGAGTCGAGTGCTCCGGTCGGCTCATCAGCCAGCAGAATTTTCGGATGGTTGACAATCGCTCTTGCAATCGCCACACGCTGTTTCTGTCCGCCGGAGAGCTGGGTCGGTTTGAAACTCATACGGTCGCCGAGCCCCACCCGCTCGAGGGCAATCGCTGCCCGCTCTCTTCTCTCTTTTTTCGGCACGCCCGCGTACGTCAACGGCAGGCATACATTTTCCATTGCGCTCTGTCTTGCAAGGAGTTGGAAGTTCTGGAAGACAAAGCCGATTTTCTGCAGGCGGATGTCCGACATCTGATTGTCACTGCATTTGCTGATGTCCTGTCCGTCGAGGATCAACCGTCCGCTCGTCGCCTGGTCGAGGCAGCCGACAATATTCATCAGTGTTGTTTTTCCGGAACCGGAAGGACCCATGATCGCAACGTACTCGCCTTCTTCCATGGAGAAGTTGATGTTTTTCAGAACCGGAACCGGGATTTTGCCCTGCATATATTCTTTACAGATATTCTCTAATTCCAGAATCACGGCTGCACCTCCCCGTCATCTGCTGATCCGGCTTCCTGTGTGTCTGCCGGTTCTGCCTCACCATTGTCGGCGCCGCCGATCACGTTCGTTGTATCTTCCTCACCGCTGTACTCTGCGCCGTCCATGGTATTGTCGACCATGCCGTTTTCATCCTGCGTCATACCGTCGTCGACCATTCCATCGTCGTTGTCAAGCATACCGTCATCCTCGCCGCCGGCCGGATTGCTCTGTCCCAGCGAACCATCGGTACTAACGACGGTCTTCATGCCCTCTTCCAGTCCATCCTCCGGGAAGGTGATGCATCCTCCTCTTTGAGACCATCAGTGATCTGATATTCCATCATATTTTCATCGTATGTTCCCAGCGTTACGCTTCGTTTTTCCAGTTTGCCGTTTCCATCATCGGCCCAGACGTAAGGGTTGCTGTCGACATCGTTGATAAAGTAATCGGACAGCCAGATTCCTGTTTTGACTTCCTGCTGGCCGATATCCGGCTCTACGTAAACGTGCTGGCCGAGCATCAGGCCGTTCGTTCCGTCGAGCTGCACATAAAACGGATAGTTGCTTGACTGCGTCATACCGTCTCCTGAACTGCTGTAAACGTTATTGCTTCCTGTCCGTGCATTTTCCCGATCAATCTTTGTCACAGTTCCAGTCCAGGTCTGATTCTCATCTACACGAGAATGCACGATCACCTGGCTTCCTTCCGTAATCGAACCGTCGCTCATATTCTGTTCATTGATCTGGCCTTTTACACGGAAATCTCCCGTTGCAAGAACGGTCAGGAAGGAATTGTCGGAGTTGTCACCGGAGTAAGCGCCGGCGCTGCTGTCATCGTTGTTGATTGATTTTACAACACCGGCGATTTCGCTGATCACGGTCGCATTGGTGATGTTATCGTTTAATTTATCAATCTCCGCCTGTTTTGATTTTCCTTCATATTCTTTTTTCTTTAAATCCAGCTCCGCTTCCTGAATTTCCAGTGTGATGCTTGCCTGCTGGTCTTTTGATGCCTGCTTTTTGTCTTTGTAAAGCTGGTTGATATTGGTATTCATACTTGAAAGTTCATTGTTTATGCGTTCCAGATCCAGCTGCGCCTGCTCGAGGTCACTCTGGAATTTCTCGGTATCGTAGGAGAACAGCGGTGTTCCGACCTGAACCTCCTGACCGACTTCCACATAAACTTCCTTTACCTTTTTCTCGCTGTTTTTCTCTACCTTCCAGGTATTTTCCGACTCCACAACACCGGCATAGCGGTTTTCCATTCCATTTCCGGTTCCCAGATTGGTCAGGGCTTTTACAGTATTGACATAGACGACGTTATCGTCCTCTTTTGTACCGTTTCCAAGGAAATGCCATGTCACTCCCCCTCCGGCTGCCGCAAGCACTGCGACTGCACACACAATCGCGATTACTTTTTTCTTCATATGCTTCCTCCCACTTTTCTATTTTACAAATTAATTTTCTGCTTTCCCAAGTTAGTTCTATCGTATCACATTTTGTTTTTTGTTTTCTTACTTTTTCCTTACTCTTTTTTTAGCAAATACTGGCTTTTTCTGAAAATAGATTTTTGTTTTTGTCATTAAAAACCTGCCTCCGTGTTTATGACGGAAAGCAGGTTTTCTTTCGAATCTGTTAGATTTTATTTTTTATGCTACAAGTTTCATCTCCCGCAGAATGCGGTATACGAGATAACAGATCAGCGCTGCACAGACCAGTTTGAACAGAAGCGGAACGACGGCGAACACGATTTTAAATCCAAGCCAGATCACGCCGATCGGGAGAAGAATAGTGGCGCATGCGCCGAGGACTTTTCCTCCAAATTTCAGCAGCAGTCCGACGATCCCAAATAAAATTCCAATTCCGCAGAGCAGACCAAAACAGGTTGCCAGCATGACTAATGTAACTAACATCGTGATCCCTCCTTGTCTTTTTCTCTATGTGTTCCACTTGCTGTGGATGTTTCCGTATCTTTCTTACAAACCATATTGTAGCACTTTTTTCCAGCAAAACAACGGGGAAGACGTGGAAGAATTTCTTAAGTTTTTCTTTACACCGATCGAGTGAAACCTAAAAAAGGACAGACAACGCTGCACTTCTGCAAAATTGTCTGTCCTGTAAATTACAAAATTTTCTTTACTCTTCTATTGTCTCTTCCTCAGCCTGCGGCTCAACCTCAAGACCAAGCTCTTCCAGCTGTACTGCGTCAACCGGTGACGGAGCCTCGGTCATCAGACAGGAAGCATCTTTTACCTTCGGGAATGCGATGACGTCGCGGATGCTGTCCTCTTTTGCCATCAGCATAACGAGACGGTCCAGTCCGTAAGCCAGTCCGGCGTGAGGCGGAACTCCGTATTTGAAAGCATCCAGAAGGAAACCAAATCGCTCATGTGCCTGTTCCTTTGTGAAACCAAGCATCTCAAACATCTTCTCCTGCACATCGTTCTGGTGAATACGAACGCTTCCTCCTCCGATCTCAGTGCCGTTCAGGACGATATCGTAAGCTTTTGCACGAACTGCGCCCGGATCGGTGTCCAGAAGCGGCAGATCCTCGTCCATCGGCATGGTGAACGGGTGATGCATTGCGGTGAAACGGTTCTCCTCATCGGACCACTCCAGAAGCGGGAACTCGGTAATCCATACGAAACGGTACTCGTTCTTGTCGAGCAGTCCCATCTGCTCTGCCAGTTCCAGACGAAGTGCGCCAAGAACGTTCCAAACAATCTTGTTGCGGTCTGCTGCGAAGAGAAGAAGGTCTCCAGCCTGTCCGTCCATGGCTTTGATGAGGGCTTCCATCTGCTCCTCTGTCATAAATTTGGAGAAGGAAGATTTCCAGCTTCCATCCTCATGGATTGCAATGTATGCAAGACCTTTTGCACCGTAACCTTTCGCAAACTCAACGAGCTTGTCGATTTTCTTTCTCGGCATTGCGCCCTGTCCCTTTGCGTTAATACCGCGGACAGAACCGCCGTTTTCAAGCGCGCCCTTAAATACAACAAACTCGGTATCTTTTACGGTCTCGGAAACATCAACCAGCTCCATACCGAAACGCAGGTCCGGTTTGTCGGAACCGAAACGGTTCATAGCCTCTTTCCAGGTCATTCTCTGGATCGGGAGCTGTACCTCAACGCCGAGCACCTCTTTGAACAGGTGTGCCAGCAGTCTCTCATTGACATCGATAACATCGTCTACATCAACGAAAGCAAGCTCCATATCGATCTGGGTGAACTCCGGCTGACGGTCGGCACGCAGGTCCTCGTCACGGAAACATTTTACGATCTGGATATAACGGTCATAGCCGGAGCACATCAGAAGCTGTTTGAACAGCTGCGGAGACTGCGGCAGTGCGTAGAAGCTGCCTGGATGAACACGGCTCGGTACCAAGTAATCTCTGGCGCCTTCCGGTGTGGATTTCGTCAGCATCGGGGTTTCGATCTCAAGGAAGCCTTCTTTGGACATGAACTCACGGGTGAGCATTGCCACTTTGCTTCTCATGATCAGGTTTCTCTGGATGTCCGGGCGGCGCAGATCCAGGTAACGGTATTTCAGACGGAGCTCTTCTCTCGTCTTGGAATCCTCCTCGATCGGGAACGGCGGGGTTTCTGCCTCGGAAAGAATGCGTAAGGACTCAGCCTTTACTTCGAGCTCTCCTGTTGCCAGATTTTCATTGACAGCACCGGAGCGGGCCATAACTTCACCTTCTACGGCAATGACGAACTCGCTGCGCAGTTTTGCTGCTTTCTCAAAACCTTCCTCACTGATCGGGCCGTTCTCAAAGATGATCTGCATAATACCGCTTCTGTCGCGCAGATCGACGAAAATAATTCCGCCTTTATTACGGCTCTTCTGTACCCAGCCCATCAGGGTTACTTTTTTTCCGATATCTGCTTTTGTGACTTCCGCACAGCGGCAGGTTCTCTTCAGGCCTTTCATGGATTCAGCCATTTTCTTGTTCCTCCTATTTGGAACTGCGGACACAAAGAATCTGCATCCGCAGCACATCGTTTTTTCATGCGATTACTATTATTGGATATTCCTTACATTTTGTCAACAAAAAATTCTTCGATCTCAGTGTAGCCCTCGCTGGCAAGCTGCTCTTTCTGGAATTTCTTGTTCTTCTTCATCACGGCGATGTTGATGGCCGTGCCTTCACTTCTCTCTTTTGTCGCCTGCTGAATGATCTTCTGCATTCCTTCTGCCGGCATGTTTTTCTCAATCAGATATGCTTTTTTCTTCTGAGCACCCGGAATCTGGTAATCTCTCTCGAGCAGCAGCATAACGATACGCTCAAATCCGATGGAGAATCCGCATGCGCAGGTCTGGTTTCCGGTGAATTTTCCGATCATTTCATCGTAGCGTCCGCCGCCTCCGACAGATCCGCCGTACTCATCCATAGCGATCTCGAAGATCGGTCCTGTGTAGTAGGACATTCCGCGCACCAGAGTCGGATCGAAAGCGATCTTGAATTCTGCGGTCTTCACGGCATTGACACTGTCGATGATGGTCTTCAGGCCGTCTGCGTACTCTTTGTCAAGGAATCCCTCGAGTTTCTCACGGCAATACTCTACGCCTGCGGTATCCGGGGTGATCTCCTCGAACATTTTCAGGTATTTCTCTACGGACTCTTTTGCAAAGCCGGCTTCCTCGAGCTCTTTGGCAACGCCCTCAAAACCGATTTTATCCATCTTATCGAGGATAATAAATACGGTGTCATAGGACTCCTCCGGGAATCCGCTGTAGGCTGCCATTGCTTTTAAGATGCGGCGGTCATTGATACGGATCGTAAAGTTCTTGAAGTCCAGTTTTCCAAGCAGTGTGGTGGTAGCAAGGATCAGCTCAATCTCTGCAAGGTTGGTCGGCTCGCCGAGGATATCGATATCGCACTGCATGAACTGGCGGTATCTTCCTCTCTGCGGACGGTCTGCACGCCATACATTTCCCATCTGAAGTGCTTTGAACGGGGACGGAAGCTCGTTTGCATTGTTGGAATAGTAACGGCAGAGCGGAACGGTCAGGTCATAACGCAGGCCGCTGTCTACGAGATCGTTTTCTTTCTCAGCGGTCTCGAGTTTCAGCTTCTCTCCTCTTTTTAAGATCTTGAAAATCAGTTTCTCATTCTCGCCGCCCTGTTTGCTGTTCAGGTTTTCGATGTGCTCCACGCATGGGGTCTCCATGGAGGTAAAGCCGAAGGTTCCGTAAGTTTCCTTGATCAGACGGATCACGTAGTCACGGATTGCCATTTCTTTCGGTAAAATATCTTTCATTCCGGTAACCGGTTTCTTTTTTAATGCCATTTTCTGTTTTCTCCTTTATGATTTCCCGGATCAATTCATCGACATCAGAAAGCTCGATCGCTTTCCGGCTGCCGCTGTGGATCACTCTCTGAAATGCCAGGAACATTTTCAGATCGAAATTTTTGACTTCTTCTGTCATAAGCTCCATCGCCTGTTCCCGCGTAAACGCACTCCGGTACGGGCGGTCGGAGGTCAGCGCGCAGTACACATCACAGATGCGTAAGATACGCGCCCCAAACGGAATCTTTTCTCCCGCCAGATTGGCCGGATACCCGGTTCCGTCATAATTTTCATGGTGGTACAGAATACTCTCCAGCACAAAATCGGAGTAGCCGCGTCCCTGCAGGAGTTCATAGCCCAGTGTGGAATGGGTCCGCACAAAGCGCATCTCCTCAACGACGAGCGTATCCTGTTCTTCTACGTAATTCTCCAGTACAATCTTTCCGATATCGTGGAGAACGCCCGCTTTTGCAAGCTCATAGCAGATTTTTTTCTCATACCCCAGTTCCCGCGCAAGATCGTAAGCTAAATTGCTCACTTCCATGCCATGGATGAGCTGCTCGGTCAGGGTATAGCGCAGCATGTGAAGCTGCTGACTGGAATTTTCTTTCATTTTGGCAGATACTTCTCCATTCCGATACGCTTTCTCTCGATCATTTCATCGATGCGCTCCACGTAGTTTTTCAGATCCTTCACGTTCTCCACCCGCTCAATGCGCTCTCCGTGTTCAAACACGAATTTCGTGGACGCTCCGGCTCCCGCAGCCAGAATGGACTGTTTTTCCTCCATAATGAGGATGTTGTAGATGCCTGCTTTTCCTTCGCGGGAGTAGCCGACATTCTCAAAGTTACCCGCCATATTTTTCTGGCGGTACATGTAATACGGTCCCATCTCCATGCGGTGTGCGCTGTCCATCGTCATTTTCATGATCTCGGCAGAGTTTTCAAACGAGATTTCCTGATATTTGTCTTTGAACAGGTTGAGTCTCGTTGCACGCTTTAACGCAAGGGAATGGACGGTCAGGGAATCCGGATTCAGCGCTTCCACTTTTTCCAACGTATGCGCCACTTTTTCCTTGTCCTCGCCCGGCAGACCGACGATCAGATCCATGTTGATGTTGTCAAATCCAAGGGAACGCGCCATACGGAACTTCTCCTCGATCTCCTCCACGGTATGGTGGCGTCCGATCAGATCCAGCGTTTCCTGGTTCATGGTCTGTGGATTGATCGAAATACGGGTGACCGGGAATTTGCGGATGGCTTTTAAGACCTCCTCATTGATCGTATCCGGCCGTCCTGCCTCCACGGTGAACTCCTGCACCTGCTCCATCGGGAAGAGCTCTGTCACTTTCGCGAGCAGGCGCTCCATCTGTGCCGCATTCAGCGTGGTCGGCGTACCGCCTCCGATGTAGATCGTATCAAGGGTGTAATCCTTCATGTTCTCACTGATAAAGATCAGTTCTTTGATCAGTGCATCGAGATACGGATCTACCATATGCTCCCAGCGGCTTAACACATGGGAGCCGAAGGAACAGTACAGGCAGATGCTCGGACAGAACGGGATGCCGATGTACAGGCTGTAACCGTGTTCATAGTCGATCGTCTTTAAAATGTCCTTTTCCCGGTTGGCAATCGTGATCGCAAGTGCCGTCTTTTCCGGGCTGGTGTAGTAAGTTTCGCGCATGTATTTCGCAATCTCTACATTTTTTTTACCCTCTTCAAGCATCTTCATCGGAATTTTCGTCGGACGGATGCCGGTGAGATCGCCCCATGGAAGTTCTTTGCCGCTCACTTCGGAAAGCGTGCGGTATACCATCCGTTTCAGGACATTTTTCGTTTCATGGCGGTCTTTTTCATATTCCACCGCCTCACACTGCGAAGCGAGCGTCTCATGTTTCTCGTCTGCAATCGAAAAACAGATCTGATCCGCCTCGTATGTGATCGTATCATAATATGCAAATTCCCCGTCCAGCGCCCCATCCTCTTCGTACCATGAGGTAATCTCACAGCCCGGATAGAATGCCTTGATCAGGGAATACACATCGTATTCAAAATCTTTTCTGTTAAAACAAAGGCTGATATTAAGCAAGGGGATTGTACCTCTTTTCATGTTCAATCGTAGTTTCATCGTTGTGGCCCGGATACACGGTCACATCCCCGGGAAGCTCTTTTAACAGGCGCTTGACCGACGCGGTCAGCTCTCTGCCGGAGGATGTCGGGAAGTCGTATCTTCCGTAGGACTCGCAGAACAGCGTATCACCGGAAAAAAGTGCTTTCTCTGCCGGAATATAGTAGCAGACACCGCCTGCCGTGTGCCCCGGTGTCGCAAGAACGTGGATTTCAAAATCTGCGAGATGCAGCACATCGCCCTCTTTTACGGTTTTGTCCGCCTGCATCGTGTACGGTTTGCTCCAGAGCCCGGAAAGATTTTCCTTTGGATCCCCCAGCAGGTGCTGCTCTTTTTCATGGACATAGACCGGGATATGGTATTTTTTCCGCAGCGCATCCGCTGCCAGCATATGGTCGAAATGGCCATGGGTCAGCAGAATGGCCTCCGGGTCGCCGTCGATCTCGTCGATCTGGCGTTCAATCTCCAGCGGCGAATCGCCCGGGTCCACGATCAGCACCTTCTGGCTGTCCGGATTTTCCACAACGTAGCAGTTTGTCGAGAGCATTCCAAGTGCCCGGTAATTTACCTTTATCATACGCTTTTCTCCTTTTTATCCTCTCGATCTCTGAATATCAATCACGCTCTCCACCTGGCGCACCTTCTCGATGATGCTGTTCAGCTCTTCGTTGTTGTGCACGTCGAACGTCACATCGATGGAAGCCGTTCCCTGCTTGCTCGTTCTCACGTTCATCGCCGCAAGGTCGATCTTCCGCTCGGTAAAGATCTTGGAGATATCCACCAGAAGACCGGTACGGTTGTTTGCGTAAACGCTGATCTCCACGGTATAGAGAGAGCCGCCGTTGTCCTCTGCCTGCCATTCAGCATCAATGAGGCGCACCCGCTCAGATTCCGGCAGATTCAGGACATTGACACAGTCGGTGCGGTGAATGGTCACGCCGCGTCCTCTTGTGACAAAACCCACGATCTCATCGCCCGGGATCGGATTGCAGCATTTGGAGAAGCGAACTGCCACATCGTGGATACCGCGCACGACGATGCCGCCCTTGCTCTTTCCAACCGGCAGAACTTTCTCTCCGGATGCCGCCTCGAGCACCTGCTCGTCGGTGATCTCTTTTTTATGCTGCTTTTCGTACGTCTCAATCAGCTTGTTGAGGACCTGGCCCTCTTTTAAGCCGCCGTGGCCGATGGCCGCAAGAACGGAATCCCAGTCGCGGAAGCCGTACTTTCTCATGACAGCCTCTTCGTACATCGGTTTCGTATAGATTCCAAGGTTTTTGCCCTTCAGCTTTGCATAGTTGGTGAGCATTTCCTTGCCTTTGACGATGTTGTCCGTCTTGTTCTGCTGGCGGAACCACTGGTTGATGCGGCTCTTTGCCTGGGAACTCTTCGCAATTTTCAGCCAGTCGCGGCTCGGTCCCTTGGAGTTCTGCGAGGTGATGATCTCGACGCGGTCTCCGTTGTGAAGTTCCGTCTCGATCGGCACGAGTTTTCCGTTGACCCTCGCTCCGACCATCTTGTTGCCGACCGCACTATGGACGGAATAAGCAAAGTCGATGGCACAGGAGCCGACCGGAAGCGTTTTGACATCGCCCGCCGGGCTGAAACAGTAAACATTGTCGGCAAACAGGTCGAGATCGCTCTTTAAGAGGTTCATGAACTCATGGTTGTCCGCCATGTCCTGCTGCCACTCCAGAATCTGGCGCAGCCAGGTCAGTTTTTCCTCTTCCTGCTCCGGTCCCGGTTTCTTGCCGTCGGAGGCCTCTTTGTATTTCCAGTGTGCAGCGATACCGTATTCTGCAATCCGGTGCATCTCATAAGTACGGATCTGAATCTCAAACGGCTGTCCGTTCGGTCCGATCAGGGTTGTATGCAGGGACTGGTAACGGTTTGGCTTCGGCATCGCAATGTAATCTTTGAAACGGCCCGGGATCGGCGTGTACATTTCATGGATGACACCGAGCGCTGCATAGCAGTCTTTGACGGATTCCACGATGATGCGGACCGCAAAGAGGTCATAGATCTGATCCAGCGTCTTATGCTGGTTGACCATCTTTTTGTAGATGCTGAAAAAGTGCTTGATTCGTCCGTTGACATCTGCCTCAATGCCGGCCTGGTGGATATGACGGGTCACCTCTTTTACGATCGCATCGACAAACTCCTGCCGCTGCTCCCGCTTCATGCTGACCTTCTGCACCAGTTCATAGTACGCATCCGGCTCCAGATATTTCAAAGAAAGGTCATCGAGTTCGACCTTGATCTTGGAAATACCGAGGCGCTGTGCGATCGGGGCATAAATATCCATCGTCTCACGCGCTTTTTTCTTCTGCGTCTCCGGCGACCAGTACTGTGCGGTCCGCATGTTGTGCAGACGGTCCGCCAGTTTTACCAGAATAACACGGATATCCTTTGCCATCGCAAGGAACATCTTTCTCAGGTTTTCTGCCTGCTCCTCGACCTTATCCGCAGAATATTTCAGCTGTGCCAGCTTCGTGACACCGCTTACAATCAGGGACACCTCCGGGCCGAACTCCTCGGTCAGCTCTTCTTCGGTCATGACGGTATCTTCGACAACGTCGTGCAGAAGGCCTGCCGCGATCGACTCCTTGTCGAGCTCCAGATCTGCCAGGATAATTGCCACACAGAGCGGATGGATGATGTACGGTTCCCCGCTCTTTCTTTTCTGGTCCTTATGTGCATCCGCTGCCACGCGGTATGCTTTTTCGATCAGGGAAATATCGTCCGATGGATGATATTTTTTCACAGAAGCAATCAATTCCCCGTATAATTCCTCCGGACTTGTAAAATCGTCCGTCTTGCGGATTCTGGCTTCTGCCGCCGCCACATCCTTCTTTAATTCTTCTTCACTGATTCTTTTCTCTTCTTCCATATGTATCCTCCGCTCTCATGATTAACCCCTGCGTTTCGTTGGATACGTTATTTGCCATCGTAACGGATGACAGATTTTACATCATATTTTGCCAGTTTTTCGCGTCCTTTTAAGCCGGCAAGCTCCATCAGGAACACGATTCTGGTTACTTCGCCGCCGAGGCGCTCGATCATTTTTGCACAAGCCTCCACGGTACCGCCGGTTGCAATCAGGTCGTCGATGATGACTACCTTCTGGCCCGGTTTGATGGAGTCTTTGTGCATCTCGATCGTTGCGCTGCCGTACTCTAGGTCATAGCTCTCCTCGACGGTCTCCAGAGGAAGTTTTCCTTTTTTACGGATCGGCACGAACGGTTTGTGCAGATTGTAAGCAATCGGCATACCGAAAATGAAGCCGCGGGACTCGGTTCCGCAGATTACATCACAGTCTACTTCTTCTACAAAATGCTGCATCTCATCTATGGCAAGCTGCAGTCCGTCTGCGTCCTGCAGGATACTCGTTACATCTCTGAAAATAATACCCGGTTCCGGGAAATCCGGAATACTTCTTACGTAATCCTCTACTTTTTTCATAAAATATTCCTCCGTTTCGTCAAGGTTTGACAATTCACCTTACAGTATAGCATCAATATTCTTCTGCGTCAATTTTGTTTCCGATAGAAAACAGGGCAGAAAAATCAGGTATTTGCGGCTTTTCTGCATCTTTAAAAATAACTCTGGATATTGATCTGTAATTTGTCGCGTCCGTTCCACGTATCGATCGACGGATAGTACGCTACCGAGAGGGTCGGATGTGCATCCACGTATGCGGCGAACGCTTCTCCCTCGCCGAAATAGACACCATCCATCTGGTATCCGCCCGCATCGGCAAGCTGTACTTTCACCACGTTTCTATTCTTTCCAAAAATGCGGTAATTTAATACAGTCAGTCCTTTCTGTGCGAACAGCGGTTTCGTGTTGCCTTTTCCGAACGGCTCCAAGAGGCTTAACTGGCGGATCAGATTTTTGGTGATGTAGGTGATCGGCATCGGCACATCGATCACGACTTTTTCGACGAAATCCTCTTCCGTCAGCGTGGAATTATCGTTCAGTGCCCGGCGGAACGGTTCGATCATCTCCTCTCCTGCGAGGGAAAGGCCCGCAGCCATCGGGTGGCCGCCGAATTTTGTCATCAGTTCTTTGCATTTGCAGAGCTCCTCATACATCGAATACGCTTCGATCGAGCGGCCGGAGCCCTTGACGCCCTCCTCACTTCTGGTGAGTACGAAGGATGGTTTGTGGAAGTGCTCCCGCAGGCGACCTGCGATGATTCCGGCAAGACTTTCGTGGCAGTCCGGCAGATAGACGACGAGGACTTTGTCGTTCTGCAGCGGGGAGGTTTCCACGAGCTCGATTGCTTTCGCCTCACCCTGGCGCGTCAGCTCTTTGCGGCTTTCATTCAGGTCTTTCAAGTCCCCGGCAAGCTTTGCAGCCTCCTCACGTGTCTTTGCGCAGAGCAGTTTTAACGAATGCTCCGCCGTGTCAAGCCGTCCCGATGCGTTGATGCATGGGCCGAGAACGAAGCCGATGTGATACGGTGTCACGTTTTCCGCCTCGATGCCCTGCACACGGATCAGCTCCTGCAGGCCGAGGTTCTGCGTTTTATGGAGCGCCCGAAGGCCGGCTTTTACAAAAATCCGGTTTTCTCCCTGCAGATCCATCACATCACCGATCGTCGCAATGGCGACAAATTCCAGAAAGCGGAAGCTGTGCTCCTTTGGAATACCTGCTTTTGCCTCCATCGTCTGGATCAGTTTCCATGCGACGGCCGCACCGCAGAGGCCCGGAAACGGATAGGAACAGTCTTTCTGTTTCGGATTGACAACCGCGTCCGCCGGCGGCAGGATGTAGCGGCGTTCTCCGTTTTCATCCTCCTCAAACGGAACCTCGTGGTGGTCCGTCACAACAACCGTCATGCCAAGCTCTTTTGCCAGACGGATCTGACTGCCCGCCGCGATGCCGTTGTCACAGGTGACGATCGTGTCCCGCCCCTCATCCGCGGCAAACTGCACAAGATGCTCATTTAAGCCGTATCCGTCTGCAATCCGGTCCGGGATACGCACATCCGCATCGGCACCGAGATCTTTTAATCCGGTCAGCAGAATATACGTTGCCGTAACACCGTCGATGTCGTAGTCCCCGATGATGCGGATCGGCTTTTTCTCCCGGATTTTTTCTGCGATCAGATCTGCCGCGCGCTCCATATCCTTCATCAGCAGCGGATCGTGGAGCTGCTCCAGATCACCGAAGAGATACTCTTCGATCTCTTTCTCCCCGGTCACATCCCGGTTCCGGATCAGGCGGGCAATGACGGGATCGATGCCGAACCGGTCCGCAATTGCCTGGAAATCGGCGCGTTTTGCCGAAACTACCCAGCGTTCTTTCTTCATATGTTCTCCTCTTTCCTGTTAGCAGGAAACGCCGGACTTTTCCGGTCCGGCGTTTCTCTTTTTATGGTTTTTGCTGCTTTTATTTATTTTTTGTCTTATTCTGTACTGCTTTGGACGGCACATATTTGTTTTTTCCAACGTGCTTCATCACATACCACAGGGCACCTGTGATGCAGACAGAAGTGTAAGCTCCGCATACGATACCAACCATCAAAGGTGCTGCAAAGTCGCGGATGGAAGAAACTCCCATCACGAACAGAACAAAGATGGTGATAAAGGTGGTGAGGGAACTGTAAATGCTTCGGGTCAGGGTGTCCGTGATGCAGCGGTCAACCAGGGACTCGATCGGCTCTCTCTTTAACTCCGGCAGATTCTCACGGATACGGTCAAAGATGACGATCGTACTGTTGATGGAATAGCCGAGGATCGTCAGCATACACGCGATAAAGGTGCTGCCGACCGAAATACGGGATACCACATAGAATCCGAATACAATGGCGATATCGTGCATCAGTGCAAGGATGGCACTCGATGCGAAACGGATGTCGCGGAAACGGATCCAGATGTACAACAGCATGCAGACTACAGCGATGATAACTGCTTTCATCGCATTCTGGCTCATTTCTTTACTTACAGTAGAAGAAATGTTGTCGAAAGTGATTTCAGAAGTATCGACACCGAAATTGTCTGCCATTGCCTGGTAAACCTGCTCACGCTCTTCCAGAGTCAGAGAACGTGTTTTGATGATGACATTGTTGCCTCCGACAACCTTTGTCATCTGAATATTGGAATCTTTTGTCACGCCTTCCACAACCGGCTCTACCTCTTTGTCCAGCTCTTCGATGGAGTAATCCTCGTTGAACGGAACGTTGATGGAAGTACCGCCCTTGAAGTCAAGGCCGAAGTTCAGTGCGCTTCCCTTTGTCTGATGCATGAAAATCATGCTGGCCGGAACGGCAAGCAGCAGAATGCAGGAGATCGTGAAGAAGATCTTTCTCTTTTCCACAAATGGAAATCCCTTGCGCTCTTTCTTGGTTCCGTAGTATTTCGCATCCTTCAGTCCCATACCGTACAGGCTGTTGACCAGCAGTCTGGAAACAACCATGGCGCTGAACATGGAAAGAACAATACCAAGAGCAAGTGTCATGGCGAATCCGCGGACACTTCCGCTCGCAAGCGCATACAGAACAGCTGCTGCAATCAGGGTCGTCACGTTTCCGTCCAGGATGGCAGAAGCTGCCTTCTTGAATCCGTCGCGGATTGCTGCATGAACCGTCTTTCCGGCACCGATCTCCTCCTCGATACGGGCGTAGATGATAACGTTCGCATCGACTGCCATACCGATCGACAGGATAACACCGGCGATACCAGGCAGAGTCAGGGTCAGGTCAAATGCATTTAAAGAAATCAGGTTCAGCTCAACGTAAATGAGCAGTGCCCATCCGGCTGCAATACCAGGCAGGCGGTATACAACTGCAAGGAAGATGATGATCAGGATAATGCCGATCGCTCCCGCTTTCACGCTGGTGGAAACAGCTGCAGATCCAAGCTGTGCTCCAACGACGCTGGAGTTGATCTCCTCAAGTTTCAGGGAAAGGGAACCGATACGGAGGGTGGATGCCAGGCTGGTTGCTTCATCCCAGTCCATGTTTCCGCCGGAGATGACTGCAGTACCATCGGAAATCACAGCGTTTACACTCGGTACACTGACGAATTTTTCATCATAGTAGATACCGATGCTCTTTCCTGCGCTGTAGGCTTCCTGGGTTGCGTCTGCAAATTTCTGTTTTCCTTCGTCGGTCATTTTCAGCTGAACGACGCTCTCGGTTGCTTTTGTGGTGGAGTTCTGCTGATGCATGGCTTCTGCGCTCTCCACATCTTTACCGGTCAGAACGACGGAGCCGTCCTCCTCGAGCTCTTCGATAGTTTTTCCGTTCAGAACGTACTCGCCGGTCGAGCTGTCGTAGGTGTAGTTTTCTGTTCCGTCATCGTTGGTCTGTTTGATGAAATACAGGCTTCCCGGTTTACCCATCTCTTCCAGAATGGTGGTTGCATCGGTTGCACCCGGGATTTCAATGGTGATACGGTTGTCGCCCTGCAGATATACCTGTGCCTCTTCGCTGTACTGCTGCGCACGCTGTTCCAGCTTGTAGCGGGTATCTGACATTTCTTCGTCTGTCGGGTTGTCCTTTACGGCCTGGTAGGTAATGCTGACACCGCCGGACAGATCCAGACCCAGGTTGATGTTTTTCATCGAACCGGTTCCGGTAGGACCCCATCCTTTGATCATCGTCCATCCAAGAAGCACTGTTACAATGGCTGCCAGGACGAGCGCGATGATACTCTGTTTCTTTTTCATCATGTCGCGATTTTCCTCTTTTCTTTAATCTTCGGCCAGAGCTGCCTTTATCATCAATGCGCACTCGATCCGCTTCTGCTGCATCTTACAGCCGATCTCGTAAACATCGTTGATCTTACCTGTGAAGTTGTAGGAGTTTGCCGCGCATCCGCCGCTGCAGTAGAACCGTGCAAAGCACTGGCTGCACTCCTTTTTGGAATAAACGTTGCATTTTTTGAATTCGTTGACCGTTTCTGTCTTTTTCACGCCTTCGTAAACATTTCCAAGGCAGAAATCTTCCTGTCCTACGAACTGGTGGCACGGATAGAAATCGCCCCACGGTGTTACCGCAAGGTACTCGGTTCCGGAACCGCAGCCGGAAAGACGTTTATAAACACATGGTCCGCCGGTCAGATCGATCATAAAGTGGAAGAAATTGAAGCCTCTTCCCTCTTTTTCTCTCTTGATCATCTCTCTTGCCAGAATGTCGTACTGTTCGAAGATCACCGGAAGGTCTTCCTCACGGATCGCATAGTCCTCGGTCGGAGGCGCTACAACAGGCTCAACCGAGATCTGCTTGAAGCCGAGGTCTGCCAGATGGAGAACATCAGCTGCAAAGTCTGTGTTGTAATGCGTGAAGGTTCCGCGCACATAGTATTTGTCCTGATGACGAAGCTCAGCGAATTTCTGGAATTTCGGCACGATCAGATCGTAGCTTCCGGCACCTTTGCGGAACGGACGCATGTGATCGTGAACTTCTTTTCTTCCGTCAATACTTAATACGACGTTGCCCATCTCTTTATTGCAGAACTCCATGACCTCGTCGTTTAAGAGAACACCGTTGGTGGTCAGGGTGAAACGGAAGTTCTTGTTATGTAACTTCTCCTGTTCTCTTCCGTAGGCTACGAGCTGTTTTACAACATCCCAGTTCATCAGCGGTTCACCGCCGAAGAAATCTACCTCGAGGTTTCTTCTGCTGCCGGAGTTTGCGATCAAGAAATCAAGCGCTTTTTTGCCGACTTCCAGGGACATCAGTGCACGTCTTCCGTGATACTCGCCCTCTTCTGCGAAGCAGTAACGACAGGCAAGGTTGCAGTCGTGTGCAATGTGGAGGCAGAGTGCTTTTACGACGGTCGGACGGTTGGAAACTGATCAATTGCGTTTTCGTAGATGTCTTTTGTAAAGAGCATGCCGTTGTCTGTAAGTTCCTGAATTTCTTCTCTGGCTTCGGTGATGTCCTGCTCGGCATATTTACAGCTAAGCGCCTCTGCTGCCTCTTCTGCATTTTTTCCTTCGTTCATGCAGGAAAGGACATCGTATACGCAGTCATCCACAACATGGACGGAGCCGCTGTTGACGTCCAGCACCATGTTGAAGCCATTGCTTTTATATAAATGTATCACTGTGGTATTCCTTTCTATAACTCTCTCTTTTTTTGATGTGCCTGGCAAAAAGAATGTTCCCAAATCCGGCGAAACCGGTTCTGGGAACACCTTTTACTCGTCCTTATGGATTACTTTTACTTATGCTCGCAGCTCTGGTTGCCTACGGTGCAAGAAGTCTTACATGCGGACTGGCAGGATGTCTGGCACTCACCGCATCCACCTTTTTTTACAGTGTTCTGTAAGCTTTTTGTATTTAAAGTTTTGATGTGTTTCATGGCACATTCCTCCTTCATTGTAGTTGACGCGCGACTTTTTTATAGTCTTCGGCCATTAGCTCTTCCCATTATAGCATAGGTTTTTCAAATTTAAAAGTCTGTTTTTTCAAAAAATATTCTGTTTGCGTCAGGTTTTCTTTTGTTTTGTTCTGTTTGCGCCGGGTTTTCACCTGCCATGTGCTGTCATCCCCCCTGCCATTCCGCCGACCGCACAGACGGCTGCCGCCCACAGAAGCCTTCCTGCTCCGGCAAAGCCGCCCGGCAAAAAGACGGCAGAGGCTATGATAAGAACGGCAAAATACACGATTCCGAAACAGATTCCCCACAGAAACCGCCGTTTTTCTGCCATGTTTCCTGTCATTCTTCCGCCGCAAAAGCTTGACGCCAGATAAATCACCACGATGCCCGCCTGCACCCAGCTTTCCTTCCAGGAAAATTTCCAGAGCAGGAAAGACAAAAACAGAAGAAGGAGCACCGAGATCAGATAAGAAACGAGAAGCGCCTTCAGCCAGCCGATCCCGCTGCCCGGGTTCTTCACCCATGTTTTCTTTTCTTCCATAAGAAAAAGCCCTCCCATACTGTAATGTATGGAACGGCCTTTTCGGTTATGCCTGTTTCTTTATTCTTCATCAAATGGATGATTCTTTTTGAATTCCAGCCATGCGGCCAGGCTCCTGGCACGTTTTGCCTGCATCTGCAGGAATGCCATACAGAGCATAACTGCTGCAGAAAGTGCGGAACTGATGGCCAGTGGAAGCACCATGGTCTCATCGCCGGTGTTGACCGGGATGCTGCGGATGCTTACAGTGGTCTGTGTCTTCTTCTGCGGAATCTTTGTGCTTCCGGTATTGGAATTGGAAGAGCTGTTGTTACTGCTGCTCTTCGACGGTGTGGCTGTCGGAGTCGGAGTGGATGTCTTATTCGTTCCGTAGTTGTCCGGTCCTACAAGGATCGTTCCTGCGGCACGCAGCGTACTTACGTCATCGGCTGCACTTGCTGTCATTTCACCTGCACTCAGGTTGGATTTCTGCTCTGCAGCTGCAAGCAGTTCATGCTCGCCTTCGTCCGCCGTCTCAGCTTCTGCTGTTTCCGTCTGCTCCTCTGATACAAGGCTTCTGGACAGACTTACTGCCACCGGCTGGATCAAAAGAGAGACATTGGAGATCAGATAGCCGTCTTCTGTGCTGTCCGTACCGGATGGATTGGAAATTTCATCGAAATTTTTTACGGTTTCGTTTTCTTTCTGAATTTCATCTTTTACAAGGTCATCCAGATTTTCATCCTGTTTCCACTGGTCCGATGATGCATCATTTCCCGTTCCGTTCTGGTTATCCTGGTTTGTATCGCCCTGGTTTGTATCATCTGCTGCAGGATCGTCTTTTGCTGTATCATCCGGGGCAGGTGTCACGGTTGGATCTTCTGCCGGAGTTTCCGGATTCTCCGGATTTTCACTGTCATCGGTATTCTCGCCCGGTGCTGTCGTCGGAGTTACTTCCGGCGTTACGGTCGGTTCCGCATCCGGTGTCGGCGCTGCCGTTGGTGTATCCCCTGTATCTTCTCCGTTGTCCGCATCCGGTGTCGGAGTTGCCGTTGGTTCCTCCGCCGGCGTTACGGTCGGCTCTGCGTCCGGGGTCACCGTTGGTTCTGCGTCCGGGGTCACCGTTGGTTCTGCGGTCGGCTCTGCATCCGGCGTTTCCGTCGGACCCGGAGTTGGTGTTACGGTATCTTCTGCCGCATCCGGTGCCGGAGACTCGCCTGGCGCAAGCGTTGGTGTTTCCGAAACCGTTTCTTTTGCTTTTTCTGCTGCCAGAACAGCCTCATATCCGGCTTCTGTCACCACGATTTCATCTGCCGCAAAAACGGTATCTGTTACTCTTCCCCTGAAGTCTGTTTTCTGCTGTTTCTTTCGATACGTTTCCAGCTCTTTTTCATCCATTCCGACGAATACCAGATATTTTTCTGCTGCTTCCTCCGCTGCCGTTTTGCTGGTATCTGCAGCAGTGTTTTTTTCGGTTGTTTTCCCGTCCGCCTGCAGTTCTGCCGCTGCAACTGCAAGAAGCTCCTGTGCTTTTTCCACGGTTTTTACTGCTGTCTCTGCCGTTGTACCGTCTGCCGTATCATCGCCGGTTTTCAGATTCACATAAACGGCTGCCCGTTTTGTCTCTGTACCGTTCTCCGTTCCGGAGACAGTTTCGTTCTGTACTGCGCTTTTTTCCGTTCCTGCCGATGCGCTGGCACGGAGCGGAACTGCATCGGAAAATACCAGTGTGCCCGCAAGGACAGCACCCATCACTTTCCATGCCTGTTTTTTCTTCATTGCGTTTCTCCTTATGTTCTCTTGGTCTATCTTAAAAAAATCTGTCTTTTTGTGTCATAATTTCGCATTACAGCATTATAGCACAAGAAAGAATCCCGCGCAAGGCTGAAGTCGCCTTGAAACGCGGGATTCTCATCTGCTTTTATCGCTTTTTAGTTTGTTTCCATTCTCGTTGTCGTGAGCTGATCCGGGGATAAATTCAGGATTTCCATAAACTCATCACCTGTGATTGTCTCTTTCTCATACAGATATTTTGCCAGCTCGTGGAGTTTCGGCATGTTATCTTTTAAGAGCTGCTCTGCTTTGTCGTACTGTTTTCTGACTGCTGCAACAACCTTCTCATCAATCTGTGCTGCTGTCGATTCGGAGCATGCCAGGGAAGTGTCACCGCCGAGGTACTGGTTCGTTACCGTCTCAAATGCAACCATACCAAATTCCTCGTTCATACCGAAGCGGGTGATCATGGCTCTTGCCACCTTCGTTGCCTGCTCGATATCGTTCGAAGCACCTGTCGTGATGGAATGGAACACCAGATCCTCTGCCACACGGCCGCCGGTCAGGGTTGCAATTTTATTTTCCAGCTCTTCACGGCTCATCAGATTATGCTCATCTTCATCCACCTGCATCGTATAGCCTAGGGCGCCGGACGTACGCGGGATAATGGTGATCTTCGTAACTGGAGCGGAATGGCTCTGCAGTGCTGCGACGAGTGCATGGCCGACCTCGTGGTAGGAAACGATCAGTTTCTCTTTGTCGGTCATGATCTTATTCTTCTTCTGGTATCCGGCGATGACAACCTCAACGCTCTCCTCCAGATCCGCCTGGGTGACGAATTTTCTTCCATCACGGACGGCACGGAGTGCTGCCTCGTTGATCATATTGGCAAGTTCTGCACCAGAAGCACCGGATGCCATACGTGCGATCGCATTGTAATCGACATTGTCGCCCACGCGGATGTTTTTCGCATGGACTTTCAGGATTTCCTCACGGCCTTTTAAGTCAGGCAGTTCAACCGGCACACGGCGGTCGAAACGGCCCGGACGAAGAAGTGCCGGGTCCAGGGAATCCGGACGGTTCGTCGCTGCCAGAATGACAACGCCTTTCTTTCCATCGAATCCATCCATCTCGGCAAGCAGCTGGTTCAGGGTCTGCTCACGCTCGTCGTTTCCGGAGAATCCGCCGCCGTCACGTTTTTTGCCGACGGTATCGATCTCATCGATAAAGACGATACACGGTGCTTTCTCATTTGCCTGCTGGAACAGGTCACGCACCTTCGCAGCTCCCATGCCGACGAACATCTCGACGAACTCGGAGCCGGAGATGGAGAAGAACGGAACGTTTGCCTCACCGGCTACTGCCTTTGCAAGCAGCGTTTTACCGGTTCCTGGAGGGCCGACAAGCAGTGCTCCTTTCGGCATTTTTGCACCAATTTCTTCATATTTTTTGGGATTATGCAGGAAGTCAACAATCTCCTGTAAAATTTCTTTTGCCTCATCCTCTCCGGCAACATCTGCAAATTTAATGCCGGTTTCGGACTGTACATAAACCTTGGCGTTGCTCTTTCCAAAGCTCATCGCATTTCCCATGCCGCCCATCATCTTGCTCGTCATGCGTTTCATCAGCCACTGTCCGAGCGCAACCATCACAACGATCGGTATTACCCATGTTAAAAGAAATTCCATGAGTGGCGACATCTGCTCTATGATCGGCGTTCCGAATTCGGTAATACCTGCCTCATATAAACGATCTACCAGCTTGTAATCATTCATCACACCCGTCTTATAATAATTCGCCGGGCTTGATTTGTCGCTGAAAATAATCTCATTTGACTGGATCTGGACTTCGCTGATTTCGTTGTTATCTACCATCTGCAAAAATTTTCCGTAATCAACTTCTGTTACTTTGGGCTCGAGAAGTCTCGGGAAAAGCAGAAGATTTAACAGCAGAATGACGATCAGCGCAATTACATAATAAAAAATTATGGGTTTTTTCGGTTTTTGCACCTGCTTCATCTGTATCCCCTCCTGTTTCTTGATTTTCTTTCTTTTTTAGTAGCATAAACTTTTCTTTCGCTAAAATCAATCAAATTCTGACATTTCATGAAACTTTTATACTTTTTTATATTTTCGCTATAGAAAGGTAAGTTTCTTGCTTTTCCATCTGTTTTCGGCTATACTTGCGAAAGACTGGGAAAGTCTCTTTTTGAAATTTTGCCCCGAAATGACAGGGTTCATTCGATAAAAAAGCTATAGAAACGGAGGTTTTGTGTATGGGACACAGGTTTACATATGTGGTTTTGCCGGAGGAGGAACGGGAAAATCTGACTGTGGAATGGTTTCTCCGCCGGCATGGATATTCGCGCCATATTATTACGGGCTAAAACGCACAGAGGACGGCATTTTCCGAAACGGCGTCCGCGCCTGGACGAGCCAGGCCGTGCACGCCGGGGATGTGATCGAAACGCACCTTGTCGAAACAGAACCCTCCGACGGAATTCTGCCGCGGCCGGTTCCGTTTTCGGTTGTGTATGAGGATGACGACATCCTCGTTGTGGATAAACCCGCTGATACGCCGATTCATCCGTCGATTGGAAATTATGAAAATACGCTGGCAAACGGCATTGCATGGTATTTTGAACAGAAAGGTGAACCCTTCGTCTACCGCTGCATCAACCGCCTCGACCGCGACACCACCGGCCTTATCGTGCTCGCCAAGCACGCCTTAAGCGCCGCCGTCCTCTCCCAGGCCATGCGCTCCCGCGAAATCCACCGCACGTATCAGGCCTTCGCCCTCGGCGAAACCGCTGCATCCGGCACCATCGACGCCCCGATCGCCCGCCTCAACGGCTCCCTCATCCAGCGCACCGTCGACTTTGCCTCCGGCGAGCGCTCCGTAACCCATTACCGCACCCTCGCGCACTGCTCCGTTTTCTCCCACCTCGAACTCAATCTCGAAACCGGCCGCACCCACCAGATCCGCGTCCACATGGCTTACATCGGCCATCCGCTGCTCGGCGATACCCTCTACAACAAAACTCCCGGCACTTTCCCCCGCCAGGCACTTCACTCTGCATCGCTCTCCTTCGTCCATCCGATCACCGGAGAACCCTTAAACTTCCACGCACCACTGCCGGAAGATATGCAAAACCTGCTGACATAAACCAACCCCCGTGAGTTGCCGCTCACGGGGGTTTTGTTGTCCCTGATGGAACTGTCATGTCTTTTTGCCGGTGACATTGTATCATACACAAAATTTAGTTTCAATCATCATTTTCATACAGTTCTGATTCTCGGTACTTCATCGATATGCAAATATTTGCTGATGCATTTCACAATCACATCATGATCCGAAACCTGTCCCATGCCGGACACTGCTACGGTTGCCACAACGCCGACTTCTTCCACGCAGATCGGAAAACCTCCGCCCAGCATTGCGTATTCCTTCGGGTCCAGTACCATCTGTTTTACGCTCTCCGGCGCATTCGTCGCTGCCATGTAGAGCTGCAGCGAACTCCGCTCCGTCAGAAGCACCGAATTGCTCTTCCGTCTCATCAGCTCCACATTGTGCGGCGTAATGCCGTTATCACAATACTGGAATACAACTTCCCCGTTGCTTCTGCGGATCATGATGCCAACCTGTGCTCCGCGCCGTCTTGCCTCCATCAGGATCATCGTTCCCAGTTCCCATGCGTCTGCATTTGTAAAATGCGTAAACTGCAGAATATCCTCCTGCATATCGAGCACTTTCATCAGTTCATCCATTGTCATTGTCATACTTTTGCCCCGTCCTTTCTGCCATTTTATATTTTTTTAGCTTTTTGCCCCTCGTTTTCTGACTTTCAGTTTATCATTTTCCCAAATTCAAGTCAAGCCAGCCACCCCCGGCATTGGCTAACACGATATCACCGAAAAGCAAAAATTCCACGCCGCAGAAGTTCCCTCCCACAGCATGGAATTTCTCATTTTTATTTTTCTACCATAATACACTTCCGCGGGCAGTTCTCCGCGCAGAGGCCGCAGCCTGTACATTTTGCCGGGTCGATCTCCGCGCGCTGGTCCACAACGTGAATTGCATCCGACGGGCAGTTCTTCTCGCACTTCTTACATCCGATACAGCCGATCTCACACGCTGCCATCACCGCCTTGCCCTTCTCGGTTGAGCGGCATTTCACCGTGATCCTCTGCTCATACGGAATCAGGTCGATCAGATTTCTCGGACAGGCCTTCACGCAGGCACCGCATGCCTTGCACGCTTCGCCGTCCACAACGGCAATGCCGTTTTCAATATGGATCGCATCAAACTTACATGCCTTCACGCAGTTTCCAAAACCAAGACATCCGTTTCCGCAGCTCTTCGGACCGCCGCCCGGTACAAAACCAGCGTAGGAGCAGTCCCTTGCACCCGTGTATTCATACTTGTTCTTTGCCACGTCACACGTACCGGCGCACCGTACCACTGCTTTTCTGCGCTCCTGTGCTCCGGCTTCCTGTCCCATAATGGCACCGATCGCTGCCGCAACCGGCGCTCCGCCGACCGGACAGACCGAAATCGGGGCTTCACCCTTTACCACTGCAGCCGCCGCTCCGTCACAGCCCGGGTAACCGCAGCCGCCGCAGTTGTTGCCCGGCAGCGCTTCACGGACCTTCGTCTCGCGCTCGTCCACTTCCACATAAAACTTCTTTCCGGCAATTCCAAGGAGAATACCAATCAAAAGGCCGGTTCCACCCACCATCAGGGTGGCTGCTAAAATACCATTCATCTCTTCATCCCTCCTAGATCATTCCGGAAAATCCCATAAATGCCATTGACATCAGCATAGCCGTAAGAAGAACGATCGGCATTCCTTTGAATGACTCCGGGATATCGTTGTACTCCATCTTTTCCCGCAGGCCGGCCATCAGCACCATGGCAATTGTAAAGCCGATTGCGGTTGCCAGACCGTAAACCGTACCCTGCAGAATCGTGTAATCCTTCTGTACGTTGATGAGTGCCACACCGAGTACCGCGCAGTTTGTTGTAATCAGCGGAAGGTAAACGCCGAGCGCTCGGTACAGAGACGGAATCGTCTTTTTCAGGAACATCTCAACGAGCTGTACCAGCGCCGCGATGACAAGAATGAAAACGATCGTTTTCAGATAATCAAGTTCTGCCGGTGCCAGGATAAATTTGTAAATCAGACTTGTCACAAATGAAGAAATCGTGAGGACAAAAATAACCGCTCCGCCCATGCCGGCCGCCGTATCCATCTTTTTGGAAACACCGAGGAACGCACAGATGCCGAGGAACTGGCTTAAGACAACGTTATTGACCAGCGCAGCACCGATGGCAATCAAAATCAGTTCTTTCATTTCGCTTCCTCCTTTCCTTTCACAGCCTGGCAGTATGCCTTATTGGCGCATGCCATACAGCCGATCTCTTCTGCCGGGACTGCCGGTTTTCCGGTTTTCTCTGACTTCTGGCGTTTGATGCGGTTCTGCACCGCAACGAGCATTGCCAGCACAAGGAATGCACCCGGCGCCATGATGAAGATGTTGACCGGCTCGTAAGCACTCGGCATTACCTGGATACCGAACAGGGTTCCGGCTCCGATCAGCTCACGGAACATACCGATCAGGGTCAGGCCGACGGTAAAGCCAAGACCCATACCGATACCGTCAAACAGCGACGGGATCGGACCATGTTTTCCAGCATATGCCTCGGCGCGTCCCAGAATGATACAGTTTACAACGATCAGCGGGATGTAGATGCCAAGGGCGGAATAGAGTGCCGGAATAAAACCTTCCATCAAAAATTCCACGATGGTTACAAACGATGCCACAACAACGATGTATGCTGGCATACGCACGCCGTCCGGGATGATTTTCCGAAGCAGGGAAATCATCAGGTTGGAGGCGGTCAGGATGACCATCGTCGCAAGTCCCATGCCGATACCGTTCTTTGCAGAAGTGGTAACCGCAAGCGTCGGACACATACCCAGCATCATGACGAAGGTCGGGTTTTCTTTTATGATACCATTATAAAGCCGTTCCAGCGGCGTATCTTTTCTCATGAGTTCCCTCCCTCTCCGGAAAGCAGACCGGATTCGTTGCAGTAGTTAAAACAGCAGATTCCTGCATTGACACCGTTTGTTACAGCGTTCGTTGTCAGAGTTGCTCCGCTCAGCGCATCGATTTCATCATCCGCGGATGCGCCGGATTTTGTGTAGGAGAATGCTTCTACGTTTTTATCCTTGAACTGATTCTTGAAATCGTCTGTGTCGGCACGCATACCAAGGCCGGCCGTCTCGGAAAGTGACAGGAAAGAGATTCCTTTTGTCGTTCCGTCCGATGCAATTCCCATCGAGAACTGCATGCCGCCGCCATAGCCTTCGGTTGTGGAGATGATCTCAACCAGGCCGATCGTCGCGCCGGATGCGTCTTTTGCAAGCAGCAGTTCGTCAATCGTCTGTGCTTCAAAACCGTGGCCGATCAGTGCTGCCGTAAGCTCTGCCTGTTCCGCATCGCTCATTGTTACTTCTTCAAAGGAAACTGCCTCCGGGAATACGTTCTGGCAGGATTCCTGTTTTTCTTTTTCCTGCTGTTTCTGGATCGGCTCTAAGGTTACCTGGTGGGCCGCACCGAGAAGCAGGCCGGCGATCAGCGTAATCGCCGCAAGAATCAGGGCATTTTTTACTATTTTATTCATGCTTTCTTCTTGCCTCCTCTTCCGAATCCAACCGGCACGGTCACGCGCTCAATAAGCGGAACCAGAAGGTTGGTAAAGATGATAGCATAGGAAACGCCCTCTGCCGAATTTCCAAAGATACGGAATACACCGGTCAGAAGTCCTAAAATGACCGCGTAGATATACTGTCCCTTCTTTGTGATCGGGCGGGTAACGTAATCGGTTGCCATGAACCATGCGCCAAGCATCAGACCACCGCCAAAAAGATGCGCGCCAAGGAAATTGATATCAAAACCGTGGCCGCCGAAAATCAGGGCAAATAAAAGCTCTGTTCCAATGTAGATGAGCGGAATATTGAGGTCGATCACATGAATACAGACAAGGAAGATGCCGCCAAGCAGAAGTGCCAGTGCGGAAGTCTCACCGATCGTTCCGGTCGTATTTCCAAGGAACATAGACAGCAGATTCACCTGCTCTCCTGCTTTTGCTGCGGCGAGCGGTGTCGCACCGGATACGGTATCCACGAGGTGTGCGGCTGCCGGGGCAGCGAAGTTTGTCATATGACCCGGGAAGGAAATCAAAAGGAAACATCTTCCTGCAAGCGCCGGGTTCATGATGTTCTGGCCAAGACCGCCGAAAAGCTGTTTTACAACGAGAATTGCAAACACACCACCGATCACCGGCATCCAAAGAGGTGCCTGCACCGGCATGTTCATGGCCAGCAGAAGGCCGGTTACCAGTGCACTGCCGTCGGCAATCGTCACCGGTTTCTTCATTCCTTTTTCATACAGATATTCCGTCAGGGGACAGACTGCCATCGAAATCACAATCAGAAGCAGCGCCCGAAGGCCGAAATTCCAGATTCCCACGCAGGCTGCCGGGGCAAGGGCAAGCAGGACGGCAAACATGATTTTATCCGTCGTTACCTTGGACCGTGCGTGCGGGGAAGATGATACGTGTAATAATCCATTCATATGTAAGGTCCCCCTATTTCTTCTTTCTCTTTGCCAGAAGCACTTTACGCATTGAGCTGATCTCCTGCGTCAGCGGACGTCTTGCCGGGCAGATAAAGGAACAACAGCCACATTCACAGCACTCCATTCCGCCATATTTCAGGAACTTCTCTTCCTCGCCGTGCTCCGCAAAAACGGAAAGGCGGGCCGGAAGAATCTGACCCGGACAGACGGAAACGCAGCGTCCGCAGTTGATGCAGGCAGATGGTGCCAGCGCAGATACTTCATCCTCGGTGAGGCAGGTCAGTGCAGATGTTGTCTTAGTAACAGGAACATCCATTGTAAACAATGCTTTTCCCATCATCGGGCCTCCGCAGATGATCTTGACCGCCTCGTTTTTCAGACCGCCTGCCTGCTCTAAAAGTTCGGACAAGAGCATGCCGACCGGTACTTCAAAGTTGCACGGATTCTGTACAGCATCTCCCGTCACGGTAACGATACGGCTCATCAGCGGTTCGCCGAAGCGGACTGCCTGGTAAATAGCGGTCACGGTATCAATGTTATCCACGATACAGCCCGCGTCCGCCGGCAGCATGGAGGAATTTACCTTTCGTCCCGTTGCTGCATAGATCAGCATACGCTCGGCACCCTGCGGGTATTTCGTTTTAAGTTCCAAAACCTCAATATTGTCCCCCGGAAGCACCAGCTCGCAAAATTTCGCGATACAGTCCGGTTTGTTGTCCTCAATGCAGATGATTCCCTTTGCTTTCGGGAACATATGCAGCATGATTTTTAAGCCTCCGATCACCTTTTCCGGCTCTTCGAGCATTCTGCGATAGTCGCTCGTCAGATACGGCTCACACTCTGCTCCATTGACGAGAATGTGGTCAATCGCTGACGGATCTTTCGGGGATACCTTGACGTGTGTCGGAAAGCCTGCACCTCCCATTCCCACGATTCCGGCCTCTTTGATCTTGTTCCGGATCGTATCTGCGTCGAGTTTTTCCCAATGAGGGCACTCCTCAAATGTTTCTTTTTCATACAGCCCGTCGTTCTCCACAACGATACAGTCTACCGGGGAACCGGCTGCGGAAACTTTTTTCTCAATTCCTTTTACCGTGCCGGAAACCGATGCGTAAACAGGAGCCGAAACAAATCCTCCCGCTTCTGCGATTTTCTGTCCCGCTTTTACATGGTCGCCTTTTTGTACGATCGGCACAGCAGGCGCTCCGATGTGCTGTGACACTGCGTAATACAATAAGTTGCCCGGCTGCGCTTTGACAATCGGTTTGTCCTTGGAGAGCTCTTTTCCCTCGTACGGGTGAACGCCGCCATGAAAAGTATTTCTTTTCTTCTGAAACATGCTTTTCACCTCATCCTTTCTCTTTTCTATGCTGCATTTATCAATTCACAGCCTTTTTTCGGTTTTTTATGCAAAAAAGGCTGGTGCATTGCCCTGATTATTTCGGTTATTCATATCGGACTTCTTTTAACAGGAGTCCGCATGCCGGTGCAAGAAAACCCGCACTTTCGCGATTTTTTGCTTTGAGAAGCTCCGTCATTGATGCGATATCCCGTTTTCCCATCCCGGCCTCCACAAGCGTTCCGGTCAGGATCCGCACCATGTGGTACAGAAAACCGGTTCCGGTATAGGAAATGATAAGAATCCCGTCTTTCTCGCAGAAATCAATTCCGGTAATCGTCCGTACCGTCGATTTTTTCATACGTTTGTTGGCACAGAAGCTCCTGAAATCATACGTTCCGATAAACGCTTTCGATGCTTCTTTCATTTTTTCCACATCGAGCGGTGCTTCCGGAAAATACACGTATTTCCGCTCGAAAACATGCTTTCTGCCATCGATCACGATACGGTATTCGTATGTTTTGTCCACCGCATTCAGACGGCTGTGGAAGCGCTCCGGCATCCGCGCGAGGCTGGTAACTTCGATGTCTTCCGGCAGATAGTGGTTGATTGTCTGCAGAAGTTCTTCATCGGATAGATCCGTATGGAACTTTGCATTTGCGACCTGTCCCGCCGCATGGACGCCGGCATCGGTTCTGCCCGCGCCGTGGATCTCCACCGGCTCTCCTGCGATCCTGGACAGCAGCGTTTCGAGCTTGCCCTGAATCGTGTTGTCCGTA
The DNA here is from genome assembly GCF_003460685.1 of Blautia sp. OF03-13. Lineage (NCBI taxonomy): Bacteria > Bacillati > Bacillota > Clostridia > Lachnospirales > Lachnospiraceae > Blautia > Blautia sp. OF03-13. The sequence goes on along the minus strand of NZ_QTVR01000013.1, from coordinate 3,370 downwards.
TTTCCCTGCTTCTGCCAGCCGTTATAGCGCGTGCCGTCGTACTGCAGGATCATTTTATAATTCATCTTTTTCTCCTTTCCTCTGTCCCGTTTTTCCTCTGCCTTTCAAATCATTTTTCTCCAGAAATGGGCTTTTCAGAACCATTTTCTTCTTTACAAAATGGCAGCTTATCCTTCGGCATCCATGCTTTCCTCAATCAAAAAGCCCCGTAACGCTGGACTTCGCGCCAGATTTGCTTCAAACAGCACCACCTCTGCTCCGCCCGGAAAGCTGTTCTGTAAAAATTCAGCGGCACGGCGGATCTGTTGCTTCACATCTTTTACTTCCTTCTCCGCTTTTTCCTGTTCCAGTTCACATACCGTTTCAAAAAGCTCTTTCATCTGATCCGGATCGGTTTTGCGACATTTTTTAGCGGTCTCCTCGAGTTTTTTTAACTTTTTCAAGACCCGCGCATTCGTTTCTTCCTCGTCCTTTTTCAGCAGTCCCTGCTTTTTGCACACTGCAAATCCCTGCTCTTTCTGCCGCAGCCAGGATGCGTATGTCTCATCTTTTTTCTGCCTGCAAAGCCCGGTAAACTGGCGCAAGCACTCGGAGAGTTCCTTTGCCGTGTGCTCCTGCTTCTGGCAGGCGGATGCCTCTTTCTGAAGTGCCGCATGAAACAGAGACAGCAGTACAGATCGCTCTTCTGCGGAACCGTTTTCTGCCATCTTCTTTTTTTCTGCCATGATTTCTCCGGAAAATGCACTGGTCAAAATCTCCTCCACACCGTAATCCTGTCCATATTTTTCGTAAATCCTGTAGTACGAGTTGAATTCCTCCGCCGTCTTTTCTTCCTGCAAATATTGTCCAATCAGTGCTTCGTCGACCGGAAAATTCAGGATTTCATAACTTTTCAGCACTGCCGACAAATCCTCCCAGCCGCGTGCCGTTACAAAACGCTTTTCATCCGCTTCCTGCGAAACAGAATAAAAATGGTCACTGTGTGCCATAAGGTACGTTGTCACAGCACCGTGGATCTGATTTTTCTCTGCATAGGAAAGCCACACGGAAAGCTCGGGAACCACCTCGATCTTCCGCACACGGTCAAGCGTTGCCACATCAAATTCCCGCACAGATTTATTATATTCCGGCGGATTTCCGGCGGCCACGATCAGCCAGTCATCCGGGATGCGCTGGTTGCCGAATTTTTTATCCTGCAAAAGCTGCAGCATCACCGGAGCGAGTGTCTCGGAGACGCAGTTAATTTCATCGAGAAAGAGGATACCCCGCTTCTTTCCGGTCTGCTCCATGCAGTCATAGATCGAGGCGATGATCTCGCTCATCGTGTATTCCGTTGTATGTACCATTTTCCCTTCGATTCCACGTGTGCAGATCTCCGGAAGGCCCATGGCACTCTGACGCGTATGGTGTGTCATCGTGTAGGCGACAAGCCCCACACCGCACTCTTCTGCGATCTGCTCCATAATTGCCGTTTTTCCGATGCCCGGCGGGCCGATCAGGAGAATGGGACGCTGCTGCCGGAGCGGAACCAGCGGAAAACCAATTTCATCTCTTGCAAAGTATGCGCGCAGGGCTTTTTCAATTGTCTCTTTTGCTTCTTGTATGTTCATATGATCTCTCTTATCTTATGCACTCTTTATGTACTCTCGAAATCTTTCTGTGTTTGATTTTGCGAGATGCTTTTTTGTCAGTTTTGTTCAAAGAGTACATTCTTCTGTCAGCAGTTTTTTTGCCCATTTTGGGACAAGATTCATTTTTTCGGTCTGTCTGACAAAGACAAATGCCGTCTCGTAATCGGGCTTTTGTTCGGGATAAATTCCGTCTCCGTCGGTAAAATAGATCAACGCTTTTAAGTTTCGGAATACATGCTGTTTCCGCAACTCTTCCACTTTCTGAAAGACAGGACGGAAATCGGTTCCGCCTCGGCCCTTGATGGTAATTGTTTCACGGTAAGCTTCCCATTCTTTCGGTGAATGGATCATCGTGACATCCTGCACGAAGCTGTCGCACTGGATCAGGCAGACGTTCCATTGGGAAAAGAAGTTTTCTTTTTCTTCAAGAATGCTGCGCGTCTCACCGAGAAATTTTGCTACGATTTCTTTTTTGCACGAACCGGATGTGTCGATCGCGATAACCAGCTCTTCGAGACGGTTTCCCTCGCGCGTCTCCGGCGGCTCGATGAAAGGGAAATTTCCGTAATACATAAGCCCATAATGGTAAGCGACTGGATCGAAGCTGTCGAGATCCAGCTCCATTTCCTCGCGGGTAACGGTAAAGCGTTTCAGAAAGCGACGGTAATCGTACGCTCTTTTTTCGATCCCGGACAGAGTTTCTTTTTTTCCACCGCAGTTCTGGCCTCGCCGCAGGCCGCCGGTGCCGTAGTTTTCCGCCAACTTACGGGCAGCACGTTTCCAGACTGGTTGAAAAGACTCGATAAGTTCCGTCTCTTTTTCCGGCACAAGCCATGAAACTGGAGACTTTTTTTCTTTTTCCGGCATCAGCCATGAAACCGGGGACTGTTCTTCTTTTTCCGGCTCCGGTGTTTCTTTTCCAAACCGACGGATGCATTCCAGCAGCAGGTGCTGATAGCCTTCCTTGAGGAACGATGAATTTTCGGCACACATGCGGAGTACAAAATCGGAGTTAAAATATATCGTATGACCGTCGGATGTGATGGCTTTTGTCCTGTCGGACGGCTGATGACGAAAGAAGAGAATCGCTTCACCAAGTTCCGGGGACAGCCAGCAGAGATTTTTGCGGGCTTCTTCGAAAAGCCGGAGCGCCAGCGCTTCTTTTTCTTTTGTGGGCTTTTCTTTTTGAAACGCAGCTTCTGTTTTTCTGCTTTCCGTATTCTCCTGCATCGGATCCTGTGAGCTCCGGTTCAGGAGAATGCGGAAGGCCTGCCATTTCTGCTGGTCGGCGGCAAGGTTGAGAAAACGTTTTCGGTCTGCATCGGACAGCCATCCGGTCTGCAGAATACGTTCCAGCTTTGAAAAATCATCCTCACGAATCAGCATTTCGACAGCGGGACGGATGCGTTTCCGCAGGTATGCGGTATATGCGGCTCGCTGTTCTTCCGGAAGATCCTGCGATTCACAAAAGCCGGAAAGTGCAGCCCGGAGGCGCTGCTGTTCGGATGTCGTCGTTCTGAAACTACTCCAGTCATCCATTTTATTCACTCCCTTACTCGCCGCGTTTTCTCACTTGTACTCAATCTTACGCTGCCGCGTAAGCGACATTCGTCGTTCGCCAGCTGAAAATAAATTTTCGTTTGACTCACTTGCACTCAATCTTACGCTATCGCGTAAGCGACATTCGTCGTTCGCCAGCTGAAAATAAATTTTCGTTTGACTCACTTGCACTCAATCTT
>NZ_QTVR01000012.1:0-116232 GCF_003460685.1 Blautia sp. OF03-13 | reverse complement strand
GCCATGCAGCTCTGTGCGCTTATGCGGTATTAGCAGCCGTTTCCAGCTGTTATCCCCCGGTATGGGGCAGGTCACCCACGCGTTACTCACCCGTCCGCCGCTCAGTCAATTAAGAATCAATCCGAAGAAATCAACTTAACTGCTTCGCTCGACTTGCATGTGTTAAGCACGCCGCCAGCGTTCATCCTGAGCCAGGATCAAACTCTCTGATAAAATGTTTGTTCCAAGTTCAAAATCAACATACTAGCTAATTTATCCCTTTTACTGTTTTAAGGATCTTTCGATCGTTTTGAATTACTTATTCAGAACTTTCGAGGATGTGTTTCATTGTTTAATTATCAAGGATCTTTGCTGTTCTCTCGATCAGCAACTTGTTTATTTTATCAAACTCATTTGCATTTGTCAAGAACTTTTTTCAACTTTTTTTCAAAGCCGAGCGGAGAAGGAGGGATTTGAACCCTCGCGCCGCTATTAACGACCTACTCCCTTTCCAGGGGAGCCCCTTCAGCCAGCTTGGGTACTTCTCCATAGTTTGCCTGATTCATAATCAGATATTCAATTAACTGAGTTTTGAGCGGAGAGGGTGGGATTCGAACCCACGCGCCCTTTCGGACAAACGGTTTTCAAGACCGCCTCGTTATGACCGCTTCGATACCTCTCCGTGTGTGAATTCAAATCTCGGTAACTCCCGAAATCATCTCAGTTTTTGGCTTGTCAGCTTTGCGTTTTTATCTCTCTCGCTCAGCGACATTCGTTATTATATCAGCAGTGTTTCAGAATGTCAACCACTTTTTTGAATTTTTTTTACATTTTTTTCAATTTCTTTTTCGTTTTCGCTGTTTTTCCCTGTTTTGCAATTCACACATTTGTTTTTATCCATTTATAGTTTGCTTTCTGTATTTTGCTTTTTTCTATTTTTCTGCCAGAAAGCTCTCTGCAACGAGCAGATCCTCCGGTGTTGTGATTTTTATATTTTCATAGCCGCCTTTTACCATCACTGATGCGATTCCCATCTCCTGCTCCACAACCATGGCATCGTCGGTGATTCCTTCTGTGGAATGCTGCATCAGTTTTTCGAATGCCGGAAACAGAAGCTCTGCTGCAAAGGCCTGCGGGGTCTGTGCCTGCCATACGAGATCTCTTCGCGGGCTTTCCCTGATTTTTCCGTTTTCATCGGTAAGCTTGATGGTATCCTTGACCGGCATGCCAAGGACACAGGCTTTTTCTTCTTTTACACATGCGCAGAGACGTTCCAGCATTTCCTGGTTTAAAAACGGGCGGGCGCCATCGTGAATCAGAACGTAATCGGTCTTCTGATCCTGTTCGCTTTCCAGGCTTTTCAGCGTCTGCAATGCTTTCCAGACAGATTCATACCGTTCCCTTCCGCCTGCGCATACGGAAACAGTTTTCTTAATTCCATATTTTTCGATAATCTCTTTCTGACAGTATTCTATTTTATCCGCACCTGTCACAAGAATGATCTGGTCAATCTCCGGCGAATGTTCAAAAACCTCCAGCGCGTAAACCACGACTGGTTTTCCTCCGATTTCCAGAAACTGTTTTGCTACGCTTCCGCCCATCCGGGTTCCCTTTCCGGCTGCCAGGACAACCGCAGTGTATTTTTCTTTCTTCTCGCTCATCTTTTCCTCCGTTTTCTACAAATGCAAAAACTCCGCAGCAGATCTCTCTTCTCCGTTCTGCTGCGGAAGTTTCTTTTTCTTATCGTTCTCCAAGCTTCAGGTTCGGTACGGCATTCAGGTCCCAGCCGTGGCGGGTTCCCTTCTGGTACTCGTAGTAAGCTGCCACACCGATCATGGCCGCATTGTCGGTACAGAAGATCGGGGACGGACGGTAAAAGCGGATGCCCTCTTTTTCACATGCTGCTTCCATCGCCGCGCGGAGTGCCCCGTTCGATGCAACGCCGCCGGCGATCGCCAGACGGTCCATATGGTAATCTTTGGCCGCACGGATGGCATTATCCACCAGAACGTCCACAACGGCCTGCTGGAAGGACGCAGCGATGTCTGCTTCGACAATTGGTTCGCCTGTCATCCGGCATTTGTTCAGATGGTTTAAAACGGCAGATTTTACGCCGCTGAAGCTGAAGTCATACGGCGCATCCTCCATGTGGGCACGCGGGAAGTCGATGGCGTGCGGGTTTCCTTCTTTTGCCAGCTTGTCGATCTTCGGTCCGCCCGGATAGCCGAGTCCGATGGCACGGGCTACCTTGTCGAAGGCTTCTCCGGCTGCGTCGTCTCTCGTTCTTCCGAGGATTTCGAAAGAACCGTAATCTTTTACAATGACAAGATGGGTATGGCCTCCGGAGATGATTTCACACAGGAACGGCGGCTCCAGATCCGGGTGTTCGATATAGTTCGCCGAGACGTGGCCTTCAATATGGTGAACGCCGACCAGCGGTTTCTTTTTTGCATAGGCGATCGCTTTTGCCTCTGCCACGCCGACGAGAAGTGCGCCGACAAGACCAGGGCCGTACGTAACACCGATCGCATCGATATCATCCAGAGTGACATCGGCTTCTTTTAAGGCCGCTTCTACAACCTGGTTGATTTTTTCGATATGTTTTCTGGATGCAATTTCCGGCACAACACCGCCATACAGGGTATGGATGGCGATCTGGGATGAAATAATGTTAGACAGCACACATCTTCCGTTTTTCACGACGGAGGCTGCGGTTTCATCGCAGGAGCTCTCAATTGCAAGAATCAGGGTATCTTTTTCACTCATTTTTCGTTTCCTCTTCAAATAACAGTTCTACTGATCTTCCGTCTTTTCCAAGCTCTGCGGCCGGGAAAATCTTCTGTACCTCATCCATGTACCGCTGCGGGCCGACGAGCGACGGGGAAAAGTGGGTCAGCCACATTTCGGCAGCCTCGGCATCTTTTGCCAGTTTTGCCGCCTCGTAGAAGGTCATATGCTTAAATTCTTTTGCTTTTGCCTGTTTTTCCGGCTCGCCGTACATTCCCTCGCAGATGAAAAGGTCGGAGCCTTTCGCATGTTCGGAGATCGACGGAATCGGGCGGGTATCGGTGCAGTAGGTCACCTTCAGTCCTTTTCTGGCAGGGCCGAGGACCATGTCCGGCGTATACGTCTTTCCATCCAGGGTGACAGTCTCGCCTTTCTGCAGCGGATTCCAGCATTTAATCGGAATTTCCTGTGCTTTAGCGCGCTCCACATCGAATTTTCCCTTGCGGGAGATCTCCAGCGAATAGCCGTAGCAGGTGATATTGTGCTGCACGCGGAAGGCTGTGATTTTGTAGCCGTTCATCTCGATCACTTCCTCCGGCGCTGTCACCTCGTGAAATACAATCGGGAACGGCAGCTCCGGGCAGATGACACGCAGTGAATTGACGACGCGCTCCAGGCCTTTTGGGCCGATCATGGTCAGCGGTTCTCTCCGGTCAGTGTTTCCCATCGTCAGGAGAAGTCCTGGAAGGCCGCTGATGTGGTCTGCGTGGTAATGGGTGAAGCAGATGGCATCAATCGGCTTAAAGGTCCAGCCTTTTTCCTTGATGGCAACCTGGGTTCCCTCGCCGCAGTCGATCAGAAGGCTGCTTCCGTTGTATCGGGTCATCAGGGCGGTCAGGCGTCTGCCTGGCAGAGGCATCATACCGCCTGTTCCCAGTAAACATACATCTAACACGTTTTTCCTCCATATTCTATCCGGCTTTTTCGAAAGCCGGTCAGGTATTTTACGTTGAAAAAGCGTGTCCAAAACGGTTTGTTTCAGACACGCTCTCATCTTAACACAGTTTTTTCAAACACGCAATGACGCGGGTTTTATTTATTTGCTGTCATGACAGCTTCCTTCATCATGCGGACATACGTATAGATGTGCTGCTCCGCATGAGTGCCGTACTTCGCAATCATTTTGACGATAGCGCTTCCGACGATGACACCGTCCGCAATTTTTGCAATGTTGGCCGCCTGATCGGTCGTGTTGATGCCGAAGCCTACGGCTACCGGAATATCGGTTACTTTGCGGATTGCGGCGATCATGGAATCGAGGTCTGTCTTGATCTCGCTTCTGACACCGGTAACGCCCAGAGACGATACGAGGTAGATAAAACCTTCGGCGTCTGCGGCAATTTTCTGGATGCGCTGCTCAGACGTCGGCGCAATCAGGGAAATGACATCTACCTGATGGCTGCGCGCAATATCGTTTAATTCGCCTTTTTCCTCATACGGCATATCCGGGATGATGATGCCATTGATGCCGACTTCCTCGCATTTTGTAAAGAACGGCTCGTATCCGTAATGGAACACCGGGTTTAAGTAGGTCATAAACACCAGCGGAATGTCTGTTTTTTTGCGCACGGAGGCTACCATATCGAAAATTTTATCGGTGGTAGTTCCGGCTTTTAAGGAACGGAGGTCTGCCTCCTGGATGACAACGCCCTCGGCAATCGGATCCGAGAACGGGATTCCGATCTCGATCAGGTCTGCGCCTGCTTTTTCGAGCTCCAGAATATAATTCTCTGTTTTTTCAATGTTCGGGTCTCCGGCTGTCAGAAACGGAATGAATGCTTTGCTGTTTGAAAATGCTTCTGTTACTTTACTCATGAAGATCCCTCCCTCTGTATCTTGCAATGGCTGCTACGTCTTTGTCTCCGCGTCCGGACAGGCAGATGATGATGGAGTCTTCCGGATCAAATTCTTTTGCGATCTTCATCGCATGGGCTACTGCATGGGCACTCTCGATCGCACAGATGATACCCTCGGTTCTTGCGAGGTATTCAAAAGCTTCTACTGCCTCATCGTCCGTTACCGGAACGTATTCGGCGCGGCCGATGTCATGCAGATATGCATGCTCCGGTCCAATGCCCGGGTAGTCAAGGCCTGCGGAAATCGAGTAAACCGGTGCGATCTGACCGTATTTATCCTGGCAGAAGTAGGATTTCATACCGTGGAAGACGCCGAGTGTTCCGGTTGCAATGGTTGCTGCAGTCTCTGCGGTGTTGACGCCGCGTCCTGCTGCCTCGCATCCAATCAGGCGGACATTTTTGTCATTGATGAAGTTATAGAACATACCCATCGCATTGCTTCCGCCGCCGACGCATGCCATGACGGCTTTCGGGAGTTTTCCTTCTTTTTCGAGGATCTGCTCTCTTGCCTCTTTGCTGATGACAGCCTGGAAATCGCGGACGATGGTCGGGAACGGATGCGGGCCCATAACGGAACCGAGAACGTAGTGGGTGTCATCGACACGTGATACCCACTCGCGCATCGCCTCATTGACGGCATCTTTTAAGGTCATAGTTCCGGTAGTAACGGCATTTACTTTTGCACCGAGAAGCTCCATCCGGTATACATTGAGGGCCTGACGGTCGGTGTCTTCTTTTCCCATGAAGATCTCACACTCAAGTCCCATCAGCGCTGCTGCCGTTGCGGTTGCCACACCGTGCTGGCCGGCTCCGGTCTCTGCGATGACACGGGTTTTTCCCATTCTTTTTGCGAGGAGGCACTGTCCGAGCACGTTGTTGATTTTGTGGGCTCCGGTGTGGTTCAGATCCTCTCGTTTGAGGTAAATTTTTGCTCCGCCGAGATCCTTTGTCATTTTCTCTGCGTAGTAGAGAAGGGACGGGCGGCCCGCGTAATTTTTCAGCAGGTCATCGAGCTCCTGGCAGAACTCCGGATCGTTTTTATAATAATTGTACTGTTTTTCCAAATTGATAATTTCATTCATCAGAGTTTCCGGTATGTACTGGCCTCCGTGAATACCAAATCTTCCGTCAGACATGTCTTATCCTCCTTATGCATTCTGTGATTTTTTCCGGGTCCTTTACGCCGTCTGTCTCGACACCGCTGCTGATGTCGACGGCGAAGGGATGTGTCTGTAAAATCGCCTGTTCCACATTTTCGGCGTTCAGGCCTCCCGCAAGGAAATACGGGCGGTCCATGTTTCTGATCAGTGACCAGTCGAACGATTCGCCGGTACCGCCTTTTCCGTGGTCGAGAAGGATGTAATCGGCGCTGCTTTTTTTCGCCTTTTCGACGTCCTCCCTGGTTTTGATGGAAAATGCCTTGATCAGTTCCCCGCCGGTGCGGAACCGGAGCGAATGGATATATTCTTCACTCTCATTTCCGTGGAGCTGTGCCAGATCGATGACGCCCTCTTCGAGGTATCCTGCGACAATCGCCGGAAGCTCGTTCACAAAGACGCCGACCGCCTGGATTTCGGGATCCAGATAGCACCGCAGCGTCACGGCATGTTCTTTTGTAATCTGTCTGCGGCTTTTTGCAAAGACAAAGCCGACATATTCGGGCTTCAGCTCATTCACCGCATCGATGTCTTCCAGCCGTGTGAGCCCGCAGATTTTGATTCTGGTCTGTTCTTCCATAACGTTTGACTCCCCGTGCGCTCTGTTTTGTTTCGCGCACTTACGTTACCACTTTAACACATTGAAGAGAGTTTTTCAAGCTCTGCTTTTTTGTTGCTGCTCCGCATCAGCGTTTCGCCGATCAGAACGGCATCGGTTTTATTCTGATACAGTCTTCCGACATCCTCCGGCGTTTTGATGCCGCTCTCGGATACGAAAACAATGTTTTCCGGGACAAGCTCCCGCAGCCGCTCACTGTTGTGGATATCGACCGTGAAATCTTTTAAGTTGCGGTTGTTGACGCCGATGATCCTTGCTCCGGCGCGCATGGCCTGTGCAACCTCCGCCTCATCGTGGGCTTCCACAAGAGCGGAAAGGCCGAGGGAATGCGCTGTTTCCAGATATTCTTTTAAGGTTTCCTCCGGCAGCAGCGCACAGATCAGAAGGACAGCGGTGGCTCCGAGCACCTTTGCCTCGTAGATCATATAGGGATCCACGGTAAAATCTTTCCGCAGAACCGGGATGGATACGGTTTCTGCAATTTTTTTTAAGTAACGCTTGTCGCCTTTGAAGTATTCCGGCTCAGTCAGGCAGGAAATGGCGGAGGCACCGGCCGCTTCATATTCCTTTGCGATCTCCAGATAGGGGAAATCTTCTGCGATGATGCCCTTCGACGGGGAGGCTTTTTTTACCTCGCAGATAAAGGACATGCCCGGCTTTTTCAGCGTCTGTTCAAACGGGAATCCGGTGTCCGGGTTCATCGCCGTTGCTTTTTCTTTCATTTCTGCAAGAGAACACTTCTCTTTTTCTGCAGCGACACGTTTTCTTGTGGCTTCTGCAATCGTTTCCAGTATCATATGTTTATTCCTCTTCTGCCAATTTATTGGCGAGTGACACAAACTCTTCGAGTTTTTTCTGTGCTTTTCCGCTGTCGATCAGCTCCTCTGCCAGTTTTACAGCGTCCTGCATCGGGATTTCTTTTGCTACATGAAGGGCTGCGGCGGCATTCAGGACAACAGCGTCTCTTGCCGGGCCTTTCTTTCCTGCAAGAATTTCTTTCGTAATTTCAGCATTCTCCTGCGGGGTTCCGCCGACCAGCTCTTCTTTGGTACAGCGGGTCATGCCGAACTCTTCCGGTGTGATGACGTATTCCTCAAACGTTCCGTCCTTGATCTCGCAGACGCTTGTCGGTGCGCTTAAGGAAATTTCATCGAGGCAGTCCTGGCCGTAGACAACCATGCCGCGTTTGACACCAAGATTGGAGAGAACTTCTGCCATCGGGCGGACAAGTGCTTCCTCGTAGACACCCATCACCTGCATCGTGGCTGCTGCCGGGTTGGTCAGCGGTCCGAGGATGTTGAAAATGGTCCGGATGCCGAGCATCTTGCGGACCGGTGCCACGTATTTCATGGACATGTGGTATTTCTGTGCGAACAGGAAACAGATTCCAAGTTTTTCCAGAACTTCTTTGTTTTTCTCCGGCTCCAGGTCGATTTTGACGCCGAGCGCTTCGAGACAGTCGGCTGCGCCGGATTTGCTCGATGCGGCGCGGTTTCCGTGTTTCGCAACTGCGACGCCGCCTGCAGAGATCACAAGGGATGCTGTTGTGGAGATGTTGAAGGAATTGGATTTATCTCCGCCGGTTCCGACGATTTCCAGAACATCCTTGTCATGTTCCATGTGAACACCGTGCTTTCTCATGCCGTTGGCACATGCGGTGATCTCTTCGATTGTCTCGCCTTTCATCGTCATGGCAGTTAAAAATGCGCTGATCTGGATCGGATCGGCTTTTCCTCCCATGATTTCATCCATGGCGCCCTCTGCCATCTCGTAGGTTAAGTTCTCTTTATTTACCAGTTTTACAATCGCTTCCCGAATCATATTCTGTTTCTCTCTTTCTTTGCTGTCCTGTGATCTATCTTGTAATTTTTAAGAAGTTTTCTACCATCTGTCTGCCCTGCGGGGTCAGAATGGATTCCGGATGAAACTGGACTCCGTAGATCTTTTTCTCACTGTCCTCGACTGCCATGACCTCGCCGTCTGCAGTTCTTGCCGTTACCTTTAAGGTTTCCGGCAGTGTCGCTTCATCAGCTGCGAGGGAATGGTATCTTGCAACCGGAACGGTTTCCGGCAGCCCCTGGAATAATTCCGAGGTAAGATCCAGCGTTGTCTCGGACTGTTTGCCGTGCATCAGCTGTTTCGCATAGGTGACGGTCGCGCCGTACGCGGCACAGATTGCCTGATGGCCGAGGCAGACACCGAGGATCGGGATCTCGCCGCCTAATTTTTCTACAATCTCCATGCATCGGCCTGCCTGCTCCGGACGGCCCGGTCCGGGAGATAAAATGATGGATGCCGGTGCCAGTGCGCAGATTTCGTCGATCGTCATCTCATCGTTCCGGATGACCTTCATGTCCGGATTGATCGAACCGGCGAGCTGATACAGGTTATAGGAAAAACTGTCATAATTATCTACCAGCAGTATCATAAGTTGCTTCCTCCTTCTGCCTCTGCAAGTGCGACCATCACGGCCTTTGCTTTGTTGATGCATTCCTGATGCTCTTTTTCCGGTACGCTGTCGGCTACAATGCCGGCACCGGAGCGGACGAACACTTTTCCGTTTTTCTTAAACGCAAGCCGGATTGCAATGCAGGTGTCCATATTTCCGGTGAAATCCAGATAGCCGATCGCACCGCCGTAAATGCCGCGCTTGTTGTTTTCCAGCTCGTTGATGATCTGGCAGGCACGGAGCTTTGGTGCACCGGAGAGGGTTCCGGCCGGGAGAACGGAATCGATGGCATCGACTGCGGTCTTGTCTTTCCGAAGCTGTCCTTTTACAGTGGAACCGATGTGCATGACGTGGGAGTAACGCTCGATTGACATGTATTTTTCTACTTCCACGGTTCCGAAATCACAGATCTTTCCGAGATCGTTTCTTCCCAGATCAACCAGCATGTTGTGCTCGGCACGCTCTTTTTCATCGGCGAGGAGTTCTTTTTCCAGCCGCTGGTCTTCTTCATAGCTCTTTCCTCTCGGCCGCGTTCCGGCAAGCGGGAAGGTCCGGACCTCTCCGTCCTCGACTTTTACGAGAGTTTCCGGGGATGCACCGGCGATCTCGACATCATCACTCGAGAAGTAGAACATGTACGGCGACGGATTCGTCGTGCGGAGAACGCGGTACGTATCGAGGAGGCTTCCCTCAAAATCAGCTTCGAGCCGGTTGGAGAGAACGAGCTGGAAGAGGTCTCCCTCGTGGATATAATGTTTGACCTGCTCGACTTTCTCACAGTACGCTTTCTCATCGAAGAGCGGGCGGAACTCGGATTTCAGGTGGCCGGCTTTCGTCTCGGCCGGTTTTCCAAAGCGGATCAGCTCTTCCATTTTTTCGAGTTCCTGTACGGCTTTTACGTAATTTTCTTCGAGATTTTCGGTTTCGATATTAATCATCAGTACGATTTTCTGACGGTAATTATCATAGGCGATGACCTTATCGAACAGCATCAGGTCGACATCTTTGAAACGTTCCTGATCTTCTGCGTCCAGCTTTAAGGTCGGCTCGCTGTACTTGATGTAATCGTAAGAGAAGTATCCGACGAGGCCGCCGGTGAAGGTCGGCAGTGTCGCGATCTTCGGACTTTTATTTTTCTCAATCAGGGTTTTGATGACGGCTCCCGGATGGGCTGTCTTTGCAGTCAGCCGGATCTGTCCGGTCGGAAGCTGTTCTTCGTGGCTTTCCGGAATATCTTCTACTTTTTTCATCTCTGCCGCATCGGCGGTGATTGTCAGGTTTCCGTTGACACAGGTGAGTTCCAGCGACGGATCGTAGCCGAGAAAAGTGTATCTTCCCCACTGTTTTTTATCCTCCACGCTTTCGAGCATGTAGCAGTGGCTGCTGACGCCCTGCAGGACTTTCAGTGTTTCTACTGGTGTACGGATATCCGAATAAATTTCTCTGCTTACCGGGATTTTCCGAAAAGCTCCCGATGCGGCTGCTTTTGAAATTTCTTCTAACGTCATCTGTTTCATCTTGTTATCTCCTCTCCTTGTGTCTGCAAAGGCTGTCATCAACACTGGTCCTCAGAACCAATTTCTGATATACAAAAAACCGCCCCCGGCAAAGAATCACTTTGTTCTTTGCCAAGGGCGGGTATATTTTTATACTCGTGGTGCCACCTTGTTTTGCGATTGCTCACACGCTCTGCAGAATACGATCATATTCCTGGCAACTAACGTATGCCTGCACGTTACAGAATACTCAGACGGTTTCCCGCTTTTCCCTGTACCCTCCGTGGTCCATTTGCTGATCCGCTTTCTGTCCGGCTTCCACCTGCCCGGGCTCTCTGTGAGTGCGCTTCCAACGTTATCTCCACTTCATCGGTTTCGAAGTATTTACTTTTTTCTTATGCGCTGTATTATAGTCCCATTCTTTTTTGCTGTCAAGTAATTTTTTTGTTCTTTTTGTTCAAAGTCCGGTATTTTTATGATATTCCCGTGTCCACGCCGTAAGAGCTTCGTCCAGATCGTGCGGGAGCTCGACCTGCATTGCCTCGGTGATCTGGCGGTCCATCTCCCGTTTCGTCTCGGCATCCACTTTCCGCTCGGTGCACATCTGCTCATAGGCGTCCTGTCCTTTGCTCATGTAGACCGCAAACAGCCAGCTCTTTAACGATGCTTTCGTGTGCAGCTCTTCATTTGCTTTCTGAAAGCACGTAAGTGCTTCATTCATCTGGAACAGACTTGCGTAGGCACAGCCCATGTTGTTGTAAATACTTCCGGTGAACTGGCTTCCCATGTTGGTTTCGTTTTCCTCGGTATCTTTCAGCGTTTCCTGGTAAACCTGGATCGCATTGATATATTTTTCGTGGTCGACAAGGTAGTCTCCCTTGATTTTTTTCCGCACAATCTCCGGCTGCTCCTCGAACCGTTTCAGGCGCTCATTCATCTCACGGAACTGATCGTGGGAAAGATAATTGATCTCCTTGAAGATCGGCAGGATAAACTCACCGATGTTCTTTTTCTCCTCCAGAAGGACGTAGAGACGCTGGTACAGTCTTCTTAAGTGGAGTTCTTCTTTCATCCACACCAGCAGCTGCTCGTTAATGATGGTCTCGTCCAGCAGATAGATGTTGTGGTACAGATAATAGCACAGTTCCTCGATGGAATATATATTTGTGCTGATGTTGGAAATATAATACGGATTTTTCGCCCGTTTGACCTGACATAAAATATAACCGCTCATCGTTTACACCTCCCCCATCGTCTCGTGCCAGATTTTGTGGCTTGCCGGGAACATATCGCCAAACCCTAAATCCTCTGCGGTGATCTGACACGTAACCGGAGAATCATACTCCAGACGCAGACGGATCCGTGTTGTCTTCGGCGGCCGTTTGGGCAGCCCGTCCAGCTTCATGGTATAGCGGTTTCGTTTTCCGCTTTCCATGGAGCTTACAACAAATTCCAGCTCCTCTGTTCCGTCGAGGATCAGCTCACATTCTTTTTCTGCTTCATACCAGTTCACACCGGCTGCAATCAGCGCATAGTATGTCGGAGAACCATTGATCATCATCTCCATGCCGATGTTGTAGCGCACGAGGTCATTTCCGAGGAAGAGATAGCCCTTTAAGCGGCGCTCCTCCACTTTTTCGCGCGCGGAAAAGCAGGCGCCCTGTGCAAACAGGTTCGTTCCGCCGAAGATTCTTCTCTGGTTTTTCTTTAACTGACGCAGAGAGTTGTCGGCCCAGGCAAGGTCGAACTCCTCGCTCACCAGAAATACGCTGGAATAAATTTCATTCCCCATCGCTTCTCCCATCAGATGGCAGAAATCGCGGTCGCGCTCCATCGGCTCGATCGAAAGTGCGGCTTTTGGCCCCCGTTTTACGGTCACAGTTGCCGGCTTCGTTTTACGGCTGATGGAAAGTTCAGAAAACGATGCTTCCTCATCTTTCAGGAAAAACAGACCGACTTTACGGCTCCAGAGCTCCGGCTTCTGGTTCAGCACATGGCAGTAAAAGCTCTCGTCATGCTCCTGCAGGTAGGCTCTGCCGCGCGGAAGTCCGATTATCTTGTATGCTTCACGCACATTTTCCACAAATGGACGGGTCAGATGGCCCGTGGTGATCATCATCGCCTGGATCTGCTGGTCCGGGCGCTCGATGCCGATCATCTTCAGTGCTTCGCGAAGGAACGTGCCAAGGACTTCTCCCGGCGTGTAATCCCGGTTTTCGATCTGGCAGATGCGGGATCCCATGCAGATCTCGTACAGATTGTCCAGCCAGATGCCGTTTTCCGCGTGAGCAGATTTTTCTGCATCCGGTCCTGTTTTCCACGTTTCCTCATTCCGTTTTTTGGCAATGGCGGTCGGAAATTCCACCGCCTCTTCTCCTTCTTTTACCGGGATGGAGACGGCCGTATGGGTTCCCCTGTCATAGCAGCAGAACTGGGAATATTTCTCTCCAAAATCAAATCCTAAAATTAAATTTTTCTGTTCCATGTCGTATCCTCCTGCTGCTTCTTTTCATCCACAAGTGCAAAACAGTTCCGAACCAGAGCCTCCTGCTGCAGATACTTTTGGAATGCTTCTTCTGCTTTTTCCGAATCTCCTGCCGCGCGCGCTGCTTTCATCTGATTCAGAAGCTGGTACCGCGTCTTTCCTGTTTTTGGTTCGCCGGTCATGGAGACGGTTTTCACCTCTGTTTTTCCCTCGCCCTGACGGTTCGTAAAGGTCAGGTAATACTCCATTTTCTCGCCGTAGAACAGCAGAAACTCTTTCACAAAAATGCCCTGATACATATTGCGCATCGGTTCGCTCTTCCATGTTTCTTCGGCGTTTGTCCGGTAATGAATCGTCACCTTTGCCTCCGCTCTCTGGCGCTCCTCGATGAACATGCGGTCGCCGATCTGGAAGCCTTCGGTCAGGTGCTCCGGCAGATCCTTGTAGAAGGCAAAGCGGAGTCCCTGTTTCGTAAACGCCAGAAGCAGGGTATGCGCCTCTTTTTCTTCCTCCTCAGAAAGCTGCGGCTTCGTGGAAAGATGTTTCAGCATCGCAAAACGGCAGATCTCGTCCAGCTCCCAGCCCTGTTTCCAGGCGCGGTCCAAGTAGTCAAACATCTGATCCGAAAGCGGTTTTCCGTCCATAAAATAGCCGATCGCAAGATACGTCAGGTATGCCAGAATGACATGCTCTTTTCCGCTCTGGCGGATGTAGCTCTCCAGCATTTCCTGCTCCCACTTCGGGTGGCTGCGCACAAAGACGGACCAGGTCAGAATGCGCTCCTCCAGCTTGTCGCTCTCCATCTGAAAGCCGCGGATTTTATCCCATAAACTGCACATATCCTCAATAGAACCGGTGAAATAATCTCTCAGATAGCACAATACAATTTCATCGTAAATGCCCTGTTTTACCACGTAGGATGCCAGATAGAGAAGCTCCTCGTCCTCTGTAAACTCTTTTTCCAGAATCATCGCATGCGCCAGACGGAAGAGACACGACACCGGGATCTTTTCGTAGCCGTACCGATCCGTCAGGGCAAAGGCGCGGCTGTAACAGCCGTAGCGTACCAGAAGCTCGATCGTAGAAATACGGTCCACCTTTGCGTAAGCGCTGTCCTCCAGCTCTGCAACAGCTGCCTCGGTCTCACGCTCATCCGGATGGGCAAGATAGTATTCCAGCAGTTTCTGACGCACTGTTTTCCGGTAAGCACTGGAAAATGCGCTCGTGCGCGCTGCCTGCTGATACCAGGCAAGATTTTCTGCGGTAAGCTGCATCTCCTCTTCCTGCTCCCCGCACAGGTGCAGCAGCAGACCCGGATTTTCAATGGCAAAACCGCCGCAGGCACGGGCAAGCTCTTCATCCGTAAACAATGGCTCTATGCGGCAGGTTTCTGTCACCGCATATCTTCTGCGCTGCTCATCTTCGAGAAGAATCCGCGCTTTTTTGCCATACAGACGGATATAAGCACCCCGTTCCGTCATCGGATAGGACGTTTCGCCCGCCATCGCCGGATGGCAGACGATCACACGCGTGATTTTCGGATTTTCACACGTTACATGATGGGTAAACAGCACATTTGCGATCGCTTTTGCGCTGTCGGGATCTTCCGGTTTTTTCAGAAAAGTCCGGTACAGTGCGGCGTATTCGCGGTTCATGCGGCCTTTCTGGATCTGTCTTGCCGTGAAAACCTCCATCGCCGGGCGGTAGCTCTGGAATGTATGGCGGTCTTTTTCGCGGTTTTTGATCACGTTGGCGTAGATCAGCGCTTTCTTCTGGCCTGCCAGTGTGTTGCTGTAGGAGAAATACATCCGGATGACCTGCGGAAGGACCTCGTCGAACGACGCATCCATCGTTTCGATATAGTACTCGTACAGGCGCGTGATGCGGATGTTCCGCTCCACGGCTTTTGCATACCACGGGAAATATTCCTTCCGCACCGGGCGGCCCTTCATCACCAGTTTGCAGATGGCTTCGAGCACTTCATCGGATGGAAAACGCTCATAGCCCGCAGTCAGAATCTGATAGACATTCTCATCGAACGTTTTCATCGTCTCTGTAAGATAAGCGGCCCGTTTTAACAGTTCCCCGCTTAAAATGCCTTCTTTCTGCGCAAATTTCAGCACCTGAACGGTGAACGGCGAAATCCGGCGGAGCTGTCCCTCCTGGCGGAGATAGAGCTGTGCCGCATCCAGATACAGAAGCGGGCTCTTGCACCCGCACTCATAGCAAAGTTCCATCGCGTAGAGCTGACGGGTCAGCGACTGCTGCCAGGAATCGTCGGCATCAATGGCAAGCTTTAACAGAAAATAGCTTGCACTCTCCTGCCGCATCAGTGTTCCAAGGCGTGATACCAGCTCGGTATGGCCCACTTCCATTTTCAGCTTCCATGCCAGATACAGATACGCTCCTTTTTTCTCCGCGGTGTCCAGCAGTTCCTGATGCTCTTTTACGTAAGAAAGCGTTTCTCTTGCTTTTCCGGTTTCCTCATGGCTCTCGTACAGCCATGCTTTTCCCAGCGTCACCCACGCCATGTCTCCGCCGGCTTTTTCGAACTGCTCGATGGCCTCCCAGGTGTCCTGATACCAGGTACGGTAGTCGCGTTTATGGACTGCCAGATCGAGATAGCCGCGCGCGATGGCAGTTATCTGACGGTCGCGCTCCGTATTTTTCCTGCTGGTCACATGTTTTTCGCTGTTTGTCACTTCCAGTTCAAAGCGAAGCTCCTGTTTTCCCTGACGCACCGTAATTCTGCCGTAATGGCGGCCGTTTCCGATTTTCTCCTGATGGATAATGTATTCCACACCGTAGACGCTTCCGATGAAATCTTCTGAAGTGACGACTTTCTTTTCCACTTCCAGAAAGTCTCCCTGCACCTCGATTTCCATGCGGACGTAGCCCCAGGTATTTTTATACAGATACAGTGTTTCCTTGCGCGGCTGGTCCACGGTAAGCACAGTTTTCTCCGGCTGTTCCGCCGAAAGCATCACCGGCTCTTTCTGACCGAGGGCAACCAGAAATTCCTCCAGGTGCTGAAATGTCACCGGCTTGTGGGACAGTCCCTGATAAAGTGCCATCTGCTCCGGTGCCTCTTTCTGAAGAAGACGTGCAAACTCTTTTTTTACAAAGAAGCGGTACGCTGCGCCGAAATCATGGCTTGCCAGATGCACAAAATCTGCCAGGGAATGAATCTCCTGTCCGGAAATGTTCATTGTCTTTCCTGCAATCGAGACGTGTACCCGCACGCAGCGTTCCTCCAGATTGCTGCTGACGGTGATGTTTCCACAGATTTCATCGCCTGCTTTTAATCCGCTGGTATCCACGCCGTACTCAATCGTACTCGCCGTTCCCTGGAACTGATTTTTCGCCAGAACGATTCTCTGATGATCTGTGGTCACAATTCCTTTTACTCTTCTCCCGTCTTCCGCTCCGATATTCAGCTCTCCGCGGAAATTCTGCCCCTCGTCCAGCGTCAGGGCCACCTCCGTCTCGGACAGCAGCAGATGGGGAACCTCATATTCAAATCTGCCGTTCAGCAGTTGTTCCAATCTTCTTCTCAATGTTTTTCACCTTATTTTATCTAAATCGTTTTCGTTCTTTTCCACAACGTCTGATTATACCCCAAGACGCACGGGATTGCAACGGAAAGGGGACGCTCCTTTTAATAGTCGAACAGCGAAAACTGGTTGCTTTCGGGCAGATCTCCGAAGACACCGAGGTCCGCCATAAAGTCGATAATCGTCTTGCTGACCTTGGTGCGGTCGCGGAAATCATCTTTCGAGAGGAATTTTCCGTTTCGTGCCGCAAGGACAACGGCGTCGGCCGCCTTGTCGCCCAGACCCTCGATCGAGTCGAGCGCCGGCATCAGATGTTTGTCATCGTAGACCTGGAAGCGGTGCGCCTGTGCCTTATAGAGGTCCACCGGCACGAAATCGAAGCCGCGGGCGTACATTTCCTGGACAATCTTCATATCCTTGACGGTTGCCTGCTCCTTCTGAGTCAGCGTGTCTTTCCGTTTTTCGTAATCTTTCATATAATATTCCAGCCGGTCGCGTCCCATGCACATGAGCTCGTAGGAAAATGCGGACGCACGAATGGAGAAGTACGCCGCATAGTACGCCAGCGGATAGAAAATTTTATAGTAAGCGATGCGGTACGCCATCATGACGTACGCCGCCGCGTGGGCTTTCGGGAACATGTACTTGATCTTTTTACATGACCAGATGTACCAGTCCGGCACGTCATGTGCCTTCATCTCCTCTTCCCACTCCGGTTTTAGCCCTTTCCTTTTCGCACACTCTCCATGATCGTAAAGGAAAGCTCACTTTCGAGTCCCTTGTCGATCAGGTAGATCATGATATCGTCCCGGGTACAGATGGCGGTGGAAATCGTCGCCTTGCCCTCCTCGATCAGGGTCTGCGCATTGCCGAGCCATACGTCGGTTCCGTGCGACAGACCTGAGATACGGATCAGGTCGGAGAACGACTGCGGCTTCGTGTCCAGAAGCATCTGGATAACGAAATCGGTACCGAACTCCGGCACGCCAAGACATCCAAGCGGACAGCCGCCGATGTCCTCCGGCTTGATGCCGAGCGCCTCGGTGCTCTTGAACAGCGACATGACCTCCGGGTTATCGAGCGGAATCGTCTGCGCATCAAGGTGCGTGATATCCTCGAGCATACGGATCATGGTCGGATCATCGTGTCCGAGAATATCGAGCTTTAAGAGGTTGGCATCAATGGAGTGGTAATCGAAATGAGTCGTAATAATGTCGGTTGTCATATCGTTCGCCGGATGCTGCACCGGGGTGAAGGAGTTGATATCCTCACCGAACGGCAGAACGATGATACCGCCCGGGTGCTGGCCGGTGGTACGGCGGATGCCGGTGCATCCTTCCACGATACGGTCGATCTCGCAGTTCCGTTTGTGCTGGCCGCGCTCTTCGTAATAGTTCTTCACGTAACCGAACGCTGTTTTATCCGCCAGCGTACCGATGGTTCCCGCACGGAACGTCTGACCGGCGCCGAAAATAACCTCTGTGTATTTGTGCGCCTTACTCTGGTAATCACCGGAGAAGTTCAGGTCGATATCCGGCTCTTTGTTTCCCTTGAATCCAAGGAACGTCTCGAACGGAATGTCAAATCCGGCTTTTTTCAGCGGCTTGCCGCAGTTCGGGCAGACGGCGTCCGGCATATCGCATCCGGCACGGCCGACGTACTCTTTGACGCGCGGCGAATCGAACTCGCTGTAATGGCACGACTCGCAGTAGTAATGCGGGCTCAACGGGTTTACCTCCGTGATTCCCGCCATCGTCGCAACGAACGAGGAACCGACGGAACCACGCGATCCTACGAGGTAGCCGTCCTCGTTCGACTTCCACACCAGTTTCTGTGCGATGATGTACATAACGGCATATCCGTTGGAAATAATGGAGTTCAGCTCCCGCTCGAGGCGCGCGGAAACGATCTCCGGAAGCTCCTCGCCGTAGATTTCATGCGCGCGGTCGTAACAGATTCTCCGCAGTGTCTTGTCGGAATCCTCGATGACCGGCGGGAATTTTCCGGCACGGATCGGGGAGATTTTCTCGACAAGGTCGGAGATTTTGCGCGGATTGGTGATGACGACCTCCTCCGCTTTCTCACTTCCGAGATACGAAAACTCTTCAAGCATCTCCTCGGTGGTGCGCAGGAACAGCGGTGCCTGCTCATCAGCGTCGTCAAAACCTTTTCCGGTCATGATGATGCGGCGGTAGATCTCGTCCTGCGGATCCATGAAGTGGACGTCGCACGTTGCCACAACAGGCTTATGGAACTGCTCGCCAAGTTTGACGATGCGCCTGTTGATCTCCTTTAAATCCTCCTCGCTCTCTACGGCAGAAACGTCCTCTTTTTTGATCATGAACGCGTTGTTGCCGATCGGCTGGATTTCCAGATAATCGTAGAAGTCCACGAGACGCGCAATCGCCGCATCCGGTTCACCGCGCAGGATTGCCTGGTAGAGTTCGCCCGCCTCGCAGGCAGATCCGATCATCAGACCGTCCTGGTATTTCAGGTAGACGC
This sequence comes from Blautia sp. OF03-13, assembly GCF_003460685.1. Taxonomy (NCBI): domain Bacteria; kingdom Bacillati; phylum Bacillota; class Clostridia; order Lachnospirales; family Lachnospiraceae; genus Blautia; species Blautia sp. OF03-13. The sequence goes on along the minus strand of NZ_QTVR01000012.1, from coordinate 97,348 downwards.
TCTTTGGCAGCTTCGGCCGGCGGTTGTAGTATTTCAGGTGGGATTCCGACACGAGGCGGTACAGATTGACACGTCCCGTCTCGTTCTTTGCCAGAATGATCGCATGGTACGATGGAAGCTTGCGCACAGCCTCCTCCGATACTTTTCCCTGCGCATTCAGGTCATCCAGAGTCAGAATATTGCGCTCCTCCAGCATTTTTACGAATTTCACGAAAATTTCCGCCGTACAGCCGGCATCGTCCACCGCACGGTGATGGTTTTCCAACGATACGCCGACCGCCTTCGCAACGGTATCCAGTTTGAAACGGTTCAGGCCCGGCAGCAGGAAACGCGCCATGGCGACGGTGTCCGCCGTTGTAAATTCCCGCTCGATCCCCTGCAGGACACAATTGTGCTCGATAAAGCTCATATCGAACGAAGCATTGTGGGCAACCATAACGGCTCCCTCACTGAACTCCAGGAATTTCGGCAGCACCGTTTCGATGTCCGGCGCGTCAAGAACCATGTTGTCGTTGATGCCGGTCAGGTTCTCAATCCGGAACGGGATCGGGACTTTCGGGTTAACGAAGGTGGAAAACTTATCGACAATCGCTCCGTTTTCCACACGGACGGCACCGATCTCAATGATTTTGTTGACAACCGGGGAAAATCCCGTCGTCTCGATATCGAAAACAACGTAGCTTCCGTGGATGTCCTGTCCTTTGCTGTTGACAACGATATCTTTCAAGTCGTCGACGAGATAAGCCTCCATGCCGTAGATGACCTTGAACGGAGCCGAAACTTTTTTCAGCTCATCTTTTGTCGCATCCGGGTGCTCTGCCTGGTATTTTTTCCGGTAAGCGCCGTCGATCGCCTCGATCGCATGGTTTGCCTCCGGGAAGGACTGCACCACGCCGTGATCGGTGATCGCGATCGCCGGATGGCCCCACTCATAGGCACGCTGTACCAGACGGGCAGCATCGGTGACACCGTCCATATCGCTCATCTTTGTATGGCAGTGCAGCTCCACACGCTTCACCGGACTCGTATCCTGACGGCCGGTACGGAAATCGGTGATCTTCTTGATGCCCCAGACAGACATAACCGTCAGATCGTGGTCAAATGCATCAACCGTCGTTTTTCCTTTTACTTTAATGAACGCGCCTTTTTTGATCGCATCCTTTAATTCCGGCACTTCCGCGTTCTGGACGAAAATCTTGACGCCGATGGTATCCGTAAAGTCGGTGATCGTGAACATGAAAATCGTACGCTCATTCCGGATCTCGCGCATATCCACACTCTGGACTCTTCCTCGGATGACAACATCACCGATCTCATCGCCGATTTTCAGAATCTCCACGCTCTCATCCTCGAAATCTCTTCCGTACAGCACATCCGGATTGGAGGATTTGCGCGGCTGATTGTCCGCATTCCGGCCGAAACTGCCCTTGCCTTTTTTGAAGGAACCGCGTCCGCCGCCGAAAAAACCTTTTCCCCTTCCGCCGTCTGCTGCTTTTTCTTTTTTCGCCTCGCCGTCCTTGGCTGCTGCGGATGCTTTTGGCTGTTCGCCTGCTGCTTCCGCCTGCTCTTCCATCCGGTTCTGCTCTTTTTCGCCGAGCATCTCACCGTAATGGGTATGCGCCAGAACGTGGCGCACTTCCTCCCGGATGCGGAGCTCGGAATTTCTCATGGCGCGGCTCTCGCCCTCCGGCTTTCTCATCTCGGTTTCCACGATCAGGTCGAAGCCGCACCGCTCACAGAAGATTTTCTCGAGAATGTGGACCAGCTCCTCCTCGCGCTCCTTTGCCACAACGGAATCCACGAGCACCAGGTGCATTTTGTTCGTCTCCGGGAAGGTAATCTCGGCAGTCGAAAACAGATGATTCAGAAAGACACTGTGGTTTTTCAGCTCGAGCAGGATACTCGGACGGTACACCTCCAGAAAGTTTTCCGGCGTATACTGGCGCGACAGATAGAACCGCTCAATAATCTTCACGCGCAGCGGCACGTTGGAAAAGAGCTGCTCCTCGATCTGGCGCTCCAGCTGATAAATATATTTTTTGTGAATCCACTGATGGCTGACCACATAGATCCGCAGCAGATCTTTTTTCTTATTGATCGATACCCGCGAAACCTCCACGGTATCGAGAAGCTCTGCCATGCCCCCTTCGATTCTCAAATCCGGAAATACTTCCTGAAACTGTTTTTCCATTCCTATTCCTGCTTTCTTTTCTACTTGCCCCAGTGATCCAGCTCGTCCTTTAAGACGGACAGCAGCTCGCTCTCCGGTACTTTTTTCACGATTTCACCTTTTTTAATTAAAATGCCGACGCCTTTTCCGCCTGCAACACCAAGATCCGCCTCTTTTGCCTCGCCCGGTCCGTTGACCACGCAGCCCATGACGGCAACCTTGATATCAAGATCGTAGCTCTGCACCAGTGTTTCCACCTGGTTTGCCAGTCCGATCAGGTCAATCTGGGTCCGTCCGCAGGTCGGACACGATACGACCTCAATGCCGCCTTTTCGAAGTCCCAGGGTCTTTAAGATCCGTTTTGCGGATTTGATTTCCTCGAGCGGATCGCCGGTCAGGGAAACGCGGATCGTATCTCCGATGCCCTGATATAAAATAATACCGAGCCCCACTGCCGATTTGATGTTGCCGGAATACAGCGTTCCTGCCTCCGTAATGCCGACATGAAGCGGATGATCCGTCTGGTTCGTGATCAGCTCATGCGCTTTTGCACACATCATCACATCAGACGATTTGATACTGATGACGAGATTGTCATAGCCCATCTCCTCGATGATCCGCACTTTGTCGAGCGCGCTCTCCACCAGGCCCTCTGCCGTTACGCCGTTGTATTTTTCCACCAGCTCTTTTTCGAGTGAACCGCTGTTGACGCCGACGCGGATCGGAATCTGGCGTTCTTTTGCTGCATCTACAACCGCCTGGATCCGGTCGCGGCTGCCGATGTTGCCCGGGTTGATGCGGATTTTATCGGCTCCGTTTTCGATCGCGGCGATCGCCAATCGATAGTCAAAATGAATATCTGCTACAAGCGGAATCGAGATCTGTTTTTTGATCTCGGACAGCGCCTTGGCTGCCTCCATGGTCGGGACGGCGCATCGGATAATGTCACATCCGGCTTCCGTGAGCGCCTGGATCTGCTTTACGGTTGCCTCCACATCTTCTGTTTTGGTATTCGTCATGGACTGGATCAGAATCGGATTTCCGCCTCCGATGACCCGGTCGCCGATTTTCACAACTCGTGTATTTGCTCTGCTCATTTTCTTTCCTCCATTTATTTTCTCCGTGATGGCATAAAAATCTTATTTTATTATAAGACAATTTTTTCTCCGGCACAACCGTCTTTTCTCTTGCAATTTTTTTCCAAATTTTCTATAATGCTAGGAGTGATTTTTTTTATTCAACTGGAAAGGAAGACATACAAACGATGAAAAAGATGATCCTCGTAACCTCGCCGCCGGCGTGCGGAAAGACATACATTTCAAAACAGCTCGCCAAGGAGCTGAAACACGTTGTTTATCTCGACAAGGATACGGTCATTCCGCTGTCGAACCGCGTTTTCAAAGCGGGCGGACAGGAAATCAACCGCAGTTCTGATTTCTTCGAGGAGAATATCCGCGATTATGAATATGAAGTAACGGTCAATTTCGGACTGGAAGCACTCGAGTATGACGATATTGTGCTGATCAACGCACCATTCACACGCGAAGTGCATGATGAGAAGTTCCTGAAAGACTTCTCCAAAAAGCTCGCTGACCATGGGGCAAAGCTTGTTGTGATCTGGGTTGTCACAAAACCGGAGATCTGCCACCAGCGCATGATCGACCGCAACTCCGTGCGCGATACGTGGAAGCTGGAGCACTGGGATGAATATGTGAAAACGATCGACTACTCCATCCCGGAAGCACTGAAGAAAATGAGCAACTGCCTCGATCTGATGCTGTTCTACAATTCTTCGGATGAAGAATATCAGAAATCCATGGAGATGGTTATCTCCCGTCTCGAAGACGAATAACGACTAAACGAAAAAAGAGAATTTTGCCGGACCTCATTTTTACAGTCTGCAAAATTCTCTTTTTATTTATAGAAACTATTTTCACATCCGATACAAAAGATAATCCGCCGCTGCCGCCCACAGCACCCAGGAAACGCAGAGAACTGCGAACACACTCTTATATCCGAGCACGGCAAAGTGGACGCGCCATTTTTCCTTCTGCGTGAATTTCTCCGGGTTTTTGCCTTTTACCATCAGCATTCCGGCGATCACGAACATGCCGAGGGCCGCGATCAGCAGCAGGCCGTCTTTCGCCGCCTCAAGGGCAGCGCGGAACGTGAATCCCCCAAAGAGGAATCCTCCCAGCAGCAGCACAGCTGCCGCAGCGCCGCCAGAGAGCAGGCCGATTGTAAATGCTTTGCCGAGATCACGGCAGATGTTCTTTATCTTTTCCATGTTTTATAATTCCTTATTTTCTTCTAATGCATCACAGAAATGACATGCCACAAAGTGATTGTTGCCCACGTCTTTTAATTCCGGCATCTGCTGTCGGCAGATGTCTTTTGCGTACTTGCATCTTCCCTGGAATTTGCAGCCCGGCTTCGTGTTGATCGGGCTCGGCACCTCGCCTTCGAGGCGGATTTTTTTGCGGTCGCGCTCTGCCTCTACTTTCGGGTCCGGAATCGGAATCGCGGAGAGCAGTGCCTGTGTGTACGGGTGGCGCGGGTTGGCGTACAGCTCCTCGGATGTCGTCAGCTCGACGAGCGTTCCCAGATACAGAACCGCCACACGGTCGGAAATATGTTTGACCATCGACAGATCATGCGCAACGAAAAGATAGGTCAGACCCATCTTCTTCTGTAAGTCCACAAGCAGGTTGACGATCTGCGCCTGAATCGAAACGTCGAGTGCGGAGATCGGCTCATCGAGAACGATGAACTCCGGCTGCACGGCAAGCGCACGCGCGATACCGATTCGCTGGCGCTGTCCGCCGGAAAACTCGTGCACGAAACGGTTCGCATGCTCGCGGTTCAGTCCGACCAGCTCCAGATATTTGTAGATCATCTCCTGGCGCTCTTTCTTATTCTTTGCCAGATGGTGAATGTCGATGCCCTCGCCGATGATGTCGGCAACGGTCATACGTGGGTCGAGCGATCCATACGGATCCTGGAAGACCATCTGCACCTGTTTTTTGAAGGCAAACCGCTCTTTTCCGTTTAATGCATGGACATCGGTTCCCTTGTAGAGCACCTGTCCGTCGGTCTTGTCATACAGGCCGATGCAGGTACGGCCGCACGTCGTCTTTCCACATCCGGACTCGCCAACCATTCCAAGTGTCTCACCTTTGTAGATATCGAAGGAGACATCATCCACGGCCTTTAAGGTCGCATGGTTTCCGACCTGAAAATATTTTTTCAGATGGGAAACGGAAAAAAGCACTTCTTTTTCGTTATTTTCCATTACAGTTCTCCTCCTTCCAGATTTGGCATTTCTACTTTTGGTGCCATCGGGTGATGGAGCCAGCAGGCAGCCTTATGCTCGCCGCCGAATTCCGTTACCTCCGGCATCTCTTCCTTACAGATCGGCATACAGTAGCTGCACCGCGTGCAGAACGGACATCCGACCGGCGGGTTTAAAAGATCCGGCGGAGTTCCCGGAATTGTCGCGAGTTCCTGCTTGTTTTTCAGATCCAGACGCGGTACGGAACGGATCAGCGCCCAGGTATACGGGTGACGCGGACGATAGAAAATGTCCTCACACGTTCCGCTCTCCACGATGATGCCGGAATACATGACAGCAATCTTCTGTGCGATATTTGCCACAACACCGAGATCATGTGTGATCATGATGACGGATGTCTGATTTTTCTTCTGCAGATTCTTGATAATATCGAGAATCTGTCCCTGAATTGTCACATCGAGCGCGGTCGTCGGCTCGTCACAGATCAGAATTTTCGGATCACAGGCAAATGCAATCGCGATCATAACACGCTGACGCATACCGCCGGAAAATTCGTGCGGATACTGTCTGACACGTTTTTCCGGCTCCGGGATGCCGACCATGCGCAGCATCTCGACAGCCTCCTTTGCCGCTTCCTGTTTTGTCATGTTTTTGTGGCCCATCAGATTTTCCATAATCTGTTTTCCGACACGCATCGTCGGATTTAAGGAAGCCAGCGCATCCTGGAAAATGATTGCACACTCGCCGCCTTTGTAATGCTGCCACTGTTTTTTGTTGTATTTCAGAATATTCTCTCCATGATAGAGAATTTCACTGTTCTCTTTAATCTCACCCTGCGGGGCCTTGATGAGGCCCATGATGGATTTCGCCGTTACAGATTTTCCGCAGCCGGATTCTCCCACAATTGCGAGCGCCTGACCTTTCTCGAGAGAAAACTGTACACCGCGGACTGCCTTTACTTCACCGGCATAGGTGTGATAAGAGACTCTTAAGTTTTTTACTTCCAGAATCGGATTGTTTTGTTCGTTCATATCGTTATCTCCCACTTATTACTGGCGAAGTCTCGGATCAAGGGCATCGCGAAGGCCGTCTCCCAGAAGGTTGAATGCCATAACGATGATACAGAGCACGAGACATGGGAACAGAAGCTGTGACGGATAGAAATCCATGTTCTGCTGTCCCATTGAAATCAGGACACCAAGGCTGATCGATGGTGCCTTGAGGCCGATGCCGAGGAAGCTAAGACCTGCCTCCGTAAAAATAAACATCGGGATTGCCGTCGCCGTATCCAGAATCAGGATACCCAGCATATTCGGTACATAGTGTTTTAAGATGATGCGGAGCGGTTTTGCACCGAGCACCTCCGCCGCGTAAACGTATTCCGTCTCACGGAGCTGTTTGATCATACCGCGCACCTGACGTGCCGTGTTACACCATGCGGTGACACTAAGCGCGACCAGAAGTGCAAACAGGTTATTTCCAAGAATCATCATGATCAGAATCGTAAGAAGCAGAGACGGAATCGAGTTGATAACCTCGATGATCCGCATCAGAACCTCATCGACCCAGCCGCCGAAATGTGCCATCAGCGCGCCATATACCGTTCCGATGATGAGTTTGATTGCCGTTGCAACGATCGCGATGATCAGTGATGCCCGCGCGCCGACCCAGACTCTTGAGAAGAGGTCACGTCCCAGGTTGTCGGTTCCAAACCAGTATTTTGACGATACGCCCTGGTTTTTCTCGGCGATATTCATGGATACATAATCATATCCTTTGATATGCGGTCCGATGATGACCATGACAAGCAGAATGCCGAGCACAACAAGAGATCCCATTGCGATCGGATTTTTGCGGAGCCGTCTCCAGGCGTCCTGCCAGTAGGAAATGGTCGGGCGGTCAATCCGGTTCGCATCTTCCTCGGTGTATCCTATTACTTTAAATTTTTCCGGTGTTAATGCTGCCATAATATCCTCCTTATCTGCTCTTTCCTGTCAGACTGATTCTCGGGTCAACGACCACGTACAGCAGGTCCGTGATAAAGAGAACACCGATGTAAAGTGCTGCGATAATAACCGTCTCTCCCATGATAATGGAAAGATCCTGGTTATTGACCGCCGTCACATAATACTGTCCGATTCCCGGGATGGAAAAGATGCTCTCGATGAAGAAGGAGCCTGTGATACACATGGCAACCGACATCGGAAGCTGTGTGATAACCGGGATAAACGAGTTCCGAAGGATATGGCGGCGGATAATCTGTCCGCGGCTTAAGCCCTTCGATTCAGCAGTCAGCACGTAATCCTGATTGATCACATCGAGCATCGAGGTTTTCAGCAGACGCGCATACGTTGCGATATAAGAAAAGCATCCTGTCAGGGTCGGAAGAATCGTGTATTCCCATCCTCCGAACCACAGATCCTTTCCCGCAGGCCAGCCGATCGTCGGCAGAACCTTCAGGTTGCCTGCGAAAATTTTCTGAAGCATCAGACCAAAGATCAGGTTCGGAATGGAAATCAAGAGGACCGACAGGGCGATCACCATATAGTCCCAGAAGCTTCCCCTCCTCATTGCCGCAAGAATTCCAAGCAGCAGACCGATCGTGATACCGACCAGCACCTGCTGGATACCAAGGCGGGCGGATACCGGAAGACGGTCATGAATCAGCTTCTGTACCGTCTGTCCCGCATAGACAACAGATTCTCCGAACTCTCCCTTGCAGATTCCCTTCATTGTGATCACATAGCGCTCCATCATCGGCTTGTCGAGGCCGTAGCGCTTATAGAGGTTTTCCTTTACGGTCGGCGAGAGCTTGCTCGCACGCTCCGTCAGCGGATCTCCCGGAACCGCTTCCAGAAGGAAAAACGTGGCCGTTGCAATCAGAAACAGTGTGATCAGCATTTCTGCAAAACGGCGCAGTAAATATTTTGGCATAAAAATCCTCTCCCTGTCCGGTCTTTTCCGACCGGAATTTTATTATGATAGCGAAAGAAGAGCCTATTGTTTCATAAGCCCTTCTTCCCTCATTTCTTCTGTTTTGCTGCTTTTTTTATTTCTCTACAGTTGCTCTGTAAAGCTCCTGGCTTGCGCCGAAGGAGGATGTGTAGAAATCTTTTACCCAGTTCTGATAATAGTAATGTTTATCAGAGTAGTACAGCGGTGCAACACCACAATCCTGTGCAACCAGCAGATCTTCCAGCTTCTGGTAAATCTCAAGGCGTTTTGCGTTGTCGTTCTCTCCGGTCAGAGAATCGATCAGGCTGTCGTACTCGCTGTTGCTATAGAGGCCGTAGGAATCATAAACGCCTGTCTTCATGACGTTCAGGAAATCCAGCGGATCGTTGTAATCGCTGAACCATCCGCCTACAAAGATATCGTAGTTCTTGTTATCGCGCTCGTTTGCAAACATCTGGTAATCGCCAACGGTGTTCAGCTCTACCTTTACGCCCAGATTCTGAGAAATGGACTGCTGCAGGTACTCTCTCTCGAGCTGATTCTCGGTAGCAGAACCCTGGGACAGCAATGTAATGGTGATGTCTTCCGGTTTGTCGGTGATACCAAGCTCATCAAGGCCTTTCTGGAACAGTGCTTTTAACTTGTCTGCATCTCCTGCATACTGCTCATATTCCTCTTTCATGGTCTCCGACGCCTGCTTGCGGTAGGAAGTTCCGTCGAGCGTGATCGCCGGGGAAACGAAGCCGTAAGCTGCGGTGTATCTTCCGTAAACAGCTGATACCATCTCCTCACGGTTGATGGAGTAGGAAATTGCCTTGCGGATGTTTACGTTTTTCATCAGACCGGATTTTCCGCCCTCAGACTGCTCGTAGCACAGAACCATAGTTCCCGGGTACTCGGTGGTCATGGTCTGCATATTGCCTGCTTCTACTTCTTTGTCATATTTTGCAATGTAATCGCCTGCTGCATCGAAAACGTCCAGCTGTCCGTTATCGAACATGGTTGCTGCTGTTGCGTTCTCTGCTACACAGTACCAGTTTACCTGATTCAGTTTTACGTTGTCCTTATCCCAGTACTGGTCATTTTTCACCCATGTCATGGAGTTATCTTCTACCAGGTTGGTCATGGCAAACGGTCCGTTGTAGACACATTTTGTCCAGTCTTTTCCCCACTGGTCTCCGGCTGCCTCTGCGACATCCTGACGGGTCGGGTAAAGCGGAGTTGCTACCAGCTTGGACTGGAAGGTCGGATCCGCTACCTTTAAGGTAACCTCGAAGGTGTAATCGTCCACTGCCTTGATTCCGATCTCATCGGCAGAGCCCTGTCCGTTATAATACTCCTCTGCTCCTACTACGTTGAACAGGTAGAAAGAATAGGAATAGCCGTATTCCGGATTTAACAGACGTTTCCAGCCGTACTCATAATCTGCTGCGGTAACCGGCTGTCCGTCGGACCATTTGGCATCCTTTCTCAGATGGAAAGTGTAAACCAGTCCGTCATCGGATACGTCCATGGATTCTGCACCGGCATACTCGAAACGGTCTCCGTTTCATCTGCTACGTCACGCATCAGTCCTTCGTAGCACTCTCCCATCATCCAGCGCCATCCCATATCCTGCACATCGAAATTGTTTCCAAAGGCTACTGCACGAAGATTGATCTGTCCGTCCACTTCGCCTGCAGTCTCCGGTGCTGCTGAATCTGCTGCTCCAGTACTGGTTGATGCCGCCGTGGCATTGTCAGCAGTTGCTACCTGTGTCCCTCCGCTGCTTCCGCATCCGGCCAGAAGACCGGCTGCCATGCATCCTGCCAGAAGCAGAGAAACGACTTTGTTTCTTTTTCTCATTGATGTTCCTCCTTTTTTCCGCAGACCTTCCCCGGCAGATCCGGCTGTGTCTGCACACGGGCTATTGTATTTCATATAATTATCCTGAATTTTTTCTCTTGTTCGGACAATAACACAAAATAATACCTTGTTTTTTCACTTTTTTCATGCGATTTTAGCCCAACTTTTATCAGAATATCGGGAAATATCTGTTTTGTCAATCCTTTTCCCGTAAATTTTGCGTTTTCTGTTTTTTGTGTCACGGTTACGCAAAAAAGAAAGAGACCGCCGTTACATACAGCAGTCTCTTTTCCTTTTTCCCTTGCTTTTCTCTTTTATTCCGCTTTTGCATCCATTTGCCGCAGGCTGTGGATCAGCTCCTCACAGATCTCCAGCTCGCTCTTTCCGTCCGTCTCGATGATAATGTCGGCTGCGGCCTCGTATTTTTCACGGCGCTTGCTCATCAGATCTGCGATAAACGGAACGGTTTTGTTGTTCTCAATCAGCGGTCTGTCGTGGCTGTCTTTGACACGGTCTAAAATCGTCTCCGGCTTTGCAGTCAGAAGAACAACGCGGCCGTTCTTTTTCATCTCTACAACGTTGCACTCACGCATCGGAGTTCCGCCGCCGCACGAAATGACAACGTTTGTTCTCGACTGCATTTCGATCAGAAGATTCGTCTCGCAGTCACGGAAATACTGTTCGCCGTAAGTCTCGAAAATATCGGAGATGCTCATACCGGCACGCTCTGCGATGATCTGATCCATCTCGATGATATCCATGGCAAACACGGTTTTGAGATAATCGGAAATGGTGCTCTTTCCGGCTCCCATGAAGCCAATCAGTACAATATTATAATTGAACAGCTTTCTTGCCTGAATCTTTTTACTGTTTCTTGTGATGCTCTCGAAAACATCCGCCACTTCGTTTTTATGGCGTTTTTCCTGCATCCGGCGTTCCAGCCATTCCTTCTGTTTTGCTTCCTGCTCCGGCTGGAGAATCGGCACGTTATTTGCTTCTTTATATACCATAATGTCCTCGACAATACGGTTTCTCATCAGCAGTGCATCCAGAATAATCTCATCGCACTGTCCAAGGCTCTCTCGTAATACTTCCAACTGATTCATGATATTTATCCTTTCCAGACTTGTGTGTACTTGTTCGCACAGCCCTCTTCCGGTATTTTTGTCGTATTTTTTGACATTTTCTGTTATTATAGCAGTTGTCCTCCGGAATCACAACAAAAATTTGCACAAAAGTGCGAAAAGCCCATGGAATCTTTTCAGAAATCCATGGGTTTTGGTATATTTTTATTTAAGATCGTCTTTCGAATCCGCATGATACCTGTTCTCCCAGGCATCTTCTGTGGATAATTTCTCATCAGAGTTCAGAAAATTCAGCTCTGCCCCCCCCGATTTCAGATTCTTTTTCAGCTTTTCAATCTGAATCGAAGTCTGTTTTTCTTCGGATATGGTGTTCAGCTCCTCGCAGATGGCATCTTTGATATCGAGCAGACACTCGAGCATCAGCGGGCTGAAGGTACCGCACTCGCCGTTCAGGATCATCTCGATGGCTTTCTCGTGCGTGTATGCCGGTTTGTAGACACGCTCGCTTGTCAGCGCATCGTAAACATCGGCAATCGATACAACCTGGGCTGCAATCGGGATCTCCTCACCTTTTAAGCCGTCCGGGTAACCCTTTCCGTCGTACCGCTCATGATGCCAGCGACAGATCTGGTACGCAATCTGTACCAGCTTCTCGTCCTGATACAGTTCCAGGCTCTTCAGCATGGACGCTCCGATCAGGGTATGTTTCTTCATCTCCTCGAACTCTTCTTTCGTCAGCCTTCCCGGCTTATTTAAAATGTTCTCGTCAATGCCCATCTTTCCGATATCGTGCAGCGCGGATGCCGTTGTGATCATCAGCTGATCGGACCAGCTTAAGTGGTAGCGGTCTGTCTTCTGTACCAGACGCTCGAGGAGCATACTGGTCAGAACGTTGATGTGGTGGACATGAAGTCCGCTCTCGCCATTCCGGAATTCCATGATATGGCTCAGGATACTGATCATCATCTGATTGTTTTTCTCTTTTTCGTAAATCTGCTCGGTGACGAGCGTCACGAGACGGCGCTGTTTTGCATATAATTTGATCGTGTTGAAGACACGCTGGTAAACAACTTTTGCATCAAACGGACGACTGATATAATCGGATACGCCCTGCTCATACGCACGGCGCACAAATGCGGTGGAATCCTCGCTCGATATCATGATGACCGGAACCTCTTCGATCCAGTGGTTGCGGTTCATGTAGTCAAGCACTCCGAAACCGTCCATGCCCGGCATGACGATATCCAGAAGGATCAGCGCAAGGCCTGTTCCGTATTCTTCCAGCAGACGCAGGCACTCTTCGCCGGTGGAAGCCTCGATGATATCGTATTCATCCTGCAGAATCTCCGAGAGGATGATACGGTTCATCTCGGAATCATCCACGATCAGGATGCGCTGTTTTTCTCTGCGGTTTTCCTGACGGACAACATCGTCCTGACAACCCAGGATCTGGTCTTTCTCGGTGACAACCATGTTTTTCCGTTGTTTCGCAAGATACATCAGCTGGTCGGCACGCATCGCAGCTTCGCCGATCGTCTCATCTCTTGTCAGAACACCTCCTACGCTGACGGAAAGACGCATCTTCGAGTAGCCCGGCACCTGTGCCTCATGGATCTGTGACTGAATCTGTTTTAATTTCTGTACAAAGTTTTCCTCATCCATCTCCGGCAGAACCAGCAGAAATTCGTCTCCTCCTAAGCGGATCAGACGGTCGGTACGTCGGGTGCAGCGGTTGACGGTCTTTACAATGGTGTCAAGCGCCATATCTCCGGCATTGTGGCCGTATGTATCGTTGTATAATTTGAAATCATCGAGATCGATCATGGCTACGCCGCAGCAAAAGCTGGCGTCCCGGATCTGGTCTTCGAAGTAGCGGCGGTTGAATACTCCGGTCAGCGCGTCACGATACAGCTCTTCGCTGTAGCTGTTCAGCTTGCTTACCAGATTCTGGCGTCCTTCGGAGTCCATCAGTGTTTCATCGTCGAGACGGTTGATCATCTCGATCACGCATGGTTCTCCTTCGATCTCCACGTATCTTGCAATGACCTGATACACATTCGACGCAATGCATTCCAGTTTTGATTTCTGCGATTTCTCCCGCAGGGCTTTTTCGGAAATACAGTTAAGGCACGGCATCGCTTTGTTCCATACTGTGTAGCATTCACACAGCTTGCCATTCTCTTCATCGATAATAAAATCTCCGATCTCATCCGGACGGAGAACCCGCACATACATGAAAACATTCTTCAGATGTTCCACCAGACGGTCTGCCTGTTCCTGTGTCATCTGAACATCCTTAGAAGGCTCTTTCTTATTTATTTTTTCACATTCCGGCAATTCGGTCTGATTCATCTGTTTCCCTCTCTTCTCCCCGGTACACACAAAACTTCATTACCCCTTTGTGTGCTTCCGCGTTTTGCTACATTTTCCCATTTTAATTACAGTTATACATAATAGTGTAACGATTGTTTCCCGTTTCGTCAAGAAAAAAGTGTACAAAAACCGTCCTGTAATGGAAATTTATTCAAAAAAACCGACCGGTTTTACGCGGTCGGTTTTTTCTTCTTATCATAGAAGACACGGCTGTATAACTGCGGATAGATGTTGCTGCAGGAGAGCGCCGGTCCTTCAATATAGCGGTAATGATCGAAATCGTAAACACCGTAATCCGGCTCGGAGTTATCCAGCCAGAAAGCATTGATGCCGTAATCGTAGTAGTTCTTCTTGCATACGTCCCAGACATATTTTCTTGTCTCCGGATTGAACACGTCGATCTCAACGCAGTCACCCTGGAAATCGTATGTCTGCTTTTTCGCGCAGACTGTCCCTGTATGTTTTTCATTTTATTAGATTTTTTTGTCTGTTTCTTGAAGTTTTTATCCGATTTCTAACACTATTTTGATCTTTTTACCAAATTTGCGGAATGGGCTTTATTTTTAACTGCACAAATTCCATTTCTTATGATAGAATATTTACGAAAAAATAAAGTATCTGATTCACTATACTTTGATTCACAATAAAATGAGGGAGTAATCCATGATTCAAACGAAAGATTCGAACTTAACCTTCCGCCCGCTGACCATCGACGACGCAGAGCAGTACAATGCACTTCTGCGCTACGCCTTTCAGGTTACAGAGCAGGAGCTTTCCGAAAGCGGATGGAAAGACGATGAAATCAAGCAGTCCAAATTCCCGGTTCTCGTCCGTGCCGATGTGCTCGGCTGTTTCTGCGAGGAGGATCTGGTATCACAGTTCGCGGTTTATCCGCTGGACATGAATATCTACGGTGTCCGCTATCCCGTCGGTTTTGTCACCAGCGTCTGCACCTACCCGGAATACACCGGCCAGGGCATCATGAAAAAGCTGATGATCCGGAGTCTCACGCGCATGCGGGAAAACCACCGTTCCTTTGCGCTTCTCTATCCCTACTCTATTCCGCTCTACCGGAATCTCGGATGGGAAATCATTTCCAATAAGATGACGTACACCATCAAGGACACGCAGGTGCCGCGGAAACTCAAAGCCCCTGGCTATGTGCGCCGCGTGGCATGGGATGACAAGGATTTCAAGGAACTACATACCAAATTTGCTTCGAAGACGCACGGCTGCCTCTACCGCAACAATCTGGCGTGGGAAGAATATTTCCGCTGGGATGAGGATGATACCGTCGTTGCGATCTACTATTCCGCTGATGATGTGCCGTACGGCTACATGGTCTATCTGATCAGCTCCGATATCATGCATATCAAAGAGATGATCTATCTGAACCGCGAAGCGCAGCTGGGACTCTGGGAGTATATTCATGCGCACGATTCCATGATCGATGAGGTCAAAGGAAATAACTACTACAGTGAACCCATCGCGTTCGAGCTTGAGGACAGCGATATCAAAGAAACGATTCGCCCGTACTCGATGGGGCGTATCATCGATGTCGTGCAGTTTATGGAACATTACGCCTGCGACCCGGACGAGCCGGATGTGTGTATCCGTTTTGAGATCGAGGATGAGCTGCTTCCGTGGAACAATGACAGCTTCACATTCTTCTTTGAAAAAGGACACTGTGTGCCGACCGACCGCGAGCCGGACCATGTGATGAAAATGACGATCGCATCGCTCACGACACTGCTGCTCGGCTACAAGACGGCTTCCAAGCTGTATGAGATGGCGCGCATCGAAACGACGCCGCAGACTGTGGAATGCCTGGATGACCTGCTCTTCCACCATATTCCATATGTTTCGGACTATATTTAATTTATTTTACGCATTGCAAAAGAGGGACTCCCGTGAAAGGAATCCCTCTTTTTCTATGTAACATTTTTTAGTTTTCTTCCAGTTTGATTTTCTCCTGCAGCACAACGCAGCCTGCCATATCGCCGATGACGTTGACGCATGTGGCACCCATGTCACACAGTGTGTTGATGCTGATGTAAACGCCCATGACGCCGGCCGGAAGACCTGCCATCGTGGCGAGTGCTGCGAATGATGCGATCGCGCCGCCCGGGATACCCGGTGTTCCGACAGAAAGCAGGACGTTGGCAAGCAGAATGATCACCATCATCGAAATGCTGACGTTGATGCCGCAGGCATTTGCGAAGAACATGATCATAAACGACATCAGGATCGATACCGCATCCATATTGACGGTGGCACCGAGCGGGATTGCGATACTGCTGATCTGGTTCGAAACGCCGAGTTCTTTCTCGACACAGCGCTTGCTGATTGGGATCGTCGCGGAACTGGAACATGTTCCGAATGCATTCAGGGCTGCCGGCATGATCGCCTTAAAGAACTTGACCGGACTCGTCTTTCCGATGAGTTTTACAGCGCCGCCGTAGACGACGATCGCAAATCCATAGAATGCCACATACAGAATGATGAGCTGGGTTGCCAAGGAAACGATGGTTTTGGTTCCGTTTGCCTCGACAACCGGCACGATCGTACAGAAGACACCGATCGGGGTGAAGTACATAACGGTGCTGATGACTTTTAAACAGACCTCATTCAGGGAGTCGATCACGTTTAAGAGCGGCTGTCCCTTCTCTCCGACCGCAATCAGCGTAAAGCCGACAACGACAGCGAACACGAGTACCTGGAGCATGTTGCCCTCCGCAAACGCCTTCACCGGGTTGGACGGGATCAGGTTTTTGATCGTGTCGAGGATGCTGGTCATCTCGGTCGCCTGGATATCGGAAGTTGCCATCTCAAAATGGACTCCCTTTCCGAGGCGGATCAGTCTTGGAATGATAATGCCGACTGCACTTGCAATCGCGGTGGTGCACAGGAAGAAAATCATCGAGTAGCCGGTGATCTTACCTGTCGTTTTTGCATTTCCGATGCTGCAGATACCCATGACAATTGAGCAGAATACCATCGGGAAAATCATCATATTCAAGGCGTTCATGTAGATGCCGCCGATGACGCCGGTTACGGTCAGAATCGGCGTAAAGCGGTCCGCCAGAAGAAGTCCGGTTAAGATACCGAGAATCAGTCCGGTAAAGATCGCACCTGTAATATGCTTCTGATACCATGCATAAAACTTTTTCATATGTTCTCTCTTCTCTCCTTTTTCACAGAGTAAGAGGCAGGTGTCCCTGTATCTTCTACCTGCCTCTTCGCATACAGCCATCTTATCACACAACCGCGGATAATTCCACTTAAAAATGGATTTATCCGCGGTTTTTCTGGCTTTTGGTCTTTTTTTTCTTTTTTATACGGCTGCTGCCCGGCTGTGGACTTTCTTCCGCACAATCAGATAGCAGATCACCTGCATGATAATCGTGATGATCCACGATCCCGGATACGAAATGAACAGCACATACAGCGAGCGGTGCTGCGGGAAAATGCCGAAGATCCACACGATTCGCGTTCCGACCGTTCCGATGACGGACAGAATCATCGGCACCGCCGAGCATCCCATACCGCGCAGGGCTCCCGGGAAGAGGTCCATGATGCCGCAGAGGAAATACGGAACCGTCGTGATCGACAGAATTTCCATACCGCAGCGGATAACCTCCGGGTCCCCGGTGTAAATCTGCAGGATTTCCGTACCGAACAGATACGCGCCGCCACCCATCACCAGTGCCATGCCGCTGGAGAGAATCAGGCAGTCGATCAGCACCTTATCCATTCGTTTGTATTTTCCGACACCGTAGTTCTGGCTTGTGAAGCTCATGCACGCCTGGGTGACGGAGTTGACTGAGGTGTATAAAAATCCCAGCACATTGTTGGCCGCCGTGTAGCCTGCCATTGCAATCGAACCGAAGGAATTGACGGATGACTGCAGCAGCACGTTCGAGAAGTTGATGACGGTACTCTGAATACCCGCCGGGATGCCGACCTGGAAAATCGGGATGATGTAATCCTTTTTCAGGCACAGCTTCGAAAACCGGAGCTGATAACTTCCCTCGCTCTTATAGAGGCACCGCAGAACCAGCACGCAGGAGATCGCCTGCGAAACCACCGTTGCAATCGCCACACCTGCCACGTCGAGACTGAACACGATCACGAGGAACATATTCAGACCAGCGTTGATCACACCCGATACAATCAGGAAATACAGCGGCCGCTTCGTGTCGCCGACGGCACGCAGAATCGCCGCACCGTAGTTGTACAGCATGAAAAACGGCATTCCCATAAAGTAAATTCTCATATACAATGCCGACTGATCAATGACATCCGCCGGTGTATCCATCAGCTCCAGCGCGCCTTTTGCAAAAAATACGCCCACAAACGCCATCACAACGCCGCTGATCAGCGCCAGCATGATCGATGTATGTACCGTTTCCGACATCTCCCGGTCGCGCCCCGCTGCATAATACCGCGCCGCAAGCACATTCGCACCGAGCGAGATTCCCATAAACAGGTTGATGAACACGTTGATGAGTGCCGTTGTCGATCCGACAGCCGCAAGCGCCTGGCTTCCGCTGAACCGTCCGACGACGATGATATCCACCGCGTTGAACATCAGCTGCAGAATGCCGGACACCATCAGCGGCAGCGAAAAGGAAATCAGCTTGTCCATAATCGTGCCGTTGCACATGTCGATTTCATATTTGTTCTTTTTCAAAAATACTCCTCCTTCTTTTGTAGCAGATATGCAGTCTTACACCGCAGACATATACAGAAATGATACCACTTTTTTCCGGTTCTGCACAGAGACTTTCCATAATTTATTGACTTCTGTAAAGTCCACAGGT
The DNA here is from genome assembly GCF_003460685.1 of Blautia sp. OF03-13. Taxonomy (NCBI): domain Bacteria; kingdom Bacillati; phylum Bacillota; class Clostridia; order Lachnospirales; family Lachnospiraceae; genus Blautia; species Blautia sp. OF03-13. Next base: position 78,805 of record NZ_QTVR01000012.1, on the reverse strand, counting down.
AAAATAAATACAATTACAGTTTTTCTGTATATAAATCAAGGACAGGAGAGAACCTATGAAAAAAATATGGATTACAGGTGCCGAAGGCCACATCGGTACTGCCCTTCTGGAACTGCTGGAGGGTGTGGAATATCAGCTTCTTCCAACGGATATTCACGAGGTTGATATTACCAAAATCGATGAAGTCACACAGTTCGTTTATGTCAACCGTCCCGACGTTATCATCAACTGCGCCGGTATGACCGACGTTGCCGAGTGTGAAAAAAACATCGACGAAGCCTATCGTGTCAATGCCATCGGTGTGCGCAACGTAGCGCTTGCCGCCAATGATATCGACGCAAAGGTTATTCAGATCTCAACGGATGACGTCTTCGACAAGGAATCCCGCATCCCGTACAACGAGTTTGATACCGTACATCCGCGTACGATCTACGGAAAATCAAAAGAGGCCGGAGAGAAAATCCTGACACAGCTTTTGAACCGCTTTGTCATCATCCGAAGCTCCTGGATTTACGGGATCGGCCGCGATTTTGTGGACGAAGTACTCCGTAATGCGGCAAAGGGCGGCACGATGGAGGTTCCAAACAACCAGTATGCGGCTCCGACCAGTGCTTTTGAGCTTGCGCGCGTGATCTGCCACTTTATCGACAACGAGGAGTATGGTCTGTACCACGTTGTCTGCCCCGGAAGCTGCAGCCGCTATGAGTTTGCAAGAACCATCCTCGAGTATACCGGAAAAACCGGTGACCTTGATCTCTACCCGGTTGTCGCACGCGATGATGTCCGCCCGACCTATTCTGTTCTGGACAACATGATGCTCCGCCTGACCGGTATTCCTGAGCCGCCCGACTGGAAAACGGCACTGAAAGAATATCTCGAAGAAACCGGAGGAATCGAATAATGGTCCGAAACAGAAAAGAAACAACGGAAAAGTCAAAAAAGAAGCCCGGGCTTTCCACCCAGATTTTTATTGCCCTGCTGGCCGGTGCGCTGCTCGGCGTGGTGATTCACTATTGGATCCCGTCCAGCTATATCAAGGACACCGTCATCGTAGAAGGTGTGCTGTATGTCATCGGACAGGGCTTTATCCGCCTGATGCAGATGCTTGTCGTACCGCTTGTCTTCTGCTCCCTCGTCTGCGGAAGTATGTCCATCGGAGACAGCAAAACCCTCGGAAAGGTCGGCGTAAAAACGATCGGCTTTTACCTTGTTACCACAGCACTTGCCGTCTGCATCGCACTTGGAACCGCCTTGCTCATTCACCCGGGGCTCGGACTTAACATGAGTGCGGTTCAGAAAGCCGACCTGTCCTCGACAGCAGCAGATTCCAGCGTCAGCCTGGTGGATACACTGCTCAACATCATCCCGAAGAACCCGATTGGTTCCATGGCAAACGGCGATATGCTTCCCATCATCGTATTCGCCCTGTTTGTCGGCGTAATGCTGGCAAAGCTCGGAAACCGCGCTTCGGTCGTTTCCAACTTTATCAGCCAGTTTAACGATGTCATGATGGAAATGACCATGACGGTCATGAAGGTGGCTCCGGTCGGCGTTTTCTGTCTGATTGCACGTACCTTTGCAACGGTCGGCTTTTCTGCGTTCGCACCGATGCTGAAATACATGGGAAATGTAACACTGGCGCTGGCACTGCAGTGCTTCGTCATTTATCAGGTTCTTCTGTTCGTATTCACACGGCTGAATCCGATTAAATTCGTGAAAAAATTCCTTCCGGTTATGGGATTTGCATTTTCCACCGCAACCTCCAACGCGACAATCCCGATGTCGATTGATACACTGAACAAAAAGATGGGTGTCTCGAAGCAGATTTCTTCGTTCACCATTCCGCTCGGCGCAACCATCAACATGGATGGTACCTCCATTATGCAGGGTGTCGCTGTCATCTTCATCGCAGAGGCGTACGGTATTCATCTGACCCCGGCAAACCTCGCAACGGTTGTTGTTACCGCAACACTGGCTTCCATCGGTACCGCCGGTATCCCAAGTGTCGGCCTTGTTACCCTGGCTATGGTACTGAATTCCGTCGGACTGCCAACGGAGGGTATCGCTCTTATCATGGGTATCGACCGTATTCTCGATATGCTGCGTACCGCCGTCAACATCACAGGCGATGCTGTCTGCACAACGATTGTCAGCCATCAGGAAAAGGCGCTCAACCGCGAAGTATTCAATCGCGATTAACTGCAATAAACTGCTTGCGAAAAGCCTTTTTCAGACACGCTCTAAGGCTAAGAAAACGCGTTCCCGTTTTCGGAAACCCCTGTGGTTTCCGGCGGGAACGCGTTTTTCTTATCTTATTTTTCTGTTACAGTTCAAATGCCTGGCGGATGCTGTCGTAATGCAGGAATTTACCTTCTGCGGCGTACCCTTTGATTTCGTCCAATGTAGCAAAACGGTAGCCGTCTGTTTCTTCCTCCTGAAGATGAAGATCTTCGTCTTTGATATCCATCACGAAGCGATAAACATCGACAAAGTAATTGTCTCCCTCATCCGGGTTGATGCGCCGGTAGGTAAAGAGATAACCGCCGTCAGCCTTGCTCACATCGAGTCCGGTTTCCTCTCTGACCTCACGGCGCACGGCCTCCCAGGAGCTCTCTCCTGCCTGTGCCGCGCCGCCGGAAACCTCCCACCAGCCCGGTGCCCAGGCTTTCGTCATGACACGTTTTGTGATAAGAAAGGTCCCATCCGGTCTTGCGATTACGCCGAGTACGGTCAGGTGAAACTCGCCCGGCTTCATATGCCAGTCATTCCGTCTCATCGTACGGCCGGTCGGCTGTTTATTTTCATCATAGATATCCCAGAGTTCCATATCGTGTTTTCTCCTGTCGAACTTCTTCCGAGCCCCATCGCGATTTTTCTTCCCTGTCGCATGGTTCTGAATCATTACAGATACTGTTTAATCTCTTCCATTACATTTTCCAGCGGAATTTGTGTTTTCAGAGTCTTATCGCGGGATGCAACCTCGACAACGCCCTGTTTCATGTTTTTCGGGCTTACGATGATGCGCAGCGGAATGCCGAGCAGGTCGGCATCGGCAAACATTACGCCGGCTCTGACGCTTCTGTCGTCGTAGATCACTTCGATGCCTGCGTTCTGCAGATCCTCGTACAACTTGTCCGCATATGCTCTGACTTCCTCGTCATCGACGCGGACTGCACAGAGGTGTACCTGCCACGGAGCGATAGCTTTCGGCCAGATCGGGCCGTACTCATCGTGATGTGCCTCGCAGACCGATGCTGCCAGACGGCCGACACCGATACCGTAGCATCCCATGATCGGGGTCTTGCTCTCGCCATTTGCATCGACATAGGTCATATTCATGGATTTTGTATATTTGGTTCCAAGCTGGAAGATATTTCCGACCTCGATACCTCTGGAGATCTTCACGGTCTTTTTGCCGCATTTCGGGCAGATGCCGCCCTCCTGGATTTTTGCAAAATCGTGATACTCGGCATTCGGAACGTCGCGCTCCATGTCGAGTCCTTTGTAATGATGCTCTGCCTCGTTGGCTCCGCAGGAAAGGTTGTTTCTTCCCTCGAGGGATTTATCATAGAGAACAACGGCATCTCCGTTCACCTTCAGGTTCACCGGTCCGATATAGCCTGCGTTCAGTCCGCATTCTTCGGTGATCACGGCTGCGTGAACCTGCTCGCCGAGGAAGTTGACCAGCTTCGTCTCGTTGACTTCGAGATCGCCGCGGATGAAAAGGACAACGTATTTATCATCGACATTCTGCTGATAAACAACGGCTTTGCAGGAGTTCTTTGTCTCGTCTCCGAAGAAATTGCAGACGTCTTCAATGGTGTGGACGTTCGGTGTATAAACCTTTTCGAGTGCAGCGGATTCTGCGTCTCTTGCGATGTCGGAAATATTCTCAGCTGCCTCCATGTTGGCTCTGTAATCGCAGGAATCACACAGAACGATGGAATCCTCTCCGACCGGAGTCAGAAGCATGAACTCATGGGAGATGTTGCCGCCCATCATACCGGAATCGGATTTGACAGATACCACCTCCGGCACGCCGACACGCTCGAAGATGCGCTCGTATGCTGCGTGGCATTTCTCGTAATACTGCTCCAGATCTTCCTGGCTGGTATGGAAGGAGTAAGCATCCTTCATCGTAAACTCACGCACACGGATCAGTCCGGCTCTCGGACGGGCCTCATCACGGAATTTTGTCTGGATCTGATAGATCATAAACGGATATTTGGTGTAGCTCTGTGCATACTCGCGTACAAGGTGTACGGCTGCCTCCTCGTGGGTCATGCCGAGTACCATTTTGGCATTGTTGCGGTCGGTGAAGCGCAGCAGCTCATCGCCGATGCTATCGTAACGGCCGGACTCATCCCACAGAGAAGCAGGCATGACAACCGGAAACTGCACCTCCTGGCCGTCGATTTTGTCCATCTCCTCGCGCAGGATCTGCTCGATTTTGCGCACAATGCGGCGCAGCGGCAGATAGGAAGAATAGATTCCGTTTGCCATATATTTGATGTATCCGCCTTTTACCATAATAGCATGGCTGTCGATGACACAGTCAGCAGGTCTTTCTTTGAAGCGCTCTCCTACTAATTTTTCAAGTTTCATTTTCTGATTTCCTCCTTATTCTTTGGGTTTTCAACATCTGAAATCTTCCAGACGCGAGAACATTCCAGCCTGTCCGATTTTAAGCTTTTATACAACATTTTACGCATCTAACTCATCACTGAAGTAACGAGTTAGATGCTTCGTTTTCAAACAGAAAAAAGCCCTAAACCGCAAGCTGCAGTTTAGGGCGAATTTTTTTATCCGCGGTACCACCTAAATTCAGGAAAACTCCTGCACTCTGACACAAAGCATTTGTACCCCACGATTTTTGTATTTTGTAATACGCGTGATCTCTGCTCTCTGTACCTTCTCTGTAACGGGAGATCCCGGTGCAGCCTACGAAATAAATTTTTCCTGATGGATTTTCTTCTCTTCGGTGCACAGCTCCAAGACCGGTTCACGATAGATTCTGCAAAAAGCTTTCACCTGCCGCTTTCTCTCTGAATGCGCTCTGTCGCTACTGTTTCTTTTCGTCGCTTTTTCACTGCACTGATTGTAGCAGAAACCGGAAAAGAATGCAAGCCCGTTCCTTCTGCTTTTTCTGCATAAACGCCCGCCCAGGTTACAGGCCTTCCCGATACATTCTGCTGATTGCCGCCTGGGCTTCCTCAGACTGTTTTTTCTCAATCCATGCTTTGCGGTCACTCAGGATAGCCAGCATCTCATCGACAACGTCCTCGGCGCGCGGGCTTGTGACGCGGTAGAGATAGCCGAGCATCCGCGTGGCGGTAAAATCGGTGTTCATCTGGCGGTATGCAATTTCCCGGCAGAAGTCGTCCGGGTAACCGTTGTGTTTTAACGCACGGTACAATTCGTCATTTCTCGTTTCTGGCATTGCCTGTCTCCCTTTTTCCTTTAAACATTTACGTTTCCGCTGTTCAGACCTTCCGTCTTTTCCTCAAGTGGCAGCCAGTCCAGTGCCTTTTTGATCCACTCATCCCAGAAATCCCATTCATGGCCACCCTTGCTCTCATAGTAGACAATGTCCATGCCGCTCTCTTCCATCCGTTTATGGTAGAGACGGTTTACTTCCAGAAGTCCGTCCTCTGTTCCGCACGCCTGGAATACGGTCGGCACATTGACAGACGGATCTTTTTTCCGTGCTTCCTTTAACTGCTCGATAAGAACAGCCGGGTTTTTGTCACTCTTTGCTGCTTCGACCAGATTTCCGAAATAACCTTCTTCATGTGCAAAGCTGTCCGCTCTGCTCTCTTCCGGATTTTCCAGCACATGAAGTGCACCGGACAGGCAGATCACAGCCCCGAAGGTATCGTGATATTTCAGGCCATTTCTGAGTGCGCCAAAACCACCCATGGAAAGGCCTCCGATAAAGGTGTCTTCTCTTTTTCTGGACAGCGGAAACATTTTTCTTGTAATCTCAACCAGTTCTTCTCCGATAAACTGTCCGTGCATGGCACCGATGGACGGCTGATCCACATAAAACGCATTCTCGCCGGCCGGCATGACAACGGCAAGGTTTTTCTCCTCTGCCCATCTTTGGATTCTGGTTCCATGAACCCAGTCTGTCTCATTCCCAAAAATGCCATGCAGCAAATACAGCGTTTTAAACGGTTTTTCCTCGCGCTCCGGCTGCCCAAAGGTAAATTTGTCGACCGGCAGAATAACCTGCAGCGGTACGGTGCGCATTAAAGTTTTTGACATGAAGCTTACCTGAATAAATGCCATAATAAAAATCCCCCTGTGGATATATATTTTTCTTTATTTTACGCCTTATTTCCGCATTTCGTCAACGTGGAGTTTTGCGTTCCTCCGGTTCCGGCTTGCACCCCGAAGCAATTCACGATATAATCATGTTTATAGCAATCCCAGAAAATAATGCAAAAAATTCAGCACTGCAGAACGTGAATTACTGCGTCACGGATTTTCGTCGTACCCCGGTACGCCTTCAAATCCGTTCCTTGTAATTCGCGCCCTGCAGCACTGTCTTTTTTGCGTTATTTTCTGGTCTTGCTATAGTTTGAATTTTTTCTGTGACAAGATAAGGAGATTTTCTATTATGATAAAGTTGATTGCAACCGATGTCGATGGAACGCTCGTCAAAGACGGCACACTTCTGATCGACCCGGAATATATGACTGTTGTTTCCAGGCTTGTCGACCAGGGCATCCATTTTGTTGTCTGTTCCGGCCGCCAGTTTTCCAGTGAACAGAAGCTTTTCGCTCCGATCAAGGACCGCCTGCTCTACATCTCCGATGGCGGAACTGTCGTGCGCACACCGGAAAAGATTCTGAAAACATATCCGATGGAAACGGCACTCTGGAAATCCATGTGCCGCATGGTACACGACGAACTTCCGTCCTGCGACTGCTTTGCCGCCACCCCGGACTACTGCCTCGCCGAAGATGCCGGAAGCCGCATGTTTCACTGGCTCCGCGACTCCTACGGCTTCGATGTCCGCGAAGTACCGGATCTATCGAAGGTAGAAAACGAGGACATTATCAAATTCACAATCTACCATCCAACCTCCTGTGAAGAGCTTTGCTCCCCAAATTTCATCCCGGCGTGGAATCATCAGGCAAAACTCGCTGTCGCCGGTAAGGAATGGTTGGACTGCAACGCCCGCAGCGTCAGCAAATGGACCGGTCTCTCATTTCTGATGAACTACTTTGGCCTTACCCCAGACGAAGTCTGCTGCTTCGGCGACAACCTGAACGACATCGAGATGCTTCAGAACGCTGGCGAAAGCTACGCCGTCTCCAACGCCCGAGCGGAAGTCATCGCCTCAGCAAAACACACCTGCCCGCCGTACTGGGAGAACGGGGTGCTGCAGGTTTTGAAAACGTTTTTGAAGGAAACGACAAACCCGTTTTGAATCAAAAAATCCAGGCATCCTATACGGATGCCTGGATTTTTAATTCTCTGTTTCTTTACAGTACCCCATGCGGCGCAATGCCGATCGCAAATTCGACTGCAATCGCTACCAGGACTACCAGCAGCGAAATGATGAATCCGTGCAGCATCGGCTTTGCGCCGGAGCGGCAGAGGGATTTGAAATCGGTATTCAGGCCGATGGCCGCAAGGGCGGCCACCATCAGAAATTTGCTGATGGTTTTTAATGCGGCTGCTGTGCCTGCCGGGATAAGACCTAAGGAGGTCAGTGCTGACATGGCGAGAAAACCTAAGATAAACCATGGAAAAATGGATTTGATGCTTACCTTTACGGCGGTTCCTTCTGCTGCCTGCGCCTTCCGTTTCAGATGTACGTTGATGGCGGCGAATGCCAGAACAGCCGGAATGATTGCGAGGGTCCGTGTCAGTTTTACCATGGTTGCGAAATCACCGGCGGCCTCGCTGAATGCGTAACCGGTGGCAACGACGCTTGATGTATCGTTGACCGCAGTTCCGGCCCAGAGGCCAAACGCGGCATCTGAAAGGCCCATCCAGTGACCGAGAATCGGGAATACGACAATCATGACCGTATCAAATAAAAACGTTGCGGAGAGGCCATAGGCAATGTCCATATCGGTCGCCTCGATGACCGGCGCGATTGCCGCGATCGCGGAACCGCCGCAGATACCCGTGCCGGCGTTGATGAGGCTGCTCGTCTTCCAGTTCAGTCCAAGTGCTTTTCCGATCAGTGCGCCGAGGCCAAAGCACGTTGCCAGGGTAAATACCATAACCGTCAGGGAAAATCTTCCGACCGTCAGCACCGTGCGGATATTCAGGCTCGCCCCGAGCAGAATAATCGCAAATTTCAGGATCTTCTTCGATGTAAATTTAATTCCAGGCGCTGTCACGCTGTTCGGCTTGTAAAAGGCATTCACAATCATACCGATAAACATGGCGATGACCGACGCCCCGATAAAGTGCAGTCCGGCGCTCTCCTCCAGGCTTTCCAGGAATTTCGCCGCAGCGGCAATTACCAGTGCAATCGCCGCTCCGGGAATCATTTTTTTTACGTTTTTCACAATACGTTTCCTCCAGCTTTCTTTTTCCTTTTTTCTCTCTTTGCCCGTTTATTTTAATATGCTTCCATGATAAAATAAACGCATAACCAAGAATGCATTCATTCCATTTTGTTATGAATAATTTTACAAAGGAGTTTTTATGGATCAGAAACTGGAAACTTTTTTGACGCTCTGCAAGACGATGCACTACGGCCGCGCCGCCGAACTGCTCCATCTCTCGCAGCCTGCCGTCAGCAAGCACATTCAGGCGCTCGAGGCGCAGTACGGTGTCCGCCTCTTTACGTACCAGGCTCGGCGGCTGCAGAAGACGCGGGAAGGCGACCTTCTCGAGCAGTATGCTTTTTCTCTGCGCTACAACGAAGAAATGCTTCTCGCGCGTCTTCACGAAAAATCAAAGACTCTGCTCCGCATCGGCGCGACAAAATCCATCGGCGATATATTCTGCTGCCGGAAATCCGCCGCTTTCTTGCAAAACCGGACCAGCAGCTTCACTTTCTTGTCGACAACACGGCCCATCTTCTCGCAAAACTGGAAGACGGCGAACTCGATTTTGTTGTCCTGGAAGGGCTTTTTGACAAGCAGCGCTATGACTTTTTCCTGCTCCGCGAGGAACCGTATCTCGGCATCTGCGCCGCAGACCACCCCTTCGCCGGAAAGCAGATCCCCATCCCGGATCTCTTCTCCGAGCGCCTGATCCTCCGCGAAGAAGGCTCCGGCACCCGGAAAATTCTCGAACGCGAACTCACCCAGTCCGGCTACCACGTCAGCGCCTTCTCCGACTGTGCCTGCATCAGTTCCTTTAAGCTGTTAAAAGAACTCGTCCGCGAAAACTGCGGCATCAGCTTCGTCTACGAGGCCGTCGTCAAAGACGACCCCCGCTTCGGCCGCTTCTTCTGCCCCCCGCTCACCGGGGCGCACGAACTGAATGTCGTCTACCTCAAAAATACGGACGCTGGGCATTGGGCGCATCAGTTTCTGGAAAGGTGACAGAAAAAAACGGAGAACCGGCATCATCGCTTTATGGTTCTCCGTTTACTGTTTGCCCTCTTCCTTATTTTCTCTCTGTAAATTGAATTCCATAATCTTCCAGAACAGGAACAATATCTTCACTTTTCATAAACAATCCGTCAGCCCAATAATAACCATCTTCCAACGTTATTATAACAATCGTAAACGGATGAAAATAATCCATGTTATGCTCGTCTATACCTGGATATAAAGAAAAACAAATTTCATGCCATGTATCTTTTTTAAACTGAACGATTCGTTTTACTTCAAATTCCTCCCACGAAATTGTTTTTGAATATTTTCCAAAATGAAGAACACACTTTTCCCGATAAAAATATACTCTTCGAAGATTATAGAATATCACGGTTAATCCGAGACATATCACCCCATAGAGAAAACATAGGTAAATGACTGCTTCATGCTTTTCAGGTTTTAGTTCAACAAACAAATATACTAATGTCACATAAAGCCCAAAGCATTCCATACATGCAATTATTTTGGATGGCAGAAAACTTTTTATTTTCATTGCTCGTTATTCACCTTCTCTTACTTTACTTTTTTTAACTCAATCTGGTATTTTTCAATTACTTCTGAAAGTTCATCCCTTCGTATGGCAAGTTCTCTCCTTGTCAATCCATTTACAAAAACCAACGGAGAACCGGCATCATCATCTCTTTACCGGTTCTCCGTTCACTGTCTGTACCAGGACTTTGTCAAATCTTGCGTATTTTTTTACTTCTTTCATCAACGCATCGAGGTCTTTCACGATCTGTTCCCGCTTTCCTGTCGGTCCTATGAAATATTCCCTGCCTCCCATTTCCAGCGGATTTCCTGTCGTTCTTGTCCGTACACCGAATGTAAGTCTTCTGCTACCCCTCCGGTAATAAATCGTATAGGTACGCGGTACATAATTAAACAGAGAGCTTTCTATTTCAGAAACCTTATAAAATTCGCCGCTTTCTTTCGCCGCCGCGTACCGCCGGTCCTTCAGGCAGTCCATTTCAGCTACGGAAATAAAGCAGACCAGATAGTCCAGAAACGAAAACACAACCAGAATCAGTGCTTCCACGATTCGTCCCGTCTTTGTTTTATCCAGAATGTGAACATACGTATCCCCGTAAAATACCGCAAAGAAAAGAATAATACTCAAAATAATCTTGATCCACGGCCAGAGACGGGACTTAATTTTCCGGTTTACTTTAAAAACATTAATCCAGTCAAGCAACTGTTTTTCCTCCAAAGCTGTAATTATACATGTATTTATACTACTCTCTTTTCCCCGTAAAAACACCAGAACTCAGAACACTTCCACTCTTTTTGTATGTTATTTACTTTCTGTATACTTGACACCGTATGAAGTGAGGAGTTCACCAAATTCGTCAGCACTGAGCGGTATAATTCCCCAGCCCGGTCCGCGGAACTTGTCGAATATCATGATACTGGTAAATGGGTGATAGGTACACCAGAACAAACTGTCATCTTTCTGTTTCGATATGTTGAAGAAAAAATGATCATTGTATCTTTGTATCACAGTAAAATCTTCCCATTCTATCTTTTTTTCATAGCCCCAAAAAGATAACATTATTCCCCATTCATAAATATAAATTCGTTTTAGTAGAAATGTCACAGTTCCATAAGCTGCTATGCTTAAAAAGAACATTATTCCTAGAAACACTATGATACTTGTTTTTAATGAATAGGCGTGGAACGCATCTTTTTCATTTACCCACAGGCTCACCCACCAATAACTACTAATAGCACACACAATCAGGTCTACGCCGGTACCAAATTTTCCCCATACTACTTTCATACAATCTTCTCCTCGTTATTTCTTACGCTTTGCCTTTGTACAAAACTATTTTTCTTCGCGCAAAGGCATCTTAAAACTTTTCTATCTAAGCGCTGGAAGTCCTATATTTTGCATTTTTCTGGAAATTGCAGGCTTATTACTCTGCCAGTTCTTCTTTTTCCCCCCAACTTTTTTTGTACTAAAGTTGATGTTGCTGTTTTTCTTAAGTGTTGATCCATTTTTATTTGCCTGTTTCTTGGGTTTTCCAAACACTCCATCCAAAACACCGCTTTTGGGATAGCTCAGTAATGGAGACTGAAAAAAGTCTGTAAAAGCACCCAATGCATTCTCAATAGTTTCATTTTTTACATATGCGTTATACGTTTTAGGTTCTAACAAGGTCATTATAGCATCGTAAAATCCTGCCCCCATTGCTCTTGCCATATCTCCTGATTCCTGATACTCTAAATATCCTCCTTTCAAACCACTTACTACTACTGAAAAGATAATTCCTTGGCTATCTCCCAAAACACTACTGATTGCACTTTCTATGGCCACCTCTGCAATTCCTTCTAAGGTTACTTTCTCATTCGCCATTCCGCACTGTACCGCATATACAAATACATCTTTTAAGATATTCCATGCTACTTTTCTGGGATCGATTCCTGGGAATGCCAGCATTAAAATTCCAAAATCACCATCATCATCTACCGCATTCACCGGATTGTTGCAACAGTACACATAAAGGTTCTTTCCATTCATGCTAAACATTTTCGCTTTTGCAGCATCAAAGTTGTCCGCACAAAGGAATCTGCACAATTCCGGATCATAATAACGGCTGGCGGTGACATAGAGTTTGGTATCGTCATCGTAGCAGTAAGCACGATAACGGAATGGGTTTAGTTTTCCGATATTTTCTCCGCTGATATCGGTCAGACCAGTCTGTTTTCCCCATGCATCGTAAGAATAGTTTACTACCTGTTTTCCATCGCTGTCAATCAGTCCTATGACATCATTCTGGCTGTTGTACAAGTAATAATACTCTTTTTCTCCCTTTTTCAGCATCAGCGGGGATTTATCCGCACCGTAAACAAACTGAACCAGTACATCTCCATACTTCGTTCCCATCAGTTTGTTTCCGCACCAGTAGTTCTTATGGCTGATTCCGTTCAGGTCTTTCCACTGGACTCTGTGTCCTTCGCTGTCGTAATGGTAAACTGCTTTCTTTCCGTTTAAAGTCAGACTCTGCAGCAGACTTCCTCTGTACCAGGTCAGCGTTTTTCCCTGATAAGCTGTAATGTTGCCGACCGCATCATAGGAAATGCTGCTGCCATTATAGGAAATAAGCTGATCTTTCCATCCTGAAGCACGGTAGGTAAACAGATCTGTCTTTACCGCATTGCCCAGTGTTCCCGTTGTATAGGAATACTCTTTTCTGGACGTCATATTCATTCCGGCATCGTAGGTATACGTAATACTCTTATTTTCCCATGCAGAATCCACACGGGTCAGTTCACTCAAAGCATTATACGTATATTTTACTTTCTGAACACCATTCTCGGAAATCGTAACAATATTTCCCACAGCATCATAAACAAAGGACAGTTTCTTTCCGTTATTGTTGATTTCTTTGAGAAGCAAGGTTGTAATTCCCGCTTTTCTTCCCGGCACAAAAGTGTACCTGTTCTTTCTGCAATGCAGATCGGCATGGAACTCGCAAAAAGACAGCCTGCTGCCTGATGGATTAACTCCATTCTTAAGGCAGTAGGCTGTCTTTTCCGCTATACCCGCTCCACTAATAACTGCTGCATCGGTGTGAGTGTTTCGGTTTTCAGTTCATTTAATTCCCTGATCTTATCCGTTGTCGTATAAAATTTCTTTGCGATATCCCACAGGGTATCCCCCGGCTTGACGAAGTAGCAGGTGATGCCCGGGAGGCTCTGCAGTTCTTCCGGATCTCGGTCTTTTTCTTCGACGTACTGCATTACCATCTCTTTTCTGCGGCGGAAGACGAGGGCGTTCAGGTTCAGTACGACTTTGGCTTCGATGTCGCTGCTGTCCGGCATGGTTGTGGAGAGCTGGTCAATGGAGGACTGGAGTTCGTAGCGGCAGTCCGGTCCGATTCCCGGGACTTCGATGGTGTGGCGGAAAGGGAGGGCGGTTTCGGCGGCGTAGAACGGCATTTCGTCGTCACTGACCACGTAGAGCGCCCTGAGTTCCACCACACCGGTTACTTCGATGCCGTTTTCTACGATTCTTTCCTCGTCGATCTTGATTTTGCCGTCGCTGTGGCAGATCTGCAGAATTTTATTTTTCGGCACGCGCATCTGCAGTTTGTCGGTCAGGCGGCATTTGGAGGAATTGCGGATCAGAAGGCTCTCCAAAGTCTCCTCCTGCACTTTTGGAATGCATTCTCGGTGCGGATGGTAAACGTCCTGCAGAAGTGATACGGTTTCTTCCTGATACAGACAGATGTCAAGTTCGAGTACGGCCTCCGCCTGCAGGACCCGCTCCTCGCCGTCGGAATCGGGCTGGATTTCGAGTGTGGTCTGGCCGAGTGTGCTTTCGATCCGCGGGATCATCTCGGAGATGCAGCCCTGGCATTCCACTTCTGCCTGGAACGGGAGCGCCTGCTCCACCCACTGCAGCGGGTGATCCTCCTCGCCGTCGCTGTACAGACAGAAGACAAAGAGTTCTCCCTGCGCACTGACCCGCCCCTCTTCAGAGCGGAGATCGAGACCGCGCACTTCCAGATCCTGCCAGAGAATCTCGTGCAATTCCGGCTTGCCGGACGGAATCGTAAGCTCCTTTTTGACACGCAGCACATCTTTTTTCTGCACTGCAAGCTCAACCACGCGGTATTCTTTCCGCTTCACCGCGACGTCGCTCTCCCCGCGGATTTCCATCGGCACGGCAAGGTCGCACAGTTCCTCGATCCACGCGTGCAGCGTGACGATCGCGCGCACGCCCAGCTTCCGCGAGTTGATGAGATGCAGGTTCAGATCTTCCACTTCCCAGGTGATGCAGACCTTGTCGCCCCCTGTCAGACCATCGAGATGGATCGTCTCGTCGATCGGAAGCTCGCCGGAGAGCTGGCAGATCCGGCGCCGTTCGCCGTCGGAGACGTACAGCAGATGAAAGGTGAGGCCGCCGAATACACGCGCTTTTCCTTCCGAAATCTGCACATCCCCGATCGTCACCTCGCCTTTTTTCTGAATCATCCGCCCCACATCGGGCCGTGCGTCCGGCACATTGTAGTCCTCATCAAACGTAATCTGTGACACCGCTTCGCTTTTTCTGCTGATCTGATGCAGAATCTTTTTTACAAAATCCATAAGGCTCCTCCCACTCTAATCCTCAAATACGACTGAGATTCCCGCCGCCGCTTTCGTTTTCAGCACGACGTAAGGGCAGGAGGCGGCGCCTTTCTGCTCCTCCTTTGCGGCAGGTCCGACGAGTTTTGTCCGCACGAAAACGGCGTTTTCCGATTTCGATACTTCTTCGATCTGTATGGAAAAGCCTCCGCTTTTCTGCTTTCCGTAGCCGCGCAGTATGTAGAGATCGTCCCCGCTCTCGTACGCCATCTGGAACGCGGATTCTTTTTTCCTGCGCAAAATCTGATCGATTTCCGGCGGAAAATCGCCCGGCTTTACAATCGCATACGACAGTTCTTTCCGCTCGCCCTCGCTTACATCTGTGATCCGGCACGATGCCAGGAGCATCAGGATCACCGCCGCCAGAAGAACTCTTCCCCGTCTCTTTTTCTTCATCATTTCAAACGCCGCTTCCTGCTCTTTCTATCCATTGTATGACGGGCCACAGTCTTCTATGACGCAAAATCTTTTTCCGAAAAAGACGAAAGTTATTGCAACCCGCCCCATATATGACGTATACTGAAAAGTACGCAATAACTGAATATCACTATTTTTACCAAGAGGAGAAAAAGATTCATGATTCGTTTTATTCTGGTCATTCTGACCGCTTTTCTGTATCTGATTCTGTCGATCCCGGTGCTTCTTGTTCTGCTTCTGATCCGGAAGAAAAAGCCGGAGGTCTGTGATAAGGTAAGCCGTGCGCTGATCCGCTGGATTTTCCGCGTGATTCTGTTTTTCGCCGGCACGAAGGTCACAGTGGAAGGGCAGGAAAATGTTCCGAAGGATCGTGCCGTTCTCTACATCGGCAATCACCGCAGCTATTTTGATATTCTCGTAACCTACACAACGGTTCCGGGTTCCTGCGGATTCGTAGCGAAAAAGGAGCTGGCGCGCATTCCGCTCTTAAAGAACTGGATGGATCTCATCCACTGCCTGTTTCTCGACCGCTCCGACATCAAACAGGGTCTGCAGATGATCCTTGCCGGATGTGAGGAGATCAAGAGCGGCACTTCCATCTGTATCTTCCCGGAGCACCCGCGGCAAGACGGAGAGCGAGCTGGAGCTCGGCGAGTTCCACAACGGTTCATTCAAGATGGCAACGAAAACCGGCTGTCCGATCATTCCGCTTTCCATCTCCGGTTCCAGCGAGATTCTGGAAGCACACTTTCCGAAGATCCGCGGTACCCACGTTACCGTAACGTACGGCAAGCCGATCATTCCGGGCGAGCTTACGAAGGAAGAGAAAAAAGAGATTGGAAATTATACGAAAAACATTCTGCTGGAACAGCTGAAAGAAAATCCGGCAAGATAAAATCAATGACTGGCCTGAGCGTGTCTGAAAAACCATTTCCGCAAGCTGCAAGCCCCACTTTGCGGTATATTTTGCCCTCATTCGGTTGCCGTAGCCCGCTACGCCGCCCTCATTCGAACAAAATCTCCCACAAAGTGGGACTCGCAGCTTGCGAAAAGCCTTTTTCAGACACGCTCTAGAAAAAGAGCCGAACCCTTCTGTTTTTTTTCCAGAAGTGTCCGGCTCTTTTTCTGTCTTATACTCTTATTTCTCTACGGAGAGCATCTCCACAATCTTTCCATACTCCATAAAGTGCGATGCCTTTACCAGAATCTGATCCCCGTCCTGTAAGAGTTTCGGCAGTTCTGCCATCAGGCTCTCGCGGTCTGCGAAATGGCGGATTTCCAGTTTCGGGTCTGCCTCTTTTGCCGCTTTTGCAAGATGCTCGCAGAGCGGTCCCGCACAGTAGAGGGCGTCAATGCCGCAGGTTCCGGCGTGTGTGCCGACTTCGGCGTGGAGTGCTGCCTCATCGGTTCCAAGCTCTCCCATATCGCCGAGCACGGCCACTTTTCTTCCCTTCGCCTCTTTCAGAACATCGAGAGATGCCTTCATCGAAACCGGGTTTGCGTTGTAGCAGTCATCAACAACGGTGTATTTTCCTGTCTCGATGATGTGGAATCTTCCGCTCACCGACTGCAGTGTCTCGATTCCCTGTTTGATCTGCTCCAGCGTCAGCCCGTACATGCATCCGACTGCGGTTCCGGCCAGCGCATTGTAAACCATATGGCGTCCCGGAATCGGAATCAGTGCAGAAAAGCTCCCCTGCGGGGTATGAATCCGGCAGGAAATGCCGCGGAAGCCTGGCTCTCGATCTCATCGGCATAATATTCGTTCTTTTCATCCAATCCGAAATGAACCGGCTTGATGCCGTGAACCGTTCCAACAGTAGACAGCTTATCATCGTCCCCATTGATGATAATGTGCCCGTTCTCACGCAGATGATCAAAGATCTCGGTTTTTGCCTGTAAAATACCATCTCGCGTCTTCAGATTTTCCAGATGGCACCAGCCGATATTCGTGATGACTGCAGTCTCCGGGCGCGCGATCTTCGCCAGACGGTGCATCTGGCCGAAATCGTCGATTCCCATCTCGAGAACCGCCATCT
The DNA here is from genome assembly GCF_003460685.1 of Blautia sp. OF03-13. Classification (NCBI taxonomy): domain Bacteria; kingdom Bacillati; phylum Bacillota; class Clostridia; order Lachnospirales; family Lachnospiraceae; genus Blautia; species Blautia sp. OF03-13. The sequence goes on along the minus strand of NZ_QTVR01000012.1, from coordinate 61,644 downwards.
CATCCTCCTCGCGCAGGCGGAAAACAGTAAGTGACAGTCCCAGCTCATTGTTAAAGTTCGCATCCGTTTTCAGCACACGGTATTTCTGCGCCAGCACCGACGCGATCGTCTCCTTTGTACTGGTCTTTCCAACACTTCCCGTAATGCCGACAACCGGAATATTGAGCTGCTGCATATAGTATTCTGCCATTGCTTTAATGGCCTCCATGGAATCCTTCACGAGGATATACGGGCATGGCGGTGTTTCAAGTTTCTGCTCGGAAATGACAGCAAGTGCGCCCTGGGAAGCCACGTTCGGGATAAATTTATGGCCGTCCACACGCTCACCCGGAATTGCAACGAAGAGGCTTCCCTCTCCCGCTTTCCGGCTGTCCGTCACGATATCCGTGACTTCCGCTGTTTTCTTTTCTTCCGGTCCGAAGTAGATTCCGCCGCACACCTCTGTGATGTGCGCAAGTGTCATATTTTTCATGCGTTGTTACCTCTTTTTCTGAGAGAAAGCTGGATCAGCAGCTCGCAGAGTTCCGGATAGGAAATGCCGAGTACCTGTGCCTCCTGCGGCAGAAGGCTGGTCGGGGTCATGCCCGGAAGGGTGTTTGCCTCGAGGCAGTACATTCTTCCGTCCTTGCGCATCATAAAGTCGAGACGGCAGTAGTTTTCGATACCGAGAGCGGCAGCGCCGTCCTCTGCGTGCTTCTGCATTTCTTTCGTCTGCTCCTCCGTCAGTACGGCCGGGCAGGTATCAACAGTAGCTCCGGCTTTGTATTTGTTCGTGTAATCATAGAAGCCTTCGATCGGTGCAATCTCGATGATCGGGTAAGCCTTTCCGTCTACCACGCCAACGGAGAACTCTCTTCCCTCGATATACTCCTCAACGACAACCTCCGGTTCGTAGGAGAAAGCATCCTTCATAGCCTGCCAGTATTCTTCGTTCGTGTGTGCAATATAGACACCGACACTGGAACCGCCGCAGCACGGTTTTACGACAACCGGAAGCTCCAGGCCAAAGCCGGACAAAGGCTCGCTCTCCTGGCCTTTTTTCAGGGTCACGCCGTTCGGGGTCGGCACATGGTGTGCACGGAAGAACTGTTTTGTGATGGATTTGTCCATTGCGAGGGCGCTGCTTAAATAGCCCGTTCCGGTATACGGAATGCCGAGCAGATCGAACGTAGCCTGTACCTTTCCGTCCTCTCCGTTTGCGCCATGCAGGGCAAGGAAAACAACATCCGCTGCCTCGCAGAGTTCCAGTACGTTCGGTCCGAAAAATCTGCGGCGGGATTCGATCATTTCGTTTAATCCTGCATCAAAGCTGTGCATATATTCTGCTGCTTTGTCTATATCGTACGCCTCCTCTGCAAATACATCTTCCAGGTTCCCCTTCACATCGATACCGCAGAAAACGTCTACCAGAACTGCCTGATGGTTTTTCTCGCGGAGTGCCTTGCAGACCATAGTTCCCGATGTAATGGATACCGAACGTTCCGTGCTGGTTCCTCCAGCTAATACTACTATTTTCATCTATCAAAATCTCCTTTATTTGATGTGCTTCTGCTGTGATGCTTAAGCGTTTTTCCTACAGGCTGTTTTTCTGTGTAGGCTGCGGCCCGGTTACATCATCCAGGCTATAGTATACGATAACCGGGTCACCAATTTCAATAGCATTGAACACTTTTTCTGCTTCTGTGTATGGGGTATTCACACATCCGTGGGATCCGTTCGTCAGATAGATGTCCCCGCCGTACTCGGTACGCCAGCTCGCATCGTGGATTCCGACGTCGCCGTTAAACGGAAGCCAGAACATGACATGGCTCGGATAGAGCTTGAAATCACAGTCACTTTTTTTCGCATCCACCGCCCAGACACTGCCTGCCGGAGTGTCATAGCCCGTCGCATGATTGCCCGTTGTGACCGGTGTTTCCGTCACCAGAACGCCATCCTTGTAGCACCACATTTTCTGCTGGGAAATGCACACCTCGACGTATGTATTTCCGATATCATTTGCCGAGCGGTCATTGGCCGTATAGAGGTAAACCGGGTCGAGATTTCCCTGTGTTTCGTCCTCGATCGCCTGCAGAAGTGCCTGCATTGTCTCCTCCTTGTCGATGCACCAGCCGTAATCGCCGCCCGCATTCAGGTTAATGGTCGCGCCAAGACTCGTTTTGAAGGTATGCGCCAGCCCGAAGGTGTCCGTCTCATACGCCATATGGCGCACAAAAGCTGCCGCTTCGTCCTGCGAAATCGTGTAGGTTCCATCCTCCCCCTGTACGAGCCAGCTCTGTAAGGTCGCCCGGTCTATGGCATAGCTGTTTTCACCGATTGCATACGTGATCCGCGCCGCTGTCAGGTGGTTCAGTTCCGCCATTTCCCCATTCAGTGCTTCATCATCCTGCGTAATGCCCGGTTTCCGGTAAACATCTTTTTCTTCCAGATCCACGCTCGCCGCTCCGGCATCCAGCGCCTCGATGACAGCCTGCTCCGCCTTCTCATAGTCCACCTGCTCGCCCTCTGTTTCCGGCACAATGACGTACGAGGTTCCGTCATCCGTCAGATACGCATCCGTCGGCGCTTCCTGCTGTTCTTCCTGAAACCCTTCCATCGTCTGCAGTTTTTCCTGCACCATTTCTTTGTCATAGACAGAGTCCGCCGCCACCTGGTTTTCTTTCTCTTTCCAATAGAATGCAGGCCATGCAAGAGTATTCTGGGACTCCAGCAGTTTTTCCACCGCGTGGTCGTCCACATACGTGAGGCCGATCTCCGTGCCGCTTAATGTCTCTGTTTTTCCACCGCGCTCGGTAATGCTGAGTGTATAATCCACAATGTGCTTCTGAATTTCCTCTTTGACCTGCTCTGCGGTCAGCCCTGCGCAGTTCAGTCCGTTGATCGCGGTTTTCGGGAAAAAGTGGGATGCATAGTAATGCCCCACGCCCGCGTAACCGCCTGCGGCCGCAAGGAGTATGAGTCCTGCGGCAATTCCTATTACTTTCTTTTTCATGTTTTTCCTTTCTGTCCCATAGAAAATTTCTTTTTAACTTTCTGATAGAAAAAAGCCGGAACTCCCACACCAGAGTTCACAAAAACTGTGTCCCCCGGGAGAATCCGGCTTTTGTATTTTTACTTATCTGTTATTTGCTTTCCAGAATCTTATCCACGCTGACCAGTTTGACACTCAGCACGAATACCTGACCTGCGATTTCCAGCTCTTCCGGTGTCGGGAAGGACGGTGCAATACGGATGTTGGAATCCTGCGGATCGTTGTGATATGGATACGTTGCGCCCGCGCCTGTCATGGTAAGACCGGCCTCTTTTGCTTTTGCAACGATCTTCTTTGCACATCCCTCCATCGCATCGAAGGAGATGAAGTATCCACCGTTCGGTTTTGTCCAGGAAGCGATGTCAAGGCCGCTCAGCTCCTGATCCATTACCTGCAGAATTGCCTCGAATTTCGGTCTTAAGATCTCAGCATGCTTTTTCATCTGATTCATCACGCCGTCCAGGTTCTGGAAGAATTTTACATGGCGCAGCTGATTCAGTTTATCATGACCGATGATCTGGAAGTTCATGTACTCCTGTGCCTCTTTGAGGTTTGCCTCAGAAGAAATGAGAGCTGCAATTCCGGCTCCCGGATAGCTTACTTTCGAGGTGGATACGAACTCATAGACCATATCCGGATTTCCGGCTTTCTCGCACTCCTCGATGATGTTCAGCAGGTGATCCTGTCTGTCATCATACAGGTGATGGATGATATATGCATTATCCCAGAAAATACGGAAGTCTTTGGCTGCCGGTTTCAGGTTTGCAAATCTTCTGACGGTCTCATCGGAGTAGGTGTAGCCCTGCGGGTTGGAGTATTTCGGTACACACCAGATTCCCTTGATGGCGTCATCTTCTGCAACGAGTTTTTCTACCATGTCCATGTCCGGTCCTTCTGGTGTCATCGGAACATTGATCATCTCAACGCCGAAGTACTCGGTTACACCGAAGTGACGGTCATAGCCCGGTACCGGACAGAGGAATTTTACTTTGTCCAGCTTGTTCCACGGAGTGCAGCCTGCAACGCCTTTCAGGAACGAACGTGCTACGGTATCAAACATAATGGTAAGGCTGGCGTTTCCGTAAACGATGACGTTTTCCGCCGGAACCTCACAGATATCTCCGATCAGTTTTCTTGCTTCCGGAATACCGGTCAGCACGCCGTAGTTCCGGCAGTCGGTTCCATCTTCTGCGAAGGTGTCTTCATTTTTCGAGAGAACGGTAAGCATTCCTTCCGTGAGATCTAACTGGGCTGCTGCAGGTTTTCCTCTGGAAATATTCAGATTGAGGCCTTTTGCTTTTACCTCTGCAAATTCCTGCTCCAGTCTGGCTTTCTCGGCAACTAATTCTTCTTTGGTCCATTCGATATACGGTTTCATGAAACGTCCTCCCTTGTACTTTCCTTACCCGTTTTTCAGGTTTCTTGCTCAACTAAAGACCATTTTACCAGATCATGAGTTTCTGTCAAGGAGAACTTGCATGTTTTATGCACTTTTCGGCATTTTATCCCACTTTTTGCAGTTTTATACTTCATTTCCTGCAATTCAGCCAAATGTTTTTCGTATGACGGACATACGTCCGCTGCCAAAAGATGTTTTAAACGTTGTCAGACTGCCATCTTCCCGATGCACCGCACGGCAGAACAAGGCCGGTCGACTTGACCGGAAGGCCGATTTCCTGTGCTTCTACGTGGCCTTTGTACTGTTTTAATTCCAGGGAAATCATGTACGTCAGGACAGCCGGTGCAAGTCCTGTCGTGTAAGAATTCACAAGGAAGAACAGCGGGTCATCGCTTAAGAGCTGCGTGCAGAGCTTGATGAACGGATGAATCGACTCCTCGATTTTCCAGATCTCGCCCTTTGGTCCTCTTCCGTAGGACGGCGGGTCCATGATGATCGCGTCGTAGTGGTTGCCTCTGCGGATCTCGCGCTCGACAAATTTGGTGCAGTCATCCACAAGCCAGCGGATCGGCTTGTCCGAAAGGCCGGACACGGCAGCGTTCTCTTTTGCCCAGTTGACCATGCCTTTGGATGCATCGACATGTGTGACGCTTGCGCCTGCTGCGGCCGCTGCGAGGGTTGCGCCTCCCGTGTAGGCGAACAGGTTCAGCACTTTAATCGGGCGGTTGGCACGGCGGATCAGATCGCCGAACCAGTCCCAGTTCGTTGCCTGCTCCGGGAAAAGGCCGGTGTGTTTGAAGCTGAACGGTTTCAGGCGGAAGGTCAGGTCTTTATAGTTGATCTCCCACTGCTCCGGCAGATGGAAAAACTCCCATTCTCCGCCGCCCTTGCTGCTTCTGTGATAATGGCCGTTTTTCTTTTTCCAGCCCGGATTTTCTTTTTTCGTGTTCCAGATGACCTGCGGGTCTGGTCTTACCAGAAGGTAATCTCCCCACCGCTCCAGTTTTTCTCCACCGGACGTATCCAGCACTTCATAATCTTTCCATCCATCTGCTATCCACATTTTATTGGTTTCCTTTCTCTTTTATCTCAAAATTTATCGTGTTCTGAATTGTACGTTCCTATGATACCATAAAAGTATTGTTTTTCCAAAACATTTCTTATATCATAGTTCTGGGCATCCGCGCATTTGATCCGGAAATCTGCCCGTGGAAAGGATTTTTCTCATGGAAACCGTACTCTTATATCAGATCAAAGGAACGAAAACAGCTGCGCTTTTAAAGCCGGTTCTCTTAAAGCTCGGTATCCGCGTGCGCATTGTGGAACCGGAACAGTATCTCCAGTCGATCGGATTTCTTGCCGGAAATAAAGCATTTGCAGAATCCCCCGAAGCCTATGACGGCGCCGGATTTGATGAACCAATGATGGTCATGGCCGGCTTTTCCGAGCGGAAACTCGATCTTTTTCTCACCGAAATGCGCCGGAAAAAAGTGCCGCCGATCGCCCTCAAAGCCATCGTCACAACGCAGAACCAGGCGTGGAATTCGCTGCAGCTCTACAGAGAATTAAAAGAAGAACACGAAAAAATGAAATCGTACCGGAAATAACTGGTCTGGTCAAAAAATCCAGAATTGGAACTTTTTCTTCATGCCACCACTCCCTATAATAGGGTGCAATCAAGGAACGAAAGTTCCAGATACCAAAGGAGTGCGTTGTTATGAAAAATGAAAAAGTCTGGAAAATCGCAATGACAGGTGTCTTTGCAGCCCTTTCCTACGTTGTCTTCACCTTCCTGCAGTTCAAAATCTGGCTGCCAGGCGGAGATGCCACCTCGATCCATTTCGGAAACGCTGTCTGTGTGCTCGGTGCACTGATTCTCGGCGGTGTTTACGGCGGAATCGGCGGTGCGATCGGCATGACCATCGGAGATCTTCTCGATCCGGTCTATGTGGTATACGCACCAAAGACCTTCATCTTAAAATTCTGCATCGGCCTCATCGCAGGACTGATCGCACACAAAATCGGTAAAATCAACGAGCAGACCGATCAGAAACAGATCTTCAAATGGGCACTGCTTGCAGCCATCGGCGGACTTCTGTTCAATGTGATCTTCGATCCGCTCATCGGTTACTTCTACAAACTGGTTCTTCTTGGAAAACCGGCAGCAGAGGTTACCTTAAGCTGGAACGTAGCGGCAACTTCCATCAACGCCGTACTTTCCACCATCGCTTCCGTTGTCATCTACATGGCACTGCGTCCGGCTCTTCAGAAATCCGGACTGTTTAGCCAGGTAAAGGCAGCAGCGAAATAAAAAAACAAATTTCATTTACGCGATATCCCAAAAAGTCACCATGTTCTATTTCGAACCGGTGACTTTTTTCATGCATTTCTTTTTATTTTTCAGCGGTGGCTGCTGCCTCTTCTTCCTCGTGCTTCGGGGTCAGCTTCTCGCTGATGAATCCATTTTCTTTCATCTTCTCTTACTCCTCATCTTTTGTTTTTTCTCCGGCGAACCACGCTTTTTCAATCATTTCCAGTTCCCGTATATCAATACAGTTGGGAATGCTTCCTTCTCTTACCGCCTTCTGGCACTCTTTGAGATCCATCCAGCGGACTGCTTCTACTTCCGACTCCTGTAGATGCAGTTTTTCCGCCTCGACCGGCTTCGTGTAAAGATACACGGCGCTGACCTCATGATCGTGGAACGGTTTTCCGTAAAAAACACCGTGTGATACTTTTTCCAGCAGGCCAAGATCCCTCAGCTCCTCTGCCTCTGCGTGGATGCCGAGCTCCTCGCCGATTTCCCGCAGAGCCCCTTCCAAATATGTATCGCCCGCCGAAAGATGGCCGGCGCTTGAAATATCGTAGCAGCCCGGATTCGAATCTTTCCAGGCACTCCTTTTCTGCAGCAGTACCTCACAGCCGCTCTTCTCATTCGCCCGTGCAATCCAGATATGTGCCGTTCCGTGACACCGTCCCTCACTGTGCGCCACGCCGCGTTCTACGATGGTTCCGGTCGGCGTGCCGTCGCCTGAGCGCTCCTCAAAAAGTTCCATCTGTTTTCCGTTCAGCACCGCTTCTGCGAGCGTGTCGCCCACATACCGCAGCTTCAGGGAGAAAAACGGCTCGTCTTCATTCAGAAGGCGGAAAAAGATTTTGTCTCCCTCCCACAGATTCAGGTGCAGGACGTCCTCTTTTTTCACCCAGGCGAGTTCGCCCTCATCACATGCAGTCGGTTCTCCCGTGAATCCGTCTGCCGTGTAGAGACACATATACTCCATGTACTCCACCGTTTTGCTGTTTTCTGCCTCTGTCACAAAGGTAACAAGACCGCGGAAACGCCAGCTCGTCAGCGTGTAGCCGGTTTCCTCTTTTACTTCACGCAGCAGGCATTCCTCCGGGCTTTCGCCAAGTTCCGCATGGCCGCCGACGCCGATCCACTTGTCCTTGTTGACATCGTTCTTTTTCACCGTGCGGTGCATCATCAGATAGCTGTCATCCTTTTCGATGTAGCACAGCGTTGTCATGCAGCCTCTGCCTCTTTCTTCTGTTTTTTCCTCCATCTTTGACTCCCTCCGTCGTGTGCCGGACTTCTTTCCGCTTCTTTTGTTTTTCAGGAAAAATGTATTTCTGCACACACCTTTTTCTCGTTTTCTATTCTACCATACTTTTTCAGAATTCCAGCAACAAATTTCTATCTTTTTGCAGATCTTTCACGAAAAATGTAACGACCATTCCGCATCTTCTTGACTCTCACACAGTACTGTGTTAAAGTGTCTGTAATTGATGTTTTGTCACCCGTAAACAACGTTTCTTATCATTTCTTACATTTGAGGTTTTCATGATGGAAAAACAGACGATAGTTGTGAAAGTCGGCACCAGCTCCCTGACACTCTCAGACGGAACCATGGATGCTGAAAAAATACGGAACATTACGACCCAGCTTGCCGCGCTGCAGACGGCAGGCCACCATGTGATTCTCGTTTCCTCCGGTGCGATCGCCGCAGGCTTTTCCCGTCTCGGCTTTAAAAAACGGCCGACGAAAATTGCCGATAAACAGGCTGCCGCTGCTGTCGGCCAGGGCCTTCTGATGGAGGAATACACGAAAAATCTGATGGCGTACCAGATTCCGTGCGCGCAGATTCTTTTGAACCGCAGTGACTTTGAGGACCGCCGCCGCTATAAAAACATCTTCGGCTCCCTCTCCGTCCTGCTCGGGCGCGGTGCGATTCCGATCATCAATGAGAACGATACGATCGCGATTGAGGAGCTGAAGGTCGGCGACAACGACACGCTCTCCGCCCAGGTGGCTGCGATGCTGCATGCATCGCTTCTGATTCTGCTGACCGATATCGACGGGCTCTACACTGCCAATCCAAAGAGTGACCCGAATGCGCGCCATATCGACGTGGTAAATGAGATCACGCCGGAGCTCACTGCTGCGGCAGGCGGCGCGGGATCGGGCAACGGAACGGGAGGCATGACAACGAAGCTCTCCGCCGCTTCGCTTGCCACAAGAGCCGGTGTGCCGGTTCTGATCTGCTCCTCGGCGGAGGAAAACAACATTGTGCGTGCGGTGAAAGGAACCGCAAAAGGAACGTACTTTACCGCCAGCGGCCACAACATGAAAACGCGTCTGCAGTGGATGGCATTCTATGCGCCGAGTGCGGGCAATCTCTACGTCGATGAGGGTGCCGCAGAAGCACTTGCTGTTCAGGCAAAGAGCCTGCTTCCCAAAGGCATCGTGGCAGTCGAAGGCGATTTTAAGAAAGGCGATGTCGTCAGCGTCTTCCGGCGCGGCAGCCATGAATATCTCGGAAAGGGCATTGTCAACTATGACCGGCCGGATCTGCAGAAAATCATGAACGAAAGCACCAGCCACACGGAAGCAATCAACCGCGATAACTGGATCGGCGCGGAATAAATGGTGCCGAATAAAGCATTCTTTTGTTTACGAAAATTCCCCTCCGTGTTATAATATTTGTATTCAGCCGGCTGCAGGTTTTTCTTTCAGCGAGGAAAGGAAGCTGCATCCGGTTTTCCATGTGCTTTTGGTTTTACTTCGAGAGCACAGCAAACACAAAGGAGGGTTTTTACCAATGAAATACGATTTTACATCTCTGATGAACCGCAGCGGCCACGATTCGATCGCTGTCGATCAGATCCCGATTCCGGGTGCGGAAGTCAAAGAGGGCTTCTCCCGCATCCCGATGTGGGTGGCCGACATGAACTTCCCGTCTCTTCCGACCATTCAGGAAGCAATTCACGCGAGAGTCAACGAACCGCATTTTGGCTACTTTAATCTGCCGGATGCATATTTTGACAACATCATCCGCTGGCAGAAAGAGCGCAACGGTGTGGAAGATCTGCCGCGTGAGGCGATCGGCTATGAGAACGGCGTGCTCGGCTGTGTTGCTTCGGCTGCTGCCGCTTTTACATCCCCGGGCGAATCCATTCTTCTGCATTCCCCGACATACATCGGTTTTATCGGTGTTCTTGAGAACTGCGGACGCAATATCGTTCTCTCCGATCTTGTTCAGGATGAGAACGGCGTATGGCGTATGGACTACGCCGATATGGACCGCAAGTTAAAAGAACACAACATTCATTTCGCGATTTTCTGCTCTCCGCACAACCCGACAGGCCGTGTCTGGGAGCGCGAGGAAATTGAAAAGGCGATGGAAATTTACAAAGCAAATGAATGCGTTGTCATCTCCGATGAGATCTGGTCTGACCTGACACTGCCGGGCTTCAAACATATCCCAACGCAGTCCGTTTCGAAGGATGCACGCGAGCGCACCATCGCACTTTATGCACCGTCCAAGACCTTTAACCTGGCTGGCCTTGTAGGCTCCTACCACATCATCTACAACCGCATGCTGCGCGACCGTGTGGAGAAGGCTTCGTCCCTTTCTCACTACAATTCTCCGAACGTACTCTCTGTTCATGCGCTGATCGGCGCTTACCGTCCGGAGGGATACCAGTGGGTGGATGAACTGCGCGAAGTGCTGAAATCGAATGCGGATTATGCGTACAACTACATTCTCGAGCATTTCAAGGGCGTGAAGCTTTCCAAACCAGAAGGAACGTACATGCTGTACCTCGACTGCGAGGAGTGGTGCAAGGAACATGATACCGATATGGATACACTGCTGAAAGCCGGTGTTGCTGTCGGCGTGATCTGGCAGGACGGACGGCCGTTCCACAGACCGTATGCGATCCGCCTGAATCTGGCACTGCCGCATGTGCTTGTGAAAGAGGCATTTGACCGTATGGATAAGTATGTATTCAATGCGAAATAATTGTATTTTCTAATTTTATAAGCCAAACATAATGAAAGACCGAAACGGACATTTTCCTCTGCCGTTCCGGTCTTTCGCTGTTTTGTGCATCCTGTTTTTTCAGTTTTGCTCCAGCTCCCGCTGTGCCAGCATCTCTTCCACGTTGATGCCGTACTTCTTTAAATTGACGCGGCCGTTTTCCAGCACAATGCCGTCTGCCTCCAGCATATCCGCCTGTTTCCCGGCGCCGCCGAAGACAAATTCCGCGGCCAGTTCGCCTTTGGAGTTTACCACACGGTAGCATGGAATGTGCTCCGGATCTGTGTTTTTATGTAAGGCGTTTCCCACGGCACGCGCCATCTTCGGCTCGCCTGCAAGCGCTGCTATCTGGCCGTATGTCGCCACTTTTCCGCGCGGAATCTGCTTTACCGCCTCATAGATTCTTTTGGTCGGGCTGTCCGTGATGATGTCGTAGCTCTCGGCGATCATGGTACGCACAGCGTCATCGGGTACGGTTCCGTCGAGGAGAATCGTGTTCCAATGTTCTTTGTTCTGATGATATCCCGGGATAACTGACGCGAATGCATCGCGCCAGTAGTCCCGCCATTCCGGGTTTGCTTTTACATTCAGCTGAATGATTCCGTCCTTTTCATAGACCCACAGAAATGCCTTTTTGCTTCCTTTCACGCGGATGAGCTGCCAGTTGTCATCGTGGAACGGCGCTTCCTGATATGTGTCCGGGAAGGAAAGGCCGTAGGATAGCGCTTCTTCTCTTGTCTTCATTGCAGACTTCCTTTCTTCCTGTCGCGGGTGTTTTGATGTTTTTTCCGCAAAACACCCGCTTTTTCTGTATTCGTCCTGCCGCTGCGATTCTGCTTTTTTCTGCGGCATTTTTCTTTATTATATCAGTCCGCCTGCTTCTGCGCAATTTTTCACCTGTTATTTTTTCATCTTCGGCTGGAAAATCCAGCTTGCAAGATACGCGAAAATCAACGCCGCTGATGTTCCGACAGCCCCCGCCTTTAATCCGCCCTGGAACAATCCTAAAAATCCGCTTTCTTTTACGGCATCTTTTACTCCCTGAAACAAAAGATGCCCGAACCCGAGCAGCGGCACCGACGCGCCTGCCCCGGCGTATTCTGCAAATGGATCGTAGAGTCCCAGAAAGCTCAACACCGCGCCCGTGCACACAAGCGTTACCATAATTCTTCCCGGCAGCATTTTCGTGCGGTCGAGCAGAATCTGGCACAGGGCACAAATGAGGCCGCCGACCCAGAAGGCATTGAAATATTCCATAAACGTTCCCATTTTACACATCCTCCTCCCGCTCGATTACAACCGCCTGTGCAATACCAGGCACGCTGCTGCCCTCCTGAAAGCTGACCTTCGACATCAGCGCACCAGTCGGTACAAACAGAATCCTCTTCCACTCTCCGTTTTCCAGCTTCGGCAGCAGATACTCCGCCAGCACCGATGCCGCACAGCCGCAGCCGCTTCCGCCCGCGCCGGTGTCCTGTTTTGCCGGATCGAAGATCAGCATGCCGCAGTCACTGTGCTGTTCCGAGATATCGTATCCTTTTTTCTTCAGCAGCTCCAGCAGAATTTCCCGCCCCACAACGCCGAGATCTCCCGTCACAATGCGGTCGTAATCGGCCGGTTCCCGGTTGAAATCGACGAGGTTCTGTGCAATCGTATCGCACGCAGCGGGGGCCATGCAGGCGCCCATGTTCTGGTTGTCTTTCAGCCCGTAATCAATGATTTTTCCCGTCGTAGCGCCCGTGATTTTCACTCTGCTCATCGTTTTTCCAAGCACACACGCGCCGCTTCCCGTCACCGTCCAGCTTGCGGACGGCGGGCGCTGGTTTCCGTAGGCGAGCGGAAAACGGAACTCCTTCTCCGCCGTTCCAAAGTGGCTCGATGTCACCGCCAGCACCCGGTCACCGTATCCTCCCGCGACTGCCATCGCGCCAAGCGAAAGCGCCTCTCCCATCGTCGAGCAGGCACCGAACAGGCCGTAGAGCGGGCAGTTCAGATCCACCAGGCCGAACGATGATGCGATTGACTGTGCCAGAAGATCGCCCGCAAAAATCATGCGGATCTGCTCCGGCCTCACATTGGCTTTCTGCATTGCCAGCTTCGCGGTGGCAAGCTGCAGTTCACTCTCGCCCTCCTCCCAGCTCTCCTGCCCGCACATCGGGTCCGAAAGCGTGTGCGAAAAGTATTCGCCCAGCGGTCCATCCTTTTCCTTTTCTCCTACAATCGCCGCGCTGCCCTCGATATAGACGGCTTTGGCAAACGAGATGCTCTGCTTTCCTGTCATCTGTCTCATCGGCAAATTCCTCCATTTTCTTATTTTGCGTCTTACCATTTCTGACCTTCAGTATTTCCGTTTTTTCCATTCTTACGCATGATTTTCCTGTTTTAGGGAACTCTGTACGCTGTAGCACAAAAATCCTGTTTCAGAAACTTTTAGAGGAATCTTTTTCATGAGTGAAATGCTGTATCTTCAGACGGAGCGGAATATCAAAATCACCAGTCCCGTCGTGACGCTCGGCGATGTGGCGCAGCTTTCCTGTTCAGACGGCGCTGTCCTCGCCCGCAATCAGGTCCGCCGCGTGGCGCATCTTCCCGATGACGGATACGGGCGCTACGTCTGCTCCGCCTCCACCCTCGTCCGCCTCGTCACGGAGGCCGAGGAGCACGTCGATGTCACCCACATCGGCGAGCCGAATTTTATTTTAACGTACGAGGATCCGCGTCAGAAAAACACCTGGATCAGCTGGTGCAAAACGATTCTGGTCGGCATCCTTACGTTTATCGGAACTGCGTTTTCCATTATGACCTTCCACACCGACATCGGCGTCCGCGAGCTGTTTTTGGATGTTTACACCCGTTTTCTCCCGCAGATGACGCCCGGATTTTCGGTGCTGGAAATTTCATATTCCATCGGCATCGGCCTTGGCGTCGTGCTCTATTTCAACCATTTCGGACGGCGGAAATTCACGCAGGACCCGACGCCGCTCGAGGTGGAAATGCGGGTCTACGAGGATGATATCGATACGACCATTATCGAACAGAACGACCGCTCCGGTAAAGGAAAGGAGGCTTTTCATGCGAATCCTGCCAGAGATCCTGCTGGCCATGGCCGGTCTTAGCCTTGGCTTTTTCATCGCGAGCGGCCTTGTCGCGCTTGTGATCGGCCTTGGCATCGTGACACGGTACGCCGGCATCACAAAGACAGCAGAGAGCCTGCGTTTTTACGAATGCTGCTGTATGGCCGGGGCGCTGTTCGGCGATCTTTTCTCGCTTGGCACCTTCTCGTTTTCCCTGCCCTCCTGGACGGCCGGTGTGTTCTGGCTTTTTGCGGGCATTTATCTGGGAAGCTGGATCATCGCGCTCGGCGAAGTCGTCAACCTGTTTTCGATCCTCTGCCGCCGGATCGGACTGACGCGCGGACTGCCGTTTGTAATTCTCTGCATGGCGGCAGGGAAAATCGCGGGCTCTCTCTATTATTTTGCAAGTGGATTTCAATAAGAACTGGAGGTAAGATGTGATGCAGAGTTTAAAAAGTGAACGGGCAAAAAAAGAATACGAACAGTTTGTCAAAGAGGTGACGCCAAAGCAGAATCTCTTCTGCAATATGGCAAAAGCCTTTATCGTCGGCGGTCTGATCTGTGTCGTGGGGCAGATTCTGCTCCATATCGGCAAAACGCAGTTCTCGCTCAGCAAAGATGACGCCGGCTCCTGGTGCTCGCTGATTCTGATCCTTAGCAGTGTGATTTTAACCGGCCTCAACATCTATCAGAAAATCGTCACCTTTGCCGGCTGCGGTGCGCTCGTCCCGATCACCGGCTTTGCCAACTCGGTTGCAGCTCCTGCGATTGAATATAAAAAAGAAGGACAGGTCTTCGGCATCGGTGCGAAAATTTTCACCATCGCCGGACCTGTCATTCTGTACGGTGTCTTTGCAAGCTGGCTGCTCGGCTTTCTCTATTGGCTGTGGACCGCTGCCGGGAACTGGTTTTAAATCAGTTCCGCAGCGCTTCCGCCTCTTCTTTTGTGCAGCCCTCGCAGCTGTAACGGGCTTTTTCATAGCCGTCGTGCAGCCGTCTCATGCCGTCGCCGGAAAGCTCGTTTCTCTCTTCCAGCTCCGCCGGGGTTTCGGCTCCGGTCGGCTGGTATTTTCCGGCTTTTTTGATCGTTTTTTTATACTGCCGGCGGATACGCATATTCGGGGAGAGATAGCCCTCTTTCTTTTCCCGCCGCCACGGCAGATTTTCCCGTTCGTCGTTTCCCTGATGCAGGAAGAGAACTTCGTCCTCCTCATCCTCTGAGAAGGCTTTTCCCGCATTTTTTACGCTCTGGTAAATCGCCCGCAGAACCGCGGTTCCGACGGCAACCATCACAAGATACATGACCGCCGTAAAAAGATTCTGGATCCACTGCGGCATCGGTTTGTACTCTTTGTCCCCCAGCATATCGGACAGATCGGCCTGCTCCATGCCCTGCGGCGCCTCGGCCTCCGGTGTTTCGATCGTAAGATCGCTTTCCAGCTCTTTCGGCTCATATCCTGCGATCGCTCCGCAATCGGATCCTTTCCGTAGAGCGCCGATGGGAGCACGAACAGTACCAGAAGGAGTACTGCAATTTTCAGGATCAGTTTTCCCGTCCGCTGCATCGTCTCCACCGGGAGATTGGCGATTTTCTGATGGTCACGGATGAACCCGTGCATGCCGTCGAGGTACTGGCAGAAGAAGCACAGGAATACATCTGCAAAGAAAAACCAGTAGATCAGATGCCAGTAGAACGGCATTTTCATCAGCACACCGATCACATACTGTATCATAAACCAGAGAAAATGAAGGGGCTTTGGCTCATCGAGGAGCGTCGGGATCTCCCACGCTTCCATATCCGCCAGCGGCATTGAGCCGGCCGGCAGTTCCTGCGCTGCTTTCTTTAACTGGCCTTTGCGGATTCTGACATAGCCGCGGATCAGGAAAATCACAGCGGCCATAAGACCCGTCATCACGCCGGAAAGGCTCTCCAGAAATGCAGGAGAAATACCGTTATCAAACTTGTTTTTTCCATCGTTTGCCGCCGCAGCCGCTTCAATTACCGCTGCCGCCTGCACACTGAACAGGGAACAGAAAAATTTCGCTGCCAGATACGTCACCGCGCAGACCGCAATTCCGCCAAGCAGAAACTGCCAGAGTGCTTTCGTTTTCCGGATCAGAATCCAGCTTGCGGCGGCCGGAATCAGCAGCAATAAGGATATGGCGCAGAAATACAGCGCCTCCCTTCCCGTCAGCTCCAGAAAACCGGCGGCAAAGCCATAGATGCCGGCGAATAAAAGCCAGACATGAAGCCAGGTCAGCGGGATCTGTACCGGTGTCTTTTTTATTTCCATGGTTTCACCTCCCAGCCGATTGCGGTGTACGCACGGTTCTGCTCCGACGGAACTTCTTCGCCCGGCAGATACGGAATCACCCACAGCACCTGGTTCTGCGCACCGGAGAGCAGATGAAGCGCCTCACGGACCTCATCGGTTCTGTTTTTGGATACGACAACGTAGGTATGGCCGGTGAGCTCTTTTTCCGCCTCTTTGTGCAGAAACTCCGCGCTGCCTGTGAGATTGCCCCCAAGCTGCACGCACGCCAGTTTCCGGTTCAGCTCCGCTGTTTTTCCGGCGCCCGCTGCCAGATGGACACGCAGCTCCTCGCCGGTCTCCTCATCTTTCGCATTGCTCTTCACCCACAGATTCATCTTGTTTTTCACCATCCGCGCCGCAAGCGAAGACGTGATGCGGATGCTCTCCTCGACCTGCGCTTCCTCGCGCAGAATGTTGGCGTCCTCGATATCGAGAAGCACCGTAACTTCCACGCTCGTCGTCGCGTCAAACTGGTTGACCATCAGATCTCCCATCCGTGCCGACGATTTCCAGTTGATGCGGTTCATCGGGTCTTCTTTCCGGTAATCGCGGATACCGGAAAATTCAAACGGGTCCTCGTACAGGCGATTCCGTGACAGAACCATGCCCGACACGGCACGGCAGATCATCTGAATCCGTGCAGTATCGACCTGGCGCGGGTAAACGTACATCTGTGTCTGCTGCGGGTAATCGCTGTAAAGACCCTCCCGGAAAAAAAGATCGTACGCTACGGCATGCGCACCGGTGATCTCGTAGAATCCTCGTTTTTTCGCCTGAAACGGCAGTGTTCTCGTGACCTGCTGATGAAACAGGAACGAAAAGACATCGCGTTTGTAGCTCTGGTCGGTGATGCTCGCGTTTGCTTTTGCCTCGCGGTCGAATTCCAGATTGCGGCTCATCGAAATGCCAAGCTCGAGTGCCGGAATCGGCAGCAGTTTGTCGTTTACGACGACCTCTTTTAACGTACTCTCCTCGCCCTCATAGATCGCGGAATCCTGGAAGCTGACCTGGATTCTCAGATTTTTCTGCCAGTTTTTCTGGTACAGCTTTTTCTGCAGAAACCAGGCGAGCGCCATTCCAAATAGTAATAAAAGAAGCATAGTCCGTTACCTTCCTGACCAGTTTTCGGTCGGCAGATCGATGCGGTTTAAAATTTCCTCGATCACCGATTCTGCGGCTCTTCCGTCGTCTGCGCCGATCTGCATGGTGAGACGGTGTGCGAGTACCGGAACAGCCACGGTCTTGAAGTCCTCCGGCACAACGTAGTTTCGTCCCTGCACCAGCGCGTGGCCCTGTACGGCACGTAAAAATGCGAGTGTTCCACGCGGGCTCACACCGCTTGCAATTTTGCTGTTGACTCTCGTCTCCTGTACGACGCGGACGAGATACTGTACCAGTTCCGGATGCAGGTAGACTTCTTTACACGCCTCCTGCAGGGTACGGATTTCTTCTTTTTGGCAGACAGACGACAGCTCGGCGAGCGGCTCCTCGGTCAGGAAACGGGCGATCATCTGTGTCTCTTCCGCCGGGCTTAATGCTTCCATCGAAAGTTTCATTAAAAAACGGTCCATCTGCGCCTCCGGCAGCGGGAAGGTTCCGAGCGTCTCGAGCGGGTTCTGCGTGGCGATGACGAGGAACGGCTCCTCGAGCGGCCGTGTCACACCGTCCACGGTGATCTGGCGCTCAGCCATGCACTCGAGAAGGCTGCTCTGCGTCTTCGGCGTTGCACGGTTGATCTCATCGGCAAGCAGAATGTTGCAGAAGGCAGGGCCTTTCGAAAAGACGAACTCTCCGCTTTTGGCATCAAAATAATTGAGACCGGTGACATCGGACGGCAGTAAGTCCGGTGTGAACTGGATGCGGCCGAACTCTGCCTCGACGGATTTCGCAAGGGATTTCGCCATGACCGTTTTTCCTGTTCCCGGGACATCCTCGAGCAGGATATGACCTTTGGCAACAAGGCAGGTCAGGACAAGCTCGATCGTGCGCTCGTTTCCGATCATGACCTTTGCGATATTTTCTTTTAATTGCTGCAATACATTATTTTCCATGTTTTGCTTCCTCCAATAGTAAGATTTAATAAAAAAATCCACCCCTCGCTGCTCTGTTTTGTAAGAACAGCACGATAAATTTATTTTACAGCACATATTTTCGGAAGACAAGCAGAAAAAGGACGATGCTGTACATACTTTTCACAGCATCGCCCTTTACGGTTTCTTCTATATCTATATTAGATTTCTCTCCTACAGTGCTTTCCGGTACAGCGCCTCGATGTCCTGCTGACGGGACGCTCTCGGGTTGACGGCGATGTTTCCGCTCTTCATCGCATCTACCGCCATCGGCACGATTTTGCTCTCGATCTCCTCTGCTGTCACTTCTTTTCCCTTTGCCGCCTGGCGGATCGCATCGGTCAGGCTGGCCGGGATTCCGATGGCTGCGGTCAGCTCGCGGATCGCGCCGACCAGCATCATTGGCTCAAATTCATCGGCGTATGCCGGGATTTCGCTGATGTAGTTGTAGATCTTCAGATATCTTCCATGGTCTGCCAGTGCATTGTACTCTGCGATGACCGGAAGCAGAACGGCATTTGCCACGCCGTGCGGCACATCGAAGAAGGCGCTCACAGGATGACTCATTGCATGGACATTTCCAAGTCTTGCGTAGGAAAATGCAATACCCGCAAACAGCGAACCGGTCTGCATCGCCTCTGCGGCTTCGAGATCGGTTCTGCGCGCCACGAAACGGCGGATATTTTTACCGATCAATTCCATCGCTTTTTCTGCCATGGCATCGGAGAACGGAGATGCGGCTGTGGAAATATAAGCCTCCTCCGCATGGATAAAAGCATCAATACCGCACGCTGCCGCAACGGATGCCGGAGCGGAAGTTAAAAGTTCCGGATCGAGAATGGCATACTCCGGCAGAAGTTCATAGCTGAATACGGTCAGCTTGTAATCTCTGCTGTGGTCGGTGATCACGGAAAATGCGGTCACCTCGGAGCCGGTTCCCGCAGTCGTCGGAATGGCAATCAGCGGGACAATTTTTCCCGGCACTTTGTGTGCGCCTTCGTATTCCGTAATGCTTCCGCCGTATTTTGCCGTCACACCGACGGCCTTTGCTACATCCATCGGAGAACCGCCGCCGAGTGCTACGAGAAAGTCTGCGCCGGAAGCAAGATAGCTCTCGGTTGCTTTTTCTACTGTCGTCACAGACGGATTCGCCTCAATATCTGTGAAAATATCGGCTGCGATGCCTGCCGCTTTCAGGCTGTCCGCTGCTTTGTCCACAACGCCCATTTTTTTCAGGGTAGGACCGGAAAGAATCATCGCATGGGTTCCGCCCATCTTCTTGGCACACTCCGGCAGTTTGGCAAGCGTTCCTGCTCCGACAATAATATTCTGTGGAATCGAAAATTCGAATGGATTCATCTTATTTTTCCCCTTTCTTTCAGAAAGCGTGCCGAAAATTTTTCTTTCCGACACGCTTTGTTTTATCCTATCTCAGCTTCAGCCAGCCATTTTGGCAAGGACACGGTCGATCGCTGCATCGATAACAACGTCGAGTTCCGCATCGTCTGCCTCCGGCATCAGGGACGCTGCGTCCTCGTCGGAGATCAGCTCGATCAGACTGCCGAACTTCTCTTTATATTTGAACTTGCAGACTGCAAAGAATACAACACCGAGGAGGCTCCAGCCGCCTACCATCAGCCACTCCTGCCATACCAGCGTTCCGCCGGAACCAGGAATGCAGTAAACAAGCACCATGCATCCGGACATCAGAACTGCCATCGTTCCAACAAATTTGTACGCCGGAACACGGTACGGACGCGGCATATCCGGCTCTTTCTTCCGCAGGATCAGGAAGGAAAGAGATACCATACAGTAGGCAAGACAGCATCCAAAGTTACCTGCATCACAGATCCACACCATCATGCCTCGTCCTGCAAACGGAGCCAGCATAGTCAGCGCGCCGATCAGGAACAGGGCGTTGATCGGAGTTTTGTGCTGCGGATGAAGCTTTGCGAACATCGGCGGAATCATGTAGGATTCAGCCATAGAGTACAGGGCACGGGAACCGCCGATCATAAAGGAGTTCCAGGATGTGATGATACCGCACATACCGCCGACGATGATGACTTTTGCCATAACCGCTGTACCGAACGCTTTCGCCATCGCATCTGCTGTGACAAGTCCGGTTCCTGCTTCCGAGCTCAGGATTTCGGACGGGTTCAGCACATAGCCGACAGCCAGGATAACACAGGAATAGAAAACAACAGCGAGTACAACGGAGAGAATCATCATTTTACCGATTTTCTTTAACGGAACGTTGATTTCCTCTGCTGCCTGCGGGATAACGTCAAAGCCGATGAAGAAGAACGGGGTAACAACAGCAACTTTGATGATGTTCTGGAACATCGTTCCGGTGCTCTCGCCGACGAACATCTGTCCCTGCAGATTGCTGGAATCTCCGTTGATCACGGATGCCACAATCAGAAGGATACCAGCGCCGCCGATGATACAGGTAAGGACCGTCTGCAGAACGGCTGCTGTTTTTGCGCCCAGCACATTGATCAGTGTGATGAGGAACGCTACAATAACGGCTACGGCTACCCAGGAAGCATAGATATCAAATCCTGCCACGCTGTACATATAGCCTTTCAGGAATCCCGGCCACAGATACGTGATGATGGTTGGGAAGGCGCACGCCTCGAAACACGTAACACTGACATATCCTAAAATAATCGCCCAGGTACAGATGAACGAACCGTTCGGGCCCATCGCCTTGTAGCTGAAGACGTGCTCGCCGCCGCACTGCGGCATCGCTGCAGTCAGTTCTGCGTAAGTCAGTCCGATGAAGAAGATCATGACACCGCCGATCGCGAACGCAATTGAAGCTCCGACAACGCCGCCCTTCTGAATCCAGCTTCCTGAGGATACGACCCAGCCCCAGCCGATCATGGCTCCGAAAGCGATGACGAGAATATCCCATGCACCTAATACTTTGTCAAATTCTGATTTTTTCTGTTCCATGGCTTATTCCTCCCCGCTTCCGTATTTCTTCTGAATCAGTTCCTCGAGATATTCCGCTGTGCCCTCCACACCAAGGAATGCACTGTTGATCAGAATGTCTCGGTTGTGCCGGTCTCCGCGGTTGCTGCCGGTCAGCGCCAGATGACGCTTGTGATACCGTTTGTCCTTCTCGAGCAGCAGAATTTTTGCATCGCTCTCGGAAAGGCTGTGGCTCTTCATGATATTCTGAATGCGGATCTCATCCGGTGCATAGATAAAAGCCCGGAGGAGCTTGATATCTTTGCTGTCCTTTAAGATGTAATCCGCGGATCGTCCGATGATGACGCAGGCCTCTTTTTCTGCCAGTTTCCGGATGATCTGCTTCTGTACATGAATCGCACGCTCGGTCAGGTCCGCATATTTTGAGAAGGATCCACGGACATCGCCCTCGGCTCCTTTTCCGGCAATCGTACCGCCCTCTTCTACACGGTTCATGATGTCTTTCGGAATTCCGACTTCTTCAATAATCTGATCCACCAGATCGCGATCGTAGAACTTAATTCCGAGATCCTCCGCAATTTTCCTGCCGATGGCATTTCCTTTGGCTCCGTACTCGCAGCCGATTGTGATAACCAGATGTCCCATACCGTTTTCCTCTCACATTTAATTTCTCTGTTTTACCTGTTGTTTCCGATTCACAGAATGAAAAGAAAAACAGGACAGGGGCGAAGCATGGTTCTTTGCTTTTTGACGTCCTTGTCCTGTTCTTTTCACGCTATGAGATTTTCTTTGTTTCTATAAGAATTCTTTATTTTTCCAGAGCTTTTACGGTTTCTTCGATGATAGCAACTGCCTTGTCGCAGTCCTCCTCGGTTACGATAAGCGGAGGGATCAGACGAATGATGTGCGCTCCGATGGCGGTGATCAGCAGATGGCGGTCAAGGCAGCCATGTTTGACTTCTACGCCGCTGATGGTATCATCAAACTCTACGCCGACCAGCAGTCCCTGATGTCTGACTTCTTTGACATGCGGCAGTTTTGCTAATTTTTCTGCGAAGTAATCACCGACTTTCTTTGCATTTCCGGCAAGGTCGCGGTCGATCAGTTCGTTGACTTCTGCCAGTGCTGCTGCACAGCTGACTGGATGGCCGCCGAAGGTAGTTCCGTGAGATCCCGGGGTAAAGGCTTTTGCTACTTCAGCTGTTGCGCAGATTGCGCCAATCGGCATTCCGCCGCCAAGACCTTTTGCCATGGATACGATATCCGGTTTGATGCCGTAGTTCATGTAAGACATTACCGCACCGGTTCTGCACCAGCCGGTCTGTACTTCATCAATCAGAAGCAGCATGTCGTTCTCATCACAGAACTTCCGGAGTCCCTGCATGAACTCTTTCGTTGCCGGATGAACACCACCTTCGCCCTGTACCGGCTCAACCATGATGGCGATGGTGTTTTCGGTACATGCATCTTTGAAGGCCTGCAGATCATTGTACGGTGCGTAGGAGAATCCGTAGGTCATCGGTCCGAATCCAACCTGGCATCCGTTGCCCGGCTGACCGGTTGCAGACATGGCACCGAAGGTTCTTCCATGGAAGCCCATCTTTGCGGTTACGATGTGGTAACGGTTCGGGCCGTATTTCTCGATGCCGTACTTTCTTGCCATTTTGATCATGGCCTCGTTCGCCTCGGTACCGGAGTTCTGATAGAAGATCTTGTCCATGCCGATGGTCTCGCAGACTTTCTCAGCAAGCAGTGCCTGCGGGATGGTGTATGGATAGTTGAAGGTATGCATGATATCGTCGAGCTGCTCTTTTGCTGCAGCAACAACTTTCGGGTTTCTGTTTCCGGCGTTGTTTACGGCGATGCCTGCGTAAAAGTCAAGATACGGCGTTCCGTTTTCGTCGTACATGTACATCCCCTCTGCGGTTTCTGCAAGGAAATCGAAACGCTCGTAGGTCTCGATCATGTACTTGTTTACTTTGTCTTTGATGTCCTGAACCGTTAATCCTGTGTCTTTTAATCTCATAGTGTTATCCTCCCATAGCGTTGAAAAGATTTTTTAAATAAAAAACAAAAAAGCAAAGACTACTCGTTGGTAAGCGTCTTTGCTTTGTTTTTCGTTTATTATTTTGTACAACCATACAATAGCACCACTCCCTATATTTGTCAATTACTTTTTTTAAAAAAGTTTTTTATTTTTGCTTTTTCTTTAACACCCGCTTTTTCTATTCTTTTTTGATGTTTTTTCGTCTTCCACCGTATTTTTTTTCATATCCGTTGTTTTTTATTCTGATGTTCCAGTGGACTTCTGTCCATTATATTGAACAGTTCATTCAAAAAAAGAAAGCCTGTTATTCTGCGGCTTTTAGTGATAGTCGAGAAAGAAACACATGCAGCTCGTCTTCTCCGTCCCTCTGTTGCGGTAGATGTGGGTCTGGTCTGTCTCGAAACGGAATGCCTGCTTCAAGTGGATCTCATGCTCTTTTCCATTGCACTCCACGGTCATCACGCCGTCTGTCACCACCAGGTACTCTCTTGTTTTCTCTCCGTGGCCGCCGCTCACATACGTTCCGCCCGGTTCGATGTCGATGCGGTAGATTTCCACAAGCCGCGTGTCCTCATACGGAAAGAACGTCCACACAGTGTACTGCCCCTCCAGCTCTTTCGTCGGAACCAGATTCTCCGGTGTCACAAGATAACTATCCACCAGCGGCGTTGCAATCAGCTCCTGAAATTCAATCCGCAGGCCGCTCGTAATCTTCCCGAGCACGCCAAGCGACGGGTTCGCCGTTCCCTTTTCGATCTGCGAGAGCATACTCTTGCTGACCCCGGTCTGCTCTGAGACCTGGTCGAGACTCATCCCTTTCGACTGCCGGATCCGTTTCAGATTGACCGCCACATTTTCTGTCAGATAATCCATGTTCTTCCACCTGCCTTTCTTCGTATTTCGCTCATTGTAGCACACCTTCCTCCGATATTCCAGTGAATATTTTTAAACTTTCTGCCGCCTTTCCCCGCTTCGCCTTTCTTTTCTTCCTTTATCCGCCCGGGTTTCAGGCACTTTTCTCTGCCTTTCCCAGGAAAAGCGCCCTTCCGCCGGATTTGTATTTTTGTCAGACCTTTTCCATCCGCATCTGCCGCAGAATCTTCTTTTCCATCCGCGACACCTGCACCTGCGAAATCCCCAGTTTTCCGGCGATCTGCGCCTGCGTCATGTCCTGAAAATAGCGCATGTAGATGAGCTGCCGCTCCTTCGCGGGCAGTCGTCCCAACAGCTCTTCCAAGAAAATCCGGTTCAGCAGCTTTTCCTGCCCGTTCTCTTTTTCCGGAATGCGGTCCATCAGAGAAATATCGTGGTTTTCCCCCTGATAGATGGTCTTCTGCAGCGATTCCACCTCCGCGCCGGACTCCATCGCCTCCACGATTTCTTCCACGGTAACATCAAGCTCCCCCGCTATCTCCGCCAGCGTCGGATCGCGCCCGTTCTCCCGCTCCAGCCGCTCACGCACCGCATACGCTTTCCACGCCAGTTCCCGGATCGGGCGGCTCACCTTCACCATCCCCTCCGACCGCAGAAACCGCCGGATCTCCCCCGCAATCATCGGAACCGCATACGTCGAAAAACAGACTTCAAACGAAGGATCAAATTTATCAATCGCCTTCAACAGCCCAATGCTCCCGATCTGGCACAGATCCTCCATCTCCACCCCGCGGTTTGCAAACCGCCTCACCATGCTCCAGACCAGTCCCATATTTTCCTCTGCCAGTGTATCCCTTGCCGCTTTATCCCCTTCGTGTGCCTTTTCGATCAGGGCAAGCGTATGTTCCATGCATTCTGACTCCTATGACTTCCGATCCGGCCCTTACATTTCCGGATGCACACCGATTTTCCGTTTCATCACCACTTCCGTCCCCCATCCCGGATGCGACCTTACTTCCAGCTCATCCATAAACGCCTCCATAAACGAAAACCCCATCCCCGACCGCTCCAGCTCCGGGCAGGTCGTAAACATCGGCTCCATCGCCTTCTCCACATTTTCGATCCCGACGCCGGTATCTTTTACCGTCACCTGAAACACCTTCTCCTCCAGATCCAGCACACACTTCATCTGAATTTTCCCTTTTTCCTGCCGGTATCCGTGAATCATCGCATTCGTAACCGCCTCCGAAATCGCCGTCTTGACATCCGCCACTTCCTCCACCGTCGGATTCAGCTGCGCCAGAAACGCCGCCGCAGACACCCGCGCAAAACTCTCATTGCAGGGACGGCTCTCAAATTCCAGCGTCATCGTATTCCACCGCATCTTCTCTTCTGTTTTCATCCTTTCTCGCATCATCCCATTCCCCTTTCTGCCCACTCCCCGTCCAAAACCTACTTCCACGTCTTCTCCTCTTCCACCTCAATCACCCGCGTCACCCCCGACATCACCAGAATCCTCCGCATCCGCTCTCCCACATGCACCGCTCTCACCTTCCCGCCAATCAGCTCCATCTCCCGAAACCTCCCCATCACCAGTCCAATCCCCGAACTGTCCATAAACACCGTCTTCCGAAAATCAAACACCACCTCCCTCACATTCCTCTCCACCAAAATCTCCCCCGCCTCCTCCCGAAGCCGGTCAGCCACAAAATGATCCACCTCTTCCGGAAGCCGAATCGTCATCACCGCATCCTTCACCCAAACACGATTATCCATTTCCCATCCTCCCTTTTTCCTGTCATAAAATAAAAAACACAAAAGATTTTTCGCCGTAAAGCGAATTTCATCTTTTGTGTTTTATCTTCTCACTTTTATACTTTTTTGCCCTTCGTCCCACGCACCCTCCGCGTAGTCAGTGGTATCAGCCCGACGAAACAGCGCCGCATCTCCTGCGGCATTCTGCCCCGTGGGCATCCGTCCTCACTATTCCTCCGTCTTCACAGTCCCCCCCAGCGCCTCAATCTGCTGCTCGGCCTTAGTAGCCTTCTGGGTTCCCGGGAACTTATCGATGATCTCCTGGAACACCGAAATCGCATTATCGGTATCCCCACTCAGCCGATACGCATGCGCCAGATAGTTAAGCACCGTATAGTCACTGTCGTTGATATTCTTAGCCTTCGAAAGCTTATCAATCGCCTCCGTGTAATTCGAATCATCAAACGCACTGACGCCAGAATCTGAGAGTTCCTGGAACATCGTCGACTGCATGCTCTTGTAGATCGTATCGTAAACGGCTCTTGCATCTACAGAGAGGGCCTCCGGGTTGACCTCCGTCAGTGCATTGGTTGCATTGCTTGTATTGCCCTGCTGCTGCGCTTCCACTGCTTTCAAAAGGTTTTCATACGAAGCCACCGTGTCCTGTGCCGTCTGGATCTGCTGCTGGGCAGATGCCGTCGTTTCGTTCAGGGAATCCACCTGGCTCTGAAGCTGATTCAGCTGCGCCTCCTGGCTCGCCATTTTTCCGCTGTATTCCACAACCTTTTCATCCGCCTGGCGGTTAATTCTCTGCGTATTCGCCGGCCCGACGAGAAACCACACAACCAGTGCGCCGAGCACCAGTCCAATGCCGATATTCAGCATGGTAGCCGCCGTCGATGTCTCGCGGAACGTCGGCGGAATAATCACCGTATCGCCGCTTACTACCCGCTCTCTTTCGTCCTCCCGCTGCTCTTCCGTCCGCTCCCTGCGTCCGAACCGCCTCGGCTCCAGCGATGTCTGCGTACCCGTCTGGAAGTCAACCTCCTTCAGGAAACGCAGCGTCGTCGAATTTGTCTTGTCAATTTTCGCCGCCTTTTTCAGAATCTTCCGCGCTTTCTCATACTCACCCTTGTGAATATAAATCAGCGCCAGCAGATGATATCCCTTGATCAGCTTCGGATTCTGGTTCAGAATCTTGCGCAGCTGGATTGCAGCCACATCCTCATTGTTCTCGCGGCAGCATTTCAGCGCACTGTTGTATTTCTTGATCGTCTGATTGATCATATCCAGCTTCGCCTGCTCCGCCTGCAGCGTCGCAATATACTCCGTCGCCACATTATTCTCCGGCATAATATTCTTGCTGATGATCCACTCACTTAACGCCGCAACCGCTTCACCCGTCTCAAAATAGACAAGGCCTAACAAGTTCCGCGCATGGATATTGTATTTGTTAAACTTCAGGCTCCGCCGCAGCATATCAATCGCTCCGGAAAGATCCCGGATCTCTGCCTTGTCGAGGCCCAGATTGTAGTACATATTCGAAAGAGAAAAACATTTTCTCTGTACTCTCAGGTTAAAACCACAGTTGGGACAGATCTCCATTCCGACGTCCACAACCGATTTACAATTCATACAGTTCATTCCGGCACCTTACTCTTCCTTTTCCGCTTCTGTCTCGTTTTCCTGTTCCGGCTTGTCGTTTTTCATCATTTCTTTCAAAATGTCGATCACATCCGTCAGATCACGGCTGTAAATCGCATCCTCCACCTCGTCCACATCGAGACACGGTTTAAACTTCTTCAGTTCTTCTTCGTAATTTAACATAAACAAAAAATTCCTTCCTGTATTCGCTAACCATTCCGCTTTGCAAGATATGCTTTCAGTTCGCCCGCCAGATACAGAGAACCCACGCAGAACAGCATGCCGCTGCCCTTCTTTTCCAGTGCCTTCTCATACGCTGCCCCGATCTCCGATTCCGCGCAGACATCCGTGCATCCTGCTTTTCTGAAGTCCTCTGCAAGCACTTCCGCCGGTACGACGCGGCTTCCGTCGATCTGCGTTGCAACAACATGGGACGGATGGATGCCCTCGCAGATTTCACCGATCATCTCATGATAGTGCTTGTCTGCAACTGCCGTGAACAGAATCGTGATCTCGTTTTCTTTCGCAAAATAGCCTGCCGTGCTGACAAACTGTGCAATGCCGTCCTCGTTGTGCGCGCCGTCGATGATGACGCCCGGCGCAGCCATTTCCATACGGCACGGCCATTTGATCTTCGAAAGACCTTCCGCAAGCACGTTCTTAGGAATGTCGTGCACGTCCTGCAGAATATGCATCGTGTAAAACGCAAGGCTTGCATTCATCATCTGATATTTTGCCACGTACGGAATCGCAAGCTCTGCTTTTTCGCCGCCCAGGTATGCAAAGGTAAAGGTGATGCCCTCGCGGCTCTGTGTTTTCATCTCATAGAACGACGGCTCCATCGGCCATGCCGGGCTTCCCATCTCTTTCGCCTTTGCGGCAATGACAGACGCCGGACCTGGCTGGCTGGCGTCGTAAATCACCGGGACACCGGCTTTGATGATGCCGGCTTTCTCTCCCGCAATCGCCTCGAGGGTGTCGCCGAGATACTCGGTGTGGTCGCGGCTGATGGACGTGATGATGCATGCCAGCGGCTTTTCGACCACATTTGTCGCATCCAGCCGTCCGCCAAGGCCGGTCTCCATGACCAGGTATTCCACGCCGGCTTCTTTGAAAATCAGCATTCCCATCAGGAACAGCGTCTCAAAATAGCTCGGATGGCCTTCGCCCTCCGCCTCGTATTCTTTGGCTGCTTTTTCCACTTTGAGAAATGCGTCGAGAAACTGCTCATCCGACACATCTTCCCCGTTGATCTGGAACCGCTCGTTGATGCGTACAAGGTGCGGGGAGGTAAAAAGTCCTGTCTTTTTGCCGCCTGCAAGCAGCATCGCATTCAAGTACGCGCAGACGCTTCCCTTTCCGTTCGTGCCCGCCACATGGATAATTTTGATCCCTTCCTGCGGATTCCCAAGGCGCGAAAGAAGCTCCCTCGTATGTTCCGGCGGATGCTTCACCGTAAATTTCGGTATTGTTTCGATATAATCAACTGCTTCTGTATAATTCACTTTATTTCACCATTCTTCAGTATTTTAGGGCTGCTTTCAGACCCTAGTATCATTATAATCGAGTGACCGGATATGTCCATAGCAATTTTCAAAATTTTGTCCCGACTTTTCGACTTTCCCCGTAAAAAGATACAGTGGGACGTCAAAATCCGCCCCACTGTATGATCTTTCGGACACTCTTTTTAATTCTGCAGACCGCCGTCTTCGGCCGGTTTATCGCTGTTTTCTGTTTTTGACGGCTCAATCTTGTCGCCTTCGCCCTCCGGCGCACCGGACGGCGCTGCCGTCAGTTCATCCTGCGGCGCAGTGCTCGTATTGGCATTTTCCTGTGTCACGTCCGTTTTCGTGCTGTCCGGGTTCGGCGTCGGCGTCGGTGTAGATACCGTTTTTGGCTCTTCATACATCATCGGCTCTGTCCTTGTCAGCACCTTCTTCGTCGAGCTGTTGCTCTGCTGCGCGATTGTAATCTGATCACCGTCTTCCAGGGTCAGACTATGCACCATCAGAATCGACGGGCTGACATAAACGGTATCCTGTATCTCCTCGTTGACTTCCACACGGCTCGATGCCGTAAAGTTTTCTCCGTAAAAATACCAGGTATCTTCTCCGGATTTTTCGATTCGTTCCAGTGTTACCGGCAGAGCACCCATCTGCAGCTTCACACGCTCATACGGTGTCTCTCCGTCTTCTCCGTAAACGTACCGTTTTCCATACAGCATATCATACTGCAGCACCTCGAGATCCACCTGATAATTCTTCGTATTCCGTCTCGTCTGATGATACCGGAAAATGGTTCCGTCATGAATTCCCACACGGTTCATAACCTCTGCTGCAATCTGGTAGGAAGCAATGTTTTCCTGTTTCCTTTTCAGTCCCATATTATCCCAGATTACGTATTCGGTCTGATACAGATAGCGGTTCTCCAGATCTTCTACTTTCAGTCCCATCGTTGGCAGATGGTCCCCGTACATCACAAGTACCACCGGCTCCGGATAATCCGCAAGCTTTGTCGTCAGCTCTTTGACAAATTTGTCCATCTCATGAATCTGATTTACATAATATTCCCAGGAGTAATTATTTTTTTCCCGGTCTTCCGCGCCTGTCACTGTAATCTCCGGATCGTCAAGCACCGGCTCTGTCGGATAATCACCGTGGCCCTGTACCGAAATCGTATAGATATAATCCGGTTCGTCTGTCGCATCGAGCGTTTTTATGATCTCTTTTGTCAGAATATGGTCTTTTACCCATCCTGTCGCCGTCACATCCGAGATATCCGGCATATATTCCTCCGAGGTAAAGGTATCAAAACCAAGACGTGAGAATACACTTCTTCTGGAATAGAAGTTTGCTTCATTGTTGTGGATCGCATGGGTCGCATAGCCAAGATTCTTTAAAACATACGGCGCACTCTCACACGTCTCCTCTGAAAGCACCGATTTGTACGGATACTCACCCGCTCCGAAATACCGGAGGCTCATGCCGGAAATAGTTTCAAACTCTGTGTTTGCTGTTCCGGCTCCCACCACCGGCACGCGGAGATAACCGGAAGAATAATCCTTCATCAGCTGCCGGTAATACGGGATCGGATCCTCGGAAATGTTGAGGAAATTAACCAGCTCCGGATCGAAAAAGGACTCCAGCTGCAAAAAGATAATATTCGGTTTTACCGTATCATCCTCTTTTTGTTCGCCTTCACTCGTCTCAATCTGTTTCACGAGCTGTTCGGAATAGCCGTTCGGCTCTGAAATTCCCGTATCAAACAGGGTGACTGCCAGACAGTACGGATAGCCGTAATCCTGGTAGGCAAATGCGATGTTGACGAAATAGCTGGAAAGCACACGCTTTGCAAGCGCCAGATTTGTTGCTCCCGTAAAGAGTACAATTACCAGAGCAATCAACGGCACATTCAGATACCAGCGGATTTTCCCCTGAAATTTCGGTCCTTTGATCCAGACCCATACAAAAAATGCCAATAATGCCACAAGGGCTGCTACGACGAGGATCATGGTACCTTTCGACAGATACTTCGTCACGACCTTTGCGCCGTCACTTAAATTCCGCAAGTCCGGTCCGGTAAACGGCGTGACGCGGTTTGCCAGAATCACACCGTTAATGATGCCGAGCAGCAGCCAGAAACAGCTCATCACCAGCCGTACCAGCACACGTCTGCGGAACAGATAAACTACCATAAAAGTAGTGAAGATCAAAAATGCATTGTACAAAAAGACCCATGGGCTTTCCACCATGTAGCTCCATGCAGATGCCAGCGAATGGCGGGAAAATGCTTCAATCACCAGATACAGAATACAGCATCCCAGGGCCTGCAGCGGCAAAGAGAGCCAGTTGCAGACTTTCACTACGGTTTCCTTGTTTCCATGCAGTTTTTTTCCTTTTTTCATTTATTTTTTCAGCTGCTCCAATCTTGTCTGAACCTGCTCCATCATCTGCTGATAGTTCGCCAGTTTTTCTTTCTCTGCCTGAACTTTTGCTTCCGGAGCTTTGTTGATAAAGTTCGGGTTGCCAAGCATGCCGTTGGAACGTGCGATCTCTTTTGTCAGACGCTCTTCCTCTTTCGTAAGGCGGGCGATCTCTTTTTCCAGGTCAACCAGCTCGGCAAACGGAATGTAGATCGTTGCCTGCGGGATCACTGCGGATACCGCATCGTCTGCGATGCCGGCTTTGTCTGCCTGTACGTGAACTTCGCTTGCTCCTGCCAGAGTTCCGAAGAATACAGCACCGTTTTTGAAGGTTTCCTGTACAGCAGCATCTTCCGTTACAACGAATACGCTTGCTTTCTTTGACGGCGGTACGTTCATACTGGTGCGGACACCACGGATGCTTCTTACCGCCTCTTTCATCATCTCAACGGCTGCCTCATCCTCTGCGTATGCAAAGTCTTCGGTCTCTTTCGGCCATGCGGCGATCATGATGGAATCCTCGTCCGGATTCAGTGTGCAGTAGATTTCCTCTGTGATGAACGGCATAAACGGATGCAGCAGCTTTAATGCATTGCCAAGAACGGTTTTTAAGGTCCACAGTGCAGCGC
Source organism: Blautia sp. OF03-13 (assembly GCF_003460685.1). Classification (NCBI taxonomy): domain Bacteria; kingdom Bacillati; phylum Bacillota; class Clostridia; order Lachnospirales; family Lachnospiraceae; genus Blautia; species Blautia sp. OF03-13. The sequence continues at coordinate 29,626 of NZ_QTVR01000012.1, read as the reverse complement.
CCTTCGTCTCGTCGGTCTCGCTGTACAGACGCGGTTTTACCATCTCGATGTACCAGTCGCAGAACTCCTCCCAGATAAAGTCGTAAACCTTCTGTACGGCGATACCGAGCTCGTAGCGGTCCATGTTGTCCGTTACTTCCGTTGCCAGCGTGTTTACCTTAGAAAGAATCCATTTATCTGCCAGTGTCAGTTTGTCTTTTGGCATTTCAGACGGAACTTCTGCTTTTTCCAGGTTCATCATGATGAACCTGGAAGCGTTCCATACTTTGTTTGCGAAGTTACGGCTGGCTTCTACACGCTCCCAGTAGAAACGCATATCGTTTCCAGGTGCATTACCGGTCATCAAAGTCAGACGGAGAGCATCTGCACCGTATTTGTCAATGACTTCGAGCGGATCGATACCGTTTCCGAGGGATTTACTCATCTTGCGTCCCTGGGAATCACGAACGAGTCCGTGGATCAGTACGTGGTGGAACGGAACCTGTTTGGTCTGCTCCAGTGCGGAGAATACCATACGGATAACCCAGAAGAAGATGATGTCGTATCCGGTTACGAGTACGTCGGTCGGATAGAAGTAATCAAATTCCGGTGTTTTCTCCGGCCATCCTAACGTGGAGAACGGCCACAGAGCAGAACTGAACCAGGTGTCCAGGGTATCCGGGTCCTGGGTGAGATGGGTGCTGCCGCATTTCGGGCATTTTTCCGGCATTCCGCCTCTTACAACGGTGATCTCGCCGCAGTCATCACAGGTGTAAGCCGGGATGCGGTGGCCCCACCAGAGCTGACGGGAAATACACCAGTCATGGATGTTATTCAGCCAGTTCTGATAAATTTTGCTGAAGCGGTCCGGGATGAAGTTTACTTCGCCGTTCTTCTCCGCTTCGCTGGCAGCGGCAGCCATATCCGCCATTTTTACAAACCACTGCGGTTTGATCATCGGCTCTACGGTTGTCTTACATCTGTCGTGGGTTCCTACGTTGTGAACGTGATCCACTACTTTTACAAGAAGGCCAAGCTTCTCGAGATCCTCTACCATGGCTTTTCTTGCCTCGTAGCGGTCCATGCCGGCGTATTTGCCGCACTTGTTGTTCATGGTTCCGTCATCGTTTAAGATGTTGATCTCTTCGAGGTTGTGGCGTTTTCCTACCTCAAAATCGTTCGGGTCGTGTGCCGGTGTAATTTTAACGCATCCGGTTCCGAACTCTTTGTCTACGTAAGCATCTGCGATAACCGGGATTTCACGGTCGGTCAGCGGCAGTTTCAGCATTTTTCCTACAATATCGGTGTATCTTTCATCCTCCGGATTGACAGCTACGGCAGTATCGCCGAGCAGAGTCTCCGGACGGGTCGTTGCGATTTCTACGAAGCGGCCTTCTTCTCCAACTACCGGGTAGTTGATGTGCCAGAAGTGGCCTGCCTGCTCCTGATATTCAACCTCTGCATCGGAGATGGAAGTCTGGCATACCGGGCACCAGTTGATGATGCGGCTTCCTTTGTAGATCCATCCTTTTTCATACAGACGGCAGAATACTTCTTCTACGGCTTTGGAGCATCCCTCGTCCATGGTGAAGCGTTCTCTCTCCCAGTCTGCGGAGGAGCCGATCTTTCTTAACTGGCTGTTGATGCGTCCGCCGTACTCTTTCTTCCACTCCCAGCAGTGCTCCAGGAATTTTTCGCGTCCGATTTCATCTTTGTCGATGCCCTGCTCTTTGAGCATATTGGTAACTTTTACCTCGGTTGCAATCGCCGCATGGTCGGTTCCCGGCTGCCAGAGGACTTCATATCCCTCCATCCGTTTGAAACGGCAGAGAATATCCTGCATGGTGTTGTCGAGTGCATGGCCCATGTGAAGCTGTCCGGTTACGTTCGGAGGCGGCATCATAATGGTAAACGGTTTTTTGTTCGGGTTTACAGTGGCGTGGAAATATCCTTTATCCAGCCATTTCTGATACAGTCTGTCCTCGAGTCCTTTCGGATCGTAGGTCTTTGCGAGTTCTTTGCTCATGAGATCCTCCTTTTATGTTTGGTGTATTGTGGTATTTATTCCCGCAGAGGCTTGTCTTAAATCAAAAACGCCCTTCACATACACATAACATGCATGCAAAGGGCGAAAATTCCGCGGTACCACCTTAATTTGTATCTCGTTTCGGAGTCTGTAACGTGACTCATGCGTGAGAACCTAATCATCACATCTTCTGTGCTTTTCAGCTCTCCGGTTCAGAAGCTACCTTCCATGACCACCTTCCCGGACAGCCTTTCAGCCGGTGAACCGTCCTCTCTTTTGGGGCCTGCCATGTACTCCTCTTCCTCATAACCTTTTCTTTTTCTGTTGGAATAGAAACTGCATTTATCATAATCGCGTTTTTTTATTTTGTCAAGCCGCCGCGGGCAAAAACCTTTCTTCTTATGGAAGTTTTAAGATTTCACGCGCTTATTTTCGGTGAATCCGCGATGCACAGTACTGCATTTCTGCGCGGCCGTACGACGCGTAGCGGACCTGTTCTTTCGAAAACGGCTTCGCATTGCTTGGCCGTCCCAGGTTTTCGCCGTGGATCACCTGATCCACAAGGTCGATGAGATCTGCGAGAACGCCGAGGCTGAGCGGATTGTAAACCGGATGCGCCGTCGATTCAAACACCTGCGTGTGATGACCGCCGAAGAATTTCATGCGGCCGCCCTTTTTCACCAGCCACGCCATCAGACCAACCAGACCATCGTAATACTCTTCCAGGCTCGTTCCGCCCGGCACCTGCATCCAGACACCGCAGCCGCTTCCGATCGCATCTCCGGTGAACAGGTAATTCTGTTTCGTCTCCAGCACAACAACGCTGCCCGGCGTATGGCCCGGTGTCTGACAGACGGCCAGCTCTGTGCCGCCGAGCGGAATCACGGAATCGGTACGGATGTCATGAATCTCCTCCCACGGTTTTAATTTTCCCGCTGTCAGCATCACAAGCGTCTCTGGATCCATCTTCTTTTCATCGTGGCACATGTACACCTCATCAAACTCATCCATGTGATACATGTGATCCGGATGCGCATGCGTGATGACCAGCAGAAGCGGCTTGTCCGTCAGCTCACGGATCACCGGCAGAATCTTTGTGCCTGCCGTAATGCCGGTATCAATGACAGCCGCTTTTTCTTCACCTTCTACTACATAGAACGATGAATTTCCTGCGTCCAAAATACAGTAAATTTTTTCCCCGATTTCTGTTACCTGAAAACCCTCCATGATGTAAAACCTCCTTAAAATAATAATGTACCCTCGGAGTCTTTCTGTGCTTGCTTTTTTCCTTTCGGCAATTCAGTGCCCCGCATTCTCTTCCCCGATGATGATCGAAAGCAGCGTATGATCCAGCATGATCGTGCGGTTCCACGGATTGAAAATCACACCGCTGATCTCCTTTGTTTCGGATGCCATGTGGATCAGCTGTTCCAGACTCACGAGAAACGTAGATTTCACGCTGCTGCTCCCCTTTAATTCCTCATCAAAGCTCGTAAACGCGGCCCACCAGACTTTTCCGTCTGCGCTCTTTACCGTTCCGATCCGGATCTGATCGTCGCCGGATGGCGGTTCCACGGAAAGAATCGCCTGTCCGCCCTCTTTCATTCTGCGGCGGATTACCGTCAGCACATGTGCCAGCAGTTCCGGCGTCGGCTCCTTTTGCAGTCCCAGAATTGCTTCCTCTATCGTTTCATTCCCCTGCAGCCCTTCGTCCTTTGGAGTTTCCATTTCTTTTGCCATTGCTCTTGTCCTTTCTTTTTCGCTTTTCCCACACAGAATCTGTGTACCATCATCCCCGGCAGCTTCGGCACTTCCGATGACATTTACTCTGCGCCTACCCAGATGCCGTCTTCCCCGCAGAATCTGCGCTCTTTTGATAAATCCAAAACGTTTTCCATCCGCTTTAAGATCTGATCGTACTTCCCTTCCCGCATCAATGCAATCGTCACCTGATCCGTTCCGATCTGCAGATGGCGGAAGCCGCGTTTTCCTTCCTCCGTCCACGGCAGAGTCAGCTCCAGTTCAAAGCCGCCGCTGCTTCCGTACAGCTCACCCGGCTGTTCGTCCGCAAACAGCTCGAAAAGCGGCTGATAATATGCTTTGAAATAATTCTCCTCTGGAAACCAAAGTGTCCCGTCCCCGGTCCGCTCCGGCTCTTTTACAACGGCATTCAGATAGCCTCTCTCGTAATACGTCATGCACGCCGCGCTCTTCGCCAGCGGATTTTCATTGATCTTCTCGATCTCCGACGCCGCCCGGCATCCGTTTCCAAAGGCCGCCTGGCTGTTCTCGCTCCTGCCGACCGGCTCCCAGACGCTCCATGCGTTCTGCTTTCCGTATCCGATCAGATCCTGGCGGTATGCACCGTTGTATTTTACAAATTTTTTCTCCCCCGGCTGCTCGATCAGGTTCAGCGGTACCATACAGTCAATTCCGTACAGCTTCTGCGCAATCAGCCGCGTGTAGATGATGCCGAGATAATGACAGATTGCACTGCGCTCCGCCGTGTCGAGATACATAATCTGCTCCGCTTTTACCAGCTGGTCGCCGCGTGTTTCGAGCACACTCTCCACCATCGCAATCCGTGACTGCAGCTCCGCCTTCCGTTTTCCGCGGTAGCGCGCCGACAGACGGCCGTACGGCATCGTGCTTGCAAGAACCGCGTGCAGCAGCTCCAGATTCGTGTATTTGATCATAATATCTTTCTTATTTAAACCGAGCTCTGCGTCGGTATCGACTTCCGTCACATTGATGATATATGTTTTTTCTTCGGTCAGTATCATTTGTTTTGCCTCTCTTTTTCAGTACTCTCTTCCATGCTCCTTCAGCCAGCTCTGCCACACTTTGTAATCGGGCATCTGCTGTGCCACCACCGCGTAAAACCGCGCGGAATGGTTCATCTCTTTCCGGTGCGCCAGCTCGTGGATAACGACGTAATCCATCACGCGCCCCGGCATCAGCACCAGTTTCCAGTTGTAGTTCAGGTTTCCGGCGCTGCTGCAGCTGCCCCAGCGGGTTTTCTGCTCACGAATTGTGATTCTGCCATACGTTACGCCCATCTCTTTTGCAAAATGTGCCGTCTTTTCCGCCAGCATCTGCGCCGCACGTTTAACCGCCGCTTTTCGTTCTGCTTCCGTCAGACGGTTCGCTGCTTTCTGCTCTGCGGCCGCCAACGCTTTTTCCCGGTGTGTGTAAATCCAATCCTGTTTTTCTTTTAAGAATGCTTCGATTTTGTATTTTGCCATCCGTTTCGGTGCGCGCACCACCACGCTTCCATCCGCTTTGACCTGGACGGCGAGCGTTTTACGGGCGGAATACACGATCTCATAGGGAATCTGTTTTAAAATCCGTTCTGCGCTGTCTTTCTGTTCCATTTATTTTTCCTCAAAAGCTGTCTGTTTTACCATTTTTTTGCCTGTTTTTCATTATACCTTTTTCCCGGCGGAAACGCAATCGGATTGCTCACAGAAAAAAACGCGAGCAGAATCACCGTTTTTCTTCCGGCAATTCTGCTCACATTTTTCCTTCTCTTATTTCAGCTCAATTTTTTTCTGCTTTCTTCGGATGCACAGCCTCACAAATAAAATCGCCGCCTGCACACAGAGAATCATCACCAAAATTCCAATCATAGACAGCGCTGTTGCCCCCAGTCTGATCAGTTTTCCCATTCTTTTTTCCTCACTTTTCTTTCTATCGTGCCAGAACCGGATCGGCTGCCGCATCCCACAGCAGGCTGTCCGTCTCACTTTGTTCCAGGTATCCATATTTTACCATTGCCGCCAGCACCTGCTTTTCCCGCTGCAGCGCCAGATCCGCGTGGCGCGACGGTGCGTAGGCGGACGGTGCATTCGGGATTCCGGCGAGGAGAACGGCTTCGCTGTCGGTCAGATCCTGCGGCTCTTTTCCGAAATAACCACGCGATGCTTCTTTGAGTCCGTAATAGCCATCCCCGAAATAAATAGTGTTGATGTACAGCTCCAGAATTTCTTCCTTGGAGAGCTGTCGTTCCACATAGAGTGCTGTCCACGCCTCTGCCGCTTTTCTGGCAAGTGTCTTATTCTGATCGTAATACATGTTTTTTACCAGCTGCTGTGTGATAGTACTGCCTCCCTGCTCCGGTTTCATCACGCGGATGTCATGTACAACCGCGCGCGCCATGCTGATCCAGTCTATCCCGTGATGTGTGTAATACCGGTGATCCTCGACAGCAAGCACCGCTTTTTTGTACAGCTCCGGCACCTGTTTCAGGGGAACCCACTGTGCTTCGCTTCTGATTTCCTCTACCGCCTGCGCGAGCGGCTTTTCCTTCACTGCCTTCTGATAGGAAACATATCCCTGGATTGCCCAGAACATTCCGGCCGTCAGCAGGATCAGGCAGAAAAATGCCAGAAAACCTCCAACCATTTTTCCCGCTGTTCCCCGGTGTTTTCGTGTTCTTTTTCTCATGGTTTCAAACCCCTTTGTTGTTCTTTCCTGCTTTCTATCCTACCATATCTCCCTTAACGCCTTCTTGCCTCTTTCTTAGGAATTCATTAAAATTTTGAAACTGTATGAAATGCATTTTGCACGTTTTCAAATAACCGCTGCTGCTGCGGAATACTTTAACCGAATCAGGCAAGTAGCGAAGCGGATTGCGAATATCCGCTTGACAAAACAGAAAAAGACAGACACCTGGCAGATTGTCAGGATGCCTGTCTCTTGTTTTTATCTTTTGGTTTTTCAGAAACGCTCTGTGATTATGCTGCGGTTCCGTAGTTCATTACATGAGCTGCTGACAGTGCTTTTCGAACGGCTACACCGAGAATTTCAGCTACTACAACGGAAATCACATCTTTTACGATGTACGGAACGGAAACTGCCAGGAACGAAGCCGGGATCGTGTTTCCTGTTACAATGGAAAACTGTACCACACCGAATGCGTGACATACCGCAAGACCTGCGATTCCAAGAACGAATGGTTTGCCCGGGAAGCCTTTTTTAATTCCGGCACCGCAGAGCATTGCCATCGGAATAAATCCGAAAATAAAGCCGCCGGCCGGTCCGAGAAGAGCGCCGAAGCCACCGCTCATGCCGGCATAAACCGGAACGCCGATCGCGCCGAGGATCAGATAAAGAGCGGACGATGCACCTCCCAATTTCCAGCCAAGCACGTAGCCGCAAAATGCCATTGCAAAGGTCTGCAGCGTCACCGGAACGCCGGTCGGAAGCGGAATCGTCACAATGGACAGTACCGCAAGCACTGCCGTCATCATGCCGGTCAGTACAATCTGTTTTGTTGTAAGTTTTGATTTTTTCATGAATGTAAATCCTCCTCGCAGGTTCTTGTATCCAATTCTTTCTGCTTTTGAATTGTTAACCTTGTTTCAATATAGGTTAATATTTCATTTTTGTCAATCCCTTTTTTAAAAATGCAGAGAGTTCTGCTACGATTCTGTTACACTTTCTGAAAACAGCGGTCACCCTCTTGTTTTCTGTTTTCTTTCTATGGTATACTATATAGTCTCGGAGTTTTTCCGGGAATGTTCACCCGATACAAACGATGAATTTTTATTCCATTTGAAAGGAGATACCCTCTATGAAACCTTCCGAAAATCCTCTCGGCTCGGAACCGGTCAGCTCTCTTTTGCGGCGTTTTGCGATTCCGAGCGTCATCGCGATGCTCGTCAGCGCCCTCTATAACATGGTAGACCAGCTCTTTATCGGTCACAGCATCGGCGTGCTCGGAAACGCAGCGACCAACGTAGCGTTCCCACTCAGCATGGTCTGCACATCCATCGGTCTGCTCTGCGGCATCGGCGGTGCTGCAAACTTCAATCTCTGCATGGGCAGAAAGGATCCGGAGCACGCGAAATCCTATGTTGGAAATGCCATCTCCATGCTGGCAATCCTCGGTGTGATCCTCTGCGTTACCGTTCAGCTTTTTCTGCGTCCGATGATGCTTCTCTTTGGTGCGACGCCGGATGTCATTGATTACGCCTGTACTTACACCAGAATTACCTCCATCGGCTTCCCGTTTCTGATTGTCACGATCGGCGGCTCCAACCTGATCCGCGCGGACGGCAGCCCGAAATTTTCCATGCTGTGCAACCTGGTCGGCGCGATCGTCAACACGATTCTCGATCCGCTGTTCATCTTCGTTTTCCACATGGGCATGGCAGGTGCAGCGCTCGCCACAATCACCGGACAGATTTTATCGTTCGCGCTTGTTGTCCTCTATCTGCGCGGTTTTAAAACGCTACCGCTTTCTCTTTCCGATCTGAAGCCGAACATGGCCTGCTGGGCACGGATCGCTGCGCTTGGTGCAACTCCGGCATTCAATCAGGTGGCAATGATGGTTGTTCAGATCGTTATGAACAACACACTGACCCACTACGGCTCCAATTCCGTCTATGGAAGCGACATTCCGCTTGCATGCGCCGGTATTATTTCAAAGGTTAATATGCTGTTCTTTTCCTTTGTCATCGGCATTTCGCAGGGACTTCAGCCGATTGTCAGCTTCAACTTCGGTGCACAGAAATATGACCGCGTGAAGGACGCCTATAAAAAAGCAGTTTTTGCGGCGACTGCCATTTCCATCGTCGCCTTCCTCTGCTTCCAGCTCTTTCCGCGCCAGATTATCGGCATTTTTGGTTCCGGTTCAGAAAAGTACCTGCATTTTGCAGAGCGGTACTTCCGCATTTTCCTGTTTTTCACATTCCTGAACGGTATCCAGCCGGTCAGCTCGAACTTCTTTACCTCCATCGGAGCACCGAAGAAGGGTATTTTTCTTTCGCTGACGAGACAGATTATTTTCCTGCTTCCGCTGCTGCTGATTTTTCCGTATCTCTTCGGCATTGACGGCGTGATGTACACTGCACCGATTGCAGACCTTGCAGCCGCATCAGTCAGCATCGTTATGGTCGTGCGGGAATTTAAGATTATGGCAGAGCTACAGAAGGCTACTGCCTGAAAACAGTTTTTTTCCTGTAGTTTCCGCTCGTTTTTACTGCGCTGCGGTCGCCAGAGTCTTGCTACAGATCATTGCCATGTAAACAGGAAAGAATCCTGTCCGGAAAGTAAAAAATCGTATGCTGTTGCTTTTTCCACAACAGCATACGATTTTTTTATGTGTTATCCACACTTTTCTTTATTTATTCACATGCATCCACATCAGTCCATGCGAAGAATCATGGTCAGGATTCGTTTTGCACAAAGAGCGATTTCGTCGCGGGTGATGTATCCCTTCTCAAATGCCTCCTGTACGCGCTCCTCGTATCCGTTTGCCATCTTGATATCATTTCCGGCTTTTGTCTCGCGGTAATGCTCGCCGTGTGTCCACCAGTCGGTCGTTACCATTCCCTTAAAGTCCCACTCACCGCGCAGAATACCGGTCAAAAGATCCTTGTTCTCAGATGCCTGAACGCCGTTGATCAGGTTGTAGGACGACATGATTGTGTATGGATCTGCCTCTTTTACGATGATCTCGAAGGCTTTCAGGTAAATCTCACGCAGCGCACGCTCGGAAACGCGGGAATCGCTGTCTTTTCGGTTTGTTTCTTTGTTGTTGCAGCAGAAGTGTTTCACACTTGCCCCGATATGCTCGGACTGCATACCGCGTACCATTGCCGCACCGGATTTTCCGGCTACAAGCGGATCCTCGGAATAATACTCAAAGTTTCTTCCGCAGAGCGGGCTTCTGTGAATGTTGACAGCCGGGGTCAGCCAGATGCCGATGTTGTTTTCTTTGACTTCCTCTCCGCCGGCTTTACCGATCTCTTCGATCAGCTCTGGATCCCAGGTGCAGGCAAGCAATGTTGCGCACGGCCATGCGGTCGTGTTGACGCCACACTGCGGCTGAATGCGAAGGCCTGCCGGTCCGTCTGCGGTCATGATATTCGGGATGCCGTACTCAGGCAGATTTCCCATGCCAAACGTATTGGCAACTCCTGTGTTCGGCTGACCGCCGAGCAGATGAATAAGTGCTTCTGTCGGAAGCTTATCTACAAACTCGTCGAGCGTTTCTTTTCCTTCGACCACATTCATCAGGTTCGGATTCGTCTTTGCTGCCTCCATAATCTCGCCAAAGCTCTTTCTCTCCTGTGCTTTGACTGCCGGGAGGAAACCTTCCAGAGTCAGCTTATCCTGACGCTCCAGTCCTTCTTCCTCGACAGGGCCGTTATCGGTCGGAAGCGCTTCGTAGGTTCCATCCGCAAGGAGACGTTTTTCCAGCTTATGCGGAGCGGCAAGGCTGGTGTACTGTGCAGTCACTTTTGCCTCTGCCAGATCGTAGGTGAAGTCCAGTTTCTTCGCATCTCTTACATTGTTTCCAACGTAGAAGACATAGCTTCCTGCCTCAAGAACATAGGCAGATTTTGCAACCTTTCCAAGGTCATCAAAAGATGCCATATCTTCCACTGTAAAGGAAAGAACGACTCTCTGTGTCTCACCTGGCTGCAGCAGTCTTGTTTTCCGGTAAGCGCCAAGCTCTTTGGCCGGTTTGCCAAGCTTGCCCTGCGGTGCGCCATAGTAGAGCTGTACAACTTCTTTTCCGGCACGTTTTCCGGTGTTGGTAACAGCTGCTTTTACAACAATCTTTCCATCCTTCTCTTCTGCCCCCAGAACTTCTGTCTCAAAGCTGGTGTAGGAAAGACCGAAGCCGAACGGATAATTGACCTTCTCCGCTGCGCCCGCAATCGTCTCGAAATAACGGTAACCAACGTAGATATCCTCGTTGTAATCCACGTAATAAACGGATTTATGGAAGTTCTCGGTGGATGGATAATCCTCGAGGGTTGCTGCGTAGGTATCAACCAGTTTACCGGATGGGTTGACGCCGCCTGTTACAACGTCCGCTGCCGCGAGGCCGCCTTCCATGCCGCCCTGCCATGCCATCAGCACCGCCGGAATCTCTTTGCAGTCTTTGAACCAGCTGGTATCAACCATACCGCCGACGTTCATGACAACGATGACATTTTTAAAGTTTGCTTTTACTTTTTCTACCATGGCTGCTTCGCCGTTTGTCAGGCAGAAGTCGCCGTTTTCGAAGATGCTGGCGCTCAGCTCGATCTGTTTTTTCTCATCCTCAAACAGCTCATAGCCTTCATCGTTGATCTGGCATTTGCGGTCCCATCCCTCGCCGGAGAAACGGCAGATGGTGATGATTGCGGTATCGGTATATGCTCTTGCTTTTTCTACCAGCTCATCCGGTACTTCCGGCTCTCTTGTCATGCCCGGTACAGCACCTGCAGCATACTGCTCTTTTACATTTTTCTCATAGAATTCCGGCAGCTCATGGAACAGAGAAACCTCCCCCTCGGCTTCTTTGATCTTCATGCCTTCGTAGAAGTTGCGGATATACGCAACGGTAACGTCACCGCTTCCGCCGCCGCCTTTTACGTAATCAATCGTTCCCTTTCCGAATAAGGCTACTTTTGTGCCTTTTGCAAGCGGCAGTGTCTCGTTCTCGTTTTTCACCAGAACCATGCCTTCGCCTGCTGCTCTTCTGGAAAGTGCGATATGTTCCGTGCTTCCTGTTACTCTTTTTCCGTCTTTTCCCAGCGGCAGAACCGGCTGGTAAAGACTTCTCTGCCATTTACCCATTTTAAGCTTACCTCCTGTATTTTCCGGTGCGCAGATCGCTTTCCGAACGCGCCCCATTCTGTTTTTATGATACGAAGTTTTGGAGTGGATGTCAATTGATTTTTCAGCATTTTATCCTGTTTTTCGTTTCTTTTTCTTTTGATTTTATTCTATTTTGCCAATTTTTCAGGCATCCGTCGTTTCTTTCCTTTCTCTCAATATCTTGATCCGTAGGTGGATGCTCCGTCTGCGTCTCCCCGGTGTTTCTGCTGTCTGTCGCTTTTCTGTTATATCAGACACTTTTCTCATTTTGTGGATTGTCCGAAAAATAACAGCGTTCTATACTAAAGCGTGTCTGAAAACAAATCATCGGCATCCCCTTTTTCAGGTTCTCTTCGGGATACAACAAAAGAATGGAGTTTTCTTATGAAGGTACTGATTTTATCCTGCAATACTGGCGGTGGCCACAATGCTGCGGCCTCTGCATTAAAAGAAAGTCTGAATTTTTATCACCACGAAGCCGAGGTTCTGGATCTGATGAGCCTCGGGCGAAAGCATACCTCCGCACTGGTCGGCGGAGCTTATGTGAAGCTCGTCTCCGTTTTTCCGGCCGGCTTCGGCGCACTCTATCAGCTTGGTGAGCTGGTACGGAAATTTCCCTGGAAATCCCCCGTTTACTATGCAAATGCGCGGCTTGGAAATGCGCTTGCAGATTATATTGATCAAAACCATTTTAATGCCGTTGTCACCACACATCTTTATCCGGCGGAAACACTGACCTGGATGAAGCAGAAAGGACGGCTGACGATTCCCTGCGTTGCCATTGCCACCGATTACGCGTGCATTCCGTTCTGGGAAGAGACGAACTGCGATTACTATGTGGTTCCGCACAAGGATCTGATCCCGGAGTTTGCATCCTGCGGCATCCCGGAAGAAAAACTGCTTCCTCTCGGTATTCCGGTGCGGCCCGCATTTGCGCGCCCTGCATCCAAAGAGGATGTGCGCCGCCATCTCGGTCTTCCCGAGGATGCTCCGCTGTTTCTCGTCATGAGCGGCAGTATGGGATTCGGCAAAGTGCATCTGCTCGCACATGAACTCGTTTCCCGGCTGGAAAACGGCGAACAGGCTGTGATCATCTGCGGAAATAATAAAAAGCGGATGCGTTCGCTCCGGCTGCAGTTCCATAAGAACCCAAATGTACATATCATCGGTTTTACACGCCACGTTGCGGAATATATGGCCGCTGCCGATGTGCTGTTTACAAAGCCCGGGGGCTTAAGCAGTACCGAGGCCGCTGTGCGGCGCGTTCCGCTCGTCCACACTGATCCGATTCCGGGTTGCGAAACAAAAAACCGTACTTTTTTTGTCTCCCGCGGAATGTCCGTGACCGGCACACATCAGAAAGAGCTGGCAGAGGCCGGTATTTCGCTCGCCCGCGATGATGCACGTCAGATTGCGATGCTCGATGCCCAGCATCAAAACAGCCATCCGCAGGCGGGAACGGCAATTACACACCTTTTGGAAAAATTAGTTTCGGAGTAACTGCTTATGATGCTTACTGCTTATCTGTTTTATAGTTTTTTCGGGTATCTCTCGGGCAGCGTACTGTATTCGTACCTGATTCCAAAATACTTCTGCCACGTGGATGTCCGAACTGTGAATGAAGATCAGAATCCCGGTGCCTTCAACGCCTTTTCAGTGGCCGGACCGCGGATTGGACTGCTCTGCGTCCTGTGCGATATCGGGAAGGGATTTCTGCCGGTGTTTCTGGCGGCGCACAGTTCCGCTGTTTCGATGGGTTCCTGGATTTTCGCCCTGATTCTGCTCGCCCCGGTGGCCGGACACGCATGGCCGTTTCTGCAGCCTGCGAAAGGCGGAAAGGCGATCTCTGTCTCGTTCGGCGTGCTGCTCGGCCTCCTGCCGGATCTGCGGCCGGCGCTTCTTCTGGCGGCGTTTTATCTGACGTTTTCGTTGATTCTCATTATCCAGCCACACAGTCTGCGCTCGATCGTTTCGTTCTCCGGGTTTGCCGTTGCCGCACAAATTTCCCGCTTTCTTCCGTCCGTGCGGCTCGGCAGTCTGCTGATATCACTCGTGGTGTGCTTCCGCCATCTTTTCAGCCTGCGGGAGCATGAGACCGAAAATGCTGCATTTACAATTCAGTCTTTGTCTGCTAAAATAAGGAAAAAGCAGAAAAAAGAATAATATTTACAGTTCATTTAAAACAGCGGCAAACAATTTACTTCAGGAGGATTGACACATGATTTCAGAAAAAATGGTAACTCTCGGCACAAAAAAATCGGTAATCCGCGAGATTTTCGAATACAGTAAAAAACGCGCTGCCGAGATCGGATCAGAAAATGTCTTTGATTTCAGTATCGGAAATCCAAACGTCCCGGCTCCGGTCTCCGTTCATGAGACCATCAAGGAGCTGCTTGATTCCAAAGACGATTACTATCTCTTCGGCTACACCTCCGCGCAGGGCGATGCCGATACCCGCGCCGCCGTTGCAGCCGACCTGAACAAACGCTTTGGTACCGCGTTCCATGCCGACAACTTCTATATGACCTGCGGTGCAGCCGCTTCGCTCCGCATCGTCCTTGGCGCTTTAACCGTTCCGGGCGACGAGTATATCGTATTTACCCCGTACTTTCCGGAATACCGTGTTTTCATCGAATCTGCAGGCGCAGCCATGATCGAAACGCCGGCTGATTCTTCCACGTTCCAGATCGACTTTGACCGCCTCTCGGCCGCTGTCACAGCGCACACCAAAGGCGTTTTCGTCAATTCTCCGAACAATCCGTCCGGCGTTGTCTACACAGAAGAAAGCATTCAGAAGCTCGCTGCTTTTCTGGAAGCAAAATCTGCCGAATACGGCCATCCGATTTATCTGATCGTTGATGAACCGTACCGCGAGCTTGTCTACGGAGACGTGGAAGTTCCGTATCTGACAAAATATTACAAAAACACGCTGGTCTGCTACTCCTACAGCAAATCCCTCTCCCTGCCGGGCGAGCGTATCGGCTACGTTCTCGTTCCGGATGAGGTCGATGATGCAAGAACCATCTACGCAGCCGTCTGCGGTGCCGGACGCGCCCTCGGCTTCGTCTGCGCACCAAGCCTGATCCAACACGTCATCGCCAAATGCGCAGGACAGGTTTCGGATCTTTCGGTCTACAAGAAAAACCGCGATCTGCTGTATGATTCATTAACCGCCTACGGCTTCACCTGCGTTCACCCGGACGGCGCTTTCTATCTCTTCATGAAAACTCCGGAACCGGACGCGTATGCATTCTGTGAGAAAGCGAAAAAACACGAACTTCTTCTTGTACCCGGCGATGACTTCGGTGCACCGGGATTCGTGCGGATTGCTTATTGCGTTACCACCGCACAGATTGCGCGGGCACTGCCGGCATTTAAGGAACTGGCAGGAGAGTATTTTGGATAATTTTTCAACGGTCAACTTTTCTTAAATAGATGTTGGGGGCAAAGGGCTTTTTGACCTTTTGACCCCGGTATCTTACATATAGTAAAAAACGGACACTGCTTCATCTTTGAAACGCAGCGTCCGTTTTTCTTTTATTCTCCTACATCCTGTTTTCCAATCACAACTTTACATCTTTTCTTCCACATCCCCTGTTCTGACACACGCATACCGCTCGCTTTCGATGATCTGTTCCATCGCTGCCGCTCCTTTCTTTTGAGCTATCTCAATCGCATAAGGCGGGCAGGACTTGAACCTGCATTCTGTGCCTTATCCTCTACGAAAAATTTGCTGTACGTTCCACAAACATGAAACATTTTTCTGCACAGGTTTTGCCCGTTAAACTACCGCCTTATTTTCAGCCACATTTTTTGTGGATACTGATGTGTATCAAATGCTGTTCCACTCTGACTTGCTTTATATCATCGGTGGAGATGCTATTTTCCTGCCTCAGCCTTCTCTCTAAAGCTCAGGATTTCCTTCAGAGACCTTGGTTCATAATTCATCCATGGCTTCATACATCCCACATTGTATGCCTGCGGTCTGCACTCATAAATGTGTCTGCTGCATTCCTGCTTTCTGCACGTCTCTGTTCTTTTTGTGAATGTCCGTGCTTTGTTCTGTATATACTATATTACATATTTTCGATTTTTGCATTTAACTTCTGGTTTAATTTTTCATGTGATATGTTTTCTGGTTTTTCCCAGCTCCACACAGTACTGTCCAGACCTGATTTCCCTTTGGACAGTGCCTTTAGCTCTTCCACGCAGAATTCCGTCGCGCGTACGATGTACTCGTTGGCCATTTGTCTGGTAAGGATGGACAATTTCTCTTCTTTTCTCTGGACGAATTCCCCGCGGACTTCTTTTATAAGACCTTTCACATCGAATTCAGCAAGCTGTGCCAATGGCTCTTCTGTAAGATCCAGCTCCTGGATCATTTCCTGGAAAAGGCCATATTTTTTCGAAACATATTCATTTAATATCTCGTAGTCACGATGCAGTTTTTCTACATTTCCAGGAACGCTCGAATTCCAGCCATGCTCCCCATACATAAATCTCCGATATAGCATATCCTGGATCAGATGAAGATAATAGCCGAGATATAAATCATCCTTCTCCATGTATTTCCCGTATCTGTCGCGGAAACATTCGAGATCGTATGTGTATCTGGTATTTTCGCAGATTTTCTTCTTTAAATGGCTATTTCCCGCCACCGCCCCATCCGGCAGAATCACCCCAAGGAACAGGCGGTTGATATCTCGAAACGAGACTTTCTTTCTCATCTCCTGTACAATTGCCAAGTGAATCATGCTTGATGCCATAGTGTCCTCTTTTCCTTTATTCTTCTACATTCTATTTTCCAATATCAGCTTTACATCTTTTGAAAGCTTTCTATCCATACTGCTAACTTTAACATTTTCATGCCGCATTTCCAGTTCTGACGCATGCGTACCGCTCGCTCTCAATCACTTTTTCCATCGATTTGACCGGTGTGCTGTCAATATTGTTCAGGAGATTCTGGAATGTCGTAACCGACTGGCCGCTGTATAGCTGGACACCTTTTCTCCGACTGTCGGCATGGAAAATATCGTTTCGGCTGTCTACATTCCAGAAAATAATATTCGGCAATTGGTAGCCGCAATACTCGTACTTTTCTTTCATATGATCATAAAACATCCAATTGCGGTCTCCGCATCTGTCGATCTCCATGTCAGATACAACGATCAGCGCTTTCGGCATTTCTTCCGGCGGTACATCGTGATCCATCGCTGTTTCCAGAACCCGCTCAAATGCAGCCTGAAGATTAGTATTCATCCCCCATTCCGTACGCTCGACGTATTTGATTTTCTGCAACAGGGTTTCCCCTCTCAGAGAAACAAATTCCGGCTTCTGGCTGAACGTCATGAAAAGATTGTGGTAAGCGCCCCGGTTCCGCTCTGCAAAGTAAATAGCAAGACCAATGGATGTCGCCAAGGGTCTTCCACTCATGGAACCGGAAACATCTGCAATGACAATTGCATTCGTTTCCTGCGCCACATAATCCGGCAGCTGCCTCCACTGCGCCTCCAATACCTGATTCCATTGACGTCCATACAGAACTTTTTCCACGAGATCATACGGGTACAGCGTCTCCGCATGAATCTTTTCTTTTCCATCCAGTGCCTTCGCCAGATACTGGTTAAAACGCTTTTCATCATGTTTTCGAAATGCGTTCCTGTAAATCATCATGGCTCTTCCGGAGACCTCCGGGTAAACGATCTCCTCCCACTTTCTTTCTGACATTTTCACTTCCAGCACACCGATATATTTCCGCAGAGAACGGACGATTCTTTTGAAGTTGTAAACAGGATAGCCGAGTTTCTGCGCCGTCAGAATGCCGAGTTTTCTCGTCTCCGTATTTTTAGAGTCTGCCGTTTTGATCCATTTAGCAAGCAGGGAAACGCTTTTTCCCTCCTGAAAGTTTTTCAGATCTGCTTCCAGCTGCTGCTTCATGGCACTCCACATCTCGTCCTCAACGCCAGTTCCGATCAGGCAGTACCAGTCGTCAAAACGGCCGAAAACACCAATCAGATCAAGGTTGGCAATAACTGCCTGCGGATGGTACTCGGCAAGATACTGTAGTAGAATCCGAAAGACACGTCTCTCGCCGAGACCTTCCCGGATATCACGCGCATAAAACAGGATTTTCAATGCGAACAGCGGGTCTGCCTGATATGCTTCCGCAAACAGAAGCTCAATTCTTTCCGGATCCGCTCTGCGCAGGGATCCAATTGTCGCAAACAGATCCAGCCGCGCATCGCCGGTTGTGTTCCGTGCTGTTGCTCCATTTTCTGTATAAGTTTTTGTCGCCTGCTCCCGTATCCATTCTGCAAAATCCATCGCTGCCGCTCCTTTCCTTCGTTCCACTGTTTTCTCCAGACATCCTTTTCTGGATCTATGGACTCCATTCTTTCTCGTTTGCTCTTCTGTTTTTTTCTGAGTGAGGGCCGGATTTGAACCGGCATCTTCGCCATTACCACTGGAAAAAAGTTTGCCGTTACGGTCACGCACATGACCGTTTTTTCGCGCTCTTTCTTTTAAGCTACCTCACTCGCGTAAGGCGGGCAGGACTTGAACCTGCATTCTGTGCCTCCCTATTCTCCTCAAAAAGTTGCTGTGTGTTCCACAAACATGAAACCTTTTTTTCTGCACAGGTTTTGCCCGTTAAACTACCGCCTTATTCTGTTATTTTAGTGTTTCTGTCTTCTGTCCCCAGCTCAGGATTTCCTTTCGGGATCTTGATTCATAATTCATCCATGGTTTCATGCATCTTTTCCAGATCATTTTCTGTAATAGCATTTTCCCCAGTGATTTTTTTCTTCCCGATTCGGATTTTAGGGTCTCTCACCGTAAAATTTCCAGTCGCAGATATCCCATGTCTCAGAAATTTTTCGAAATGCTTTTGATTTTCCCCACAGTGTTTTCGCCCGTCGAACCCTCTTATTTGCCGCGCGCTTTGCCCAACGGGAATTTTTGCATCGGCCTTTGCTGACGGGCGTTTTTTTACAGCTTCGGCTCATCAGCCTACTCCCCATCCAGAATTTTCTGATAGAGAAGTCTGCCTTCCTCACCGGCAAGCCGTCCGCAGATTTCTGCCCGTTCGGCGATAACAGGGATCTGGATATGTGCTTTGGCATCTGCCGTCTGTAGCAGCATCAGGTTTTGAAACATCGCAAAGCTGGCCATTTTTGTGTGGCGTCTGACGTGCTTTAATTTCACACTGACATGATCATCGTGGTATTTCACGTAATAAAGAAGTTCCTGTACATCGAAACACGGAATCACATACCCCTGCCGGTCCAGCTCCGGGATCACGATATCGCGCACGATTTCCATGCTTTTTTCGGGATGACCGTAGTAATGCATGTCCGGATCACACTCGTGTTTTCCCCTGCACTGTGCTTCAGGCTTTCCGATATCGTGCAGCAGCGCCGCCAGATAGACCATATCATTTTCCATCCTCCGCGGAAGATTGCAGACCACATGGAGGGAATGCATCCATAAGTCATACTGATGTGCACTGTTCTTCTGATCATAGCCGAACATGGTTTGTACGGCCGGAATCAGTGCTGCGATTTCTTCTCTCCCCGCATCCATCTCTTCCGCAGTTTCTGCTGTTTTCAACACATTCAACAGCTCGCTTAACTTCATGTGCTCATTCCCCCTTTCTGGTCTTTTTGTGAATATCCGTGTTTTGTTATGTATAGATGTTGGGGTCAAAAGGTTTTTTGACCCCTTTGATACCAGATTGCTACGTGCTTTGCACTCCCGCAATCTTCATGTATATACTGTATCACATGTTTTCGTTTTCTGCACTTAACCGCTGGTTTAATTTTTATGCTGTTCGCCCGGCGCAGAACCCGATCTGCCGGCTCTGTGGTTTCTTTTTCAGTCCGATCATCTCGAAATCGTCCGCTGTCAGAAGACATGCCTCCTCTTTTCCCAGCGTACCATTCTGATGTTCCCGAATCAGGCGGTCTGCCTGGCGCATGATAGCGTGGTCCAGCAGGTTTCTGACAAACCGTCCATTGCCGTAATTTTCTTCCCGACAGGCATCGGCGCAGATGGAAAAGCATTTTTCCCTTGTTCTTTCGTCCATCCGGTATTCCGATTTTTCCAGCATCAGATCCAGAATCTGCGTCAGTTCTACCGGTGAGTAATCCGGGAAATTCAGGTGAAAGGCAATGCGGCTTGCAAGACCTTCATTCTGCTCCAGAAACTCCTTCATCTTCTCCGGATATCCTGCAAAAATGACAATGACCTCATCCCGGTAATTCTCCATCTCCTGCACAATGGTATTGATCGCCTCGGCGCCATACGTGCGGTTGTCTTCTACAAGAGAATACGCCTCATCGATAAACAGAATGCCGCCACGCGCCGCCTGAAATTTACTCTCAACAATCTGTGCCGTCCAGCCGACATATTTTCCGACCAGATCCTGTCTGCCGCACTCTACAATGTGGCCATATTTCAGCACTTCCTCTTCCTTCAAGACCTGGGATAGCAGACGCGCCACGGTTGTCTTTGCTGTCCCTGGATTTCCGGAAAACAGCATATGCATGGATGACTGAACCCCCGGAAGACCCATCTGTTTCCGCATTTTCTGCATTTTGGCCGCCGCCAGAATCTCATCTGTCACTTTCTTTACATCCGACAGGCCTACCATTTTCTGCAGCTCCACATACGGCTTGTCTGTCTTCTTTTTCAGTTGAATTTTGACGAGGTCTTTTTGTTTGTAGGCCTTGTAAATATGCGTTTTTAATCCGCTTCCGTACCATCTGTTGTAGGCAGAAAAGATATCCGATACAGAATACAATTTCTTTTCTTTCGGAAGATACCGCGTCAGCTCTTCTATCGTGTAGTCGTGATACTCTGTCTTATCCGCCAGACGTTTCAAATAGCCCGTCGCCCGTTCCAGATCTCCCTGGCCTTCCTGAATCTGAATCAGATCCGCGTTGGAAAGAATTTCCGCTATCGTCTCATCCGATACGCTGCGGCTTCCGGAAATGTCCACAAAGATAAACAATGTAGAATTTCCATACTCATTCAGTTTCTTCCCAAGTGTTTTCGCCAGATCATAATTGCCGGTGGCATACATTCCTGTACTCTTTTCACCTTCCAGATTCAGAATCACTGTTCCGCCTCTAGCACTGGAGAAAATATTGTCAAAATTATCTTCCCGCTCTGCCTTGTATGTCATCTTCTGCACATCGTAAACTCTGCCGCTCAGCAATCGTTGATTCTCCAGCAGTGCCGGAATCAGAAGATCTATCATATCATCCGCAGCCGCTTTGTCACCGGCTGTGATCAGATAATGAACCGGATGCCCAACAAAACGTTTTTCATTTTCCGGGGCGTAAATCCGCTCCATTTCGTCATAGAAGCTTTCCGATGCCATAATTTCCTGCATCTGCTCCGCCTGCTTTTGTCTGGTCATATTTTGAGCGGTATAAATCCGTTCACTTACCTGATACGCAACAGGTTCAAAAAAACTGTGATGTTCTGGTTCTATCGCAAGTTTTAATTTTTCCTTCAGCGACCCGCTGTAACACTCCGTCCAGTTATTCCGTTCTGCCCGAACCAGTTCTTTGCAAAACGCATCATTTGTGATCTCCTCATACGCAAGCAACTCAATTTCCGGCAGTATCTTCTGAATACAATCCACACATACCCGGGGAACCACTTCCATCTCAAGTGCAGCCACAATCGTCATCTGACCATTCAGAATATCACTGATCATAATGAAAAACTTCTTTTCTGTACGGTAGGCAGTGTAAAACTTGCTGTTCCATTCCGCAGCATCACTCCGTCTGGAATAGAGACGCTCATATCCTTCCTTCGTTGAATCCTCCTGTTCCAGATTCAGTTTTGAACAGTCTGCTGTGTATTTGTAAAGAATCATTCGCTGCTACCTCCCTTGGAGCTTTTACTGGTAATCCTTCTGTTGTCTCTTTCTACCTGCTATCTTACCACCTGCCGTATCCCATATGTGGACAGGTTCTTGTCTATACGAAAACCAGACAATTTTCTGGTTTTTCTATTTCTCCATAACAGGTACTTACTTCTTTTTTCTTCTGCATTTCTGTACAGTATTTCGACACTGGAATAACGGCTACAATCACAACATGTTCTTTTTTCTCGCAGTTTCCCAGCAAGCCAATCATATACCGCAGCTCTTCTTTTCTGTCGGCAAAATTTTTTCTGCTTGTCATCATCGGCACTTCATCAATCACAAAAACAGAAATTGCTCCATTCTCTGCTTTCTGCGCTATGATTTCTGCCATTCTCTCCACCATCATCGCTGGTGTATCATCAATTTCTATCTTGGAAAGCTCCTCCTGCCCGTACATGCTCTGCAGAATCTTCCACATCTCCTTCTTTTCATGCTGCAGTGAAAAAAGGAGAACTCCATCCTCGCTGGTTTTTCGCTCTTTCCAGCCATATGCAACCGCTTTTTTCGTTTTTCCGCTCGCCGCAGATCCCGCCAGGAAAATCATCCTTCTGCCCCTCCCTCATCTTTCAGAAAAATTTCAAGCATACGTCCAATTACCATATTGTCTCGTTCTACCAGATCTCTGGCTGTTCCAAACATGAATCGAAATCTCAAATCGAAAATCATTCTGGCCTGCTGTTCATCCAGTCCATACTGCTTTTCCAGTGCCAACGCTGCAATCCCCTCATTTGGGTAGTCCGCTTTCATGATCTGGCAAAGTTCATCTTCATGGCATTGTGCCCAGCTTTGTGCTTCCAGCGTGTGTTTTCTTTCCAGAAGCATGTTCTTTCTTCTTACCAGATACTCTGCAAAATACTCCAGCTCTTCCTGGCTGTATCCGATCCACTGACCCGAAATATCCCAAAGTGGTTCTATTTGTTTCATTTCCCGAAGAAGATGCTCTTTTTCCTCCAGAAAAGCTTTCCATCTCCCCTGTTTTTCCCGTTCAAGCGGCTCTTTTTCTTTCTCAGGAGCTTTTTCCCACTTCTGCAGTATTTCATTATAGTCCTCCGCTTTTTCCACCATGGTAAGAAATACCTGTTTTGCTTCAGAATTTTTTCTCATAACAGAATACAGAATAGCCAAAAGTGCATCCAGTACATATATTTTATTTTGCCCGCACTTTTTCTCCAAATATTCCTGTTTCGAAACAAACAGCCTAATCACGCCATCTCTGTTGTTTGTGCGAGACGGAACGATGATATAGGCCTTATCCTTTTCTTCAGGAAAATCTTCTGCCCTTCCTTCAAACACGACTTCCGTGGCATCTTCAACGCAGATTTCCGTCAGTGGATCAAAACATTCCAGAAATTCTAAAATACCCATATTGCACCTCTCCTTTATTTCCCGATCTGATCTGCGGTTCTTTTCGTTTTCCCGGGTTTCCGCTTTTTGGCCTTTCGGATATAATTTTCACTGAACTGCTTTTCCCGTTCAATCCAGTCCTGCGTTCTCTTCTCAATCACAAATGGAAGTTCTCTCCAGATCATTCTGAGCTGTTCTTCTGTGATTTCCGGTACTTTCTTTAAAATAGCCTCTCGGAGATACACACCGCCTCCGCTGCAGGAATCCGGGAAACAGTTTTCTTCGCTGATGGCATCCAGAATTTTTTTATAATATTTTCGATACATCTGATATGCTTCGTAATGTGCAATACGGTTCACATGATCTTCGATTCGGGATTCCTCTTCTTGTTTCAGAATTGTTTCCTTGTTGATTCCGCCGCTGTTCACATTCGCATAATACATCGCATATGCTTTAGCTTCTTCCAGACTTTGGAATGTACGGAGAAATCTGCCGAAGTTATGAATATCACCATCTGAAAACGTAATCCAGTCATAATATGCCAATTCCGGCGGAAAATGATTTTCTTTTCCGTAAAGCTCTGCACATTCCTGTCTGCTGACAGAATGATAATCCCACGGACCGATGATATCATCGTAATCCGCGTAGAAAAGAATATAGGCTTCCACCTTTGCATCACTGTATATCAGCATCGGGCTGTGCTCCTCGTACTGATACAGAATCGAGTATTTTACACCCTTGATTTTTCCGTCATTCCTTCTCATCAGCAGTGCATAAACGCCCATCTCAGAATTGTCCGGAATATTGTTCACATGCATCGGCTTCCAGTTAAATTCGTTCTCCGTCAGTTTCTCCTTCTCGCGTTTTTTCCGGCGTTCCGCCATTTCCCGCTCCATTCTTTCCCTGTACAGAACGCTTCCGATGTAATCATATCGTTCCAGATGCTCCACGCCAATCGCCCGGCCGGCCAGATCGATGGCATAAAAATGCCAGAAATTTTCCTTTTCCCGTTTCGCCTCCGCAGCCGCTTTGCTGTAAGCATCCAGAATATCTTCCCGGATCAGTGCATTTTCTTTCTACAGATATTTCCAGCCGTGATCTTCTGCTTTATATTTATGACGATAACCAATTCTTTCATCGGTCGTCTCAAAGATCGGGAAAAGCTCGGGACTTTTGTAAAATGGTGTCTCTTCAAATCCGAAAATATACTCTTTTCCCTCTTTGCTGAGCAGACATACACATCCCGGGCCGCCCATTCCAGAAGGGGGATCCTCCTGTGCAAACACAACGGTTTTCCAGAAGTCTTCTGTTAAATCTGGTAAATCAAACGTGTGATCTCTATCCATATCTCTGGCTCTCTTCCTTTCCTTTTTCCGTTGCATAAAAAGTTCTCTTTTATTCTGTTCTCAGATCTTCTCTCTGCTGATTGGAAAGCACAATCACCATCTGCTTTCTGCGAACCGTTTCATACTGAACATCCATCCACATTTTCTCAACATGTGGACACTCTTCCATTCCGATGCCGTACACATACATATCATCGTATTTCTCCGGTATCTCATTCCGATATTCATAGTATTCAGATGACCAGTCATTTCGATTTACGATAGAAAAATGTCTGCCGATCTGCAGATACGGTTTTAGGTCACGGAACAAAAGCTTCTGTTCCACACTCCGTTTGATATCCCGCGGTTCTTCCGAAATCATAAGTTCCATCGCAGGTTTCATTGTATCATCTTTCCTGCACCAGCATTCTCCTTCCGGTTCCGGCAGGGCCGCATAAACATCTCTGGAAAATTCCACATCTACCATTCCGACACCATAGGTGAAAAAGCCGGCATATTTCTGTTCCGGAATATCTGACATCATCAGATAATCGTGGTAATAGCCATCCTCGAAACAGATAGATAGACGGACGTTGCGTGCAATATATTTTCTCAATTCTTCAAATTTAATTGCCATAAGAAAAATCCTCCTTGGTCAGTACCAGTTTTACTACCGGATTTGCGAAAAAATTATCTTCTTTTTCGAAAATGTTACCCAACACAACCATGACCGGGCCGTCCTCTACTTCTCTGAACCCCAGCTTCCGCAGCAGGCTGATCGTTGATTCATTTTCTGTCTGGGTTGTCACATACAGCTTATCGACGAAAAGATTCTTTCCGTTTGCAGAAACCCCATCACCAAAGAGCTGATTAATCAGCTCTCGGCTGGCTTCTTCACAGTAGCCGTTTCTTCGGTATTCTCTGGCGATATAAAATTCAATTTCGTATTCGTCTTCCATTTCTCTATGTACGCCTACGTAGCCAATAAACTTGTCTTTCTGCTGTTTGGGAAAAATGGAATAGGTGCAAAGCTCATGATCGGTTCTCTCAAAGTAGTTGGCAAACTCCATCACATGTTTTTCGGATGGGCTGACTCCGCAGAATATGTAGAAGTCGCCATCATCCCGCAGCATTTGTAAAAATGCCTCGGAGTCTCTGTCCGTCCGGCTTGGGAGAAGGAATAATCTTTCAGTTTCGATTGCAGATCCTGTGTTCATTTGTGATCTCGTCTCCATTCTTTTGTACGTTGACTGTGAGTTTTCATGTTTCAGGAGTGAGGGCTGGAATCGAACCAGCGACAATAGATCTTTTGCTGTACCGACCACACCCATGATCGGCTTGGTTTCTCTGCTCTACCATGGCTGAGCTACCTCACTCATATTTCTCTTTTAACTTTTGTATTCCTTATGTGATTCCACCCCGTCAGGAACCAGCCTGCTCCGCCGGAATATCTCCACCGGTTCTTCTGCGATCTCACTCTAGCCGGCTTTCAGTAATAATTCTCCTGTTACGTCTGCTTCCTGAATTGCGAAAAGTTCGTTCAACGTCATATCGAGTTGTTCCTCCTGATCTGTCCTGTATTCTGATGCATCCGCCGGAGCTCTTATGTACTCCTATTATTCCACGTCTCTCCGTCGTTTGCATTGAACTTGTGGTTTACTTTCCGGGTATGCCTTATCTTATCATGGAACCGTTCCTGCATGTGGACACTCTTTTGGCCACTTTTCTGTTTCACAGGATTTTACTTTCACTGTTCCCGAATCTTCAGATACTGCTCTGCCATGCAGCTAAGACTCTCTTCATCGATAATTTCAAGGAACGCATTTTGATTCCCGTACAGCGCTTTTCCAATCCGTTTAATCGCCTGAATTCCGACCACAAGCTTCTCATCTGGATATTCACAATAATTGAGTAATCTGCGAAGCGTCTTAAGACTTGGAATCTCTTCTTCCTCCACATACTCTGATAATTCGATGTCTCTCATCATGCTTGAAACTGTAAAGTTGTATTCTTCCGCTGTCCGCAGAAATCTCTCCGCATTGAACCAGTAATTTTTCCCATCCTCGCGGAGAATATTGGTGAATTTCTGAAGCAGATGCTTTTCCTGCAGGGTCACAGCACTTTCTCTCTTCACATCAGCTGGGATACGATAGACGGTTTCTTTTGTAATTTGATTTTTCATTTTGCTCCTCCTTCAGTATCTGGCGCAGAAAAACTTTTTTGTCATTTTACAATATATTCCTATCATTCTGCTGATTCTCTTTCTCATTTGAGTGCTCCTGTTTCAAAACAGCTTCAGATAATCCCTAAACACGATTGCCTCCACCGCCGGGGTTTCCGATGCAAATTGTGCGTTTTCGATTCCATTGGTGAGCAGCAGATGTTCCCAGAGTTTTCGGTCCTTTTGAAAGTCAAATCTGCAGTCATCCAGAACTACATACTCTTCAATCTCCGGATGTGCTTTCAGGTATTTCAAAATCCCTTCTCCCCTTTTGTACATCTGATCCTGTGTCTGCCCATCGATCGACAGCCCGCACAAAGCAAGTTTAGAAATGAGATACACATAATCATCATCTGTCGGTTTCATTTCTTTCCAGTCGGAAGACAAAACAAGATCTGCTCCACCAATTTTTTCAATTGTCTTTGCCAGGACTTCCACTCGTGCATCATCAATCCCCGTATATCCATCCGGGGTTTTCTGGACTGTGGTTGTGGTATTCAGCACTCCGTCAACATCCAGAAATATCACAAAACGTTTATGTCTTTTACACATGTATCTTTCCTCCCTGACCTTGGATCTGAAACAGCTTTTTGTTATGTGCCTATTCTATCCGCAATAGGCGTTGTTTGTATAACTCTTCTTGCGGAACAAAAAAATAATTCATACTACAATTCCATTTTTCATTTCTGCAGATTTTCTTTTGACTGGAGATGGTATCGCCATCTCCCCGTCGTTTCCTCAAAGCTGTGAATCTGGATTTCTTCACGCATGGCAAGCT
Source organism: Blautia sp. OF03-13 (assembly GCF_003460685.1). Taxonomy (NCBI): domain Bacteria; kingdom Bacillati; phylum Bacillota; class Clostridia; order Lachnospirales; family Lachnospiraceae; genus Blautia; species Blautia sp. OF03-13. Next base: position 2,416 of record NZ_QTVR01000012.1, on the reverse strand, counting down.
GCATAGCCCGTTCGCCAAAGGTTTCCAGATCTCTCGCCTTTTCTCTTTCCAGCGCAGCATGTTCTCTCTCATATGTAGCAATTGCATTTTCCCAAGTGGAATAAATTCCAAGCCACTCATCCTCATCATGAAATTCCTCATAGCCACGCACCAGAAGATAATGAACCTTACCTTGTTCTGTTATCATAGAAAACGCCTCCTTACGCGCCCTGCAAAAGTTTTTATATTTCCCTGTTTTTACACATTCTCCAGAATTTTTCATTGAACTTCTGGTTTACTCATTGGTCTGATAAAGCCCTTCCAGTTCTTTCATTTTATTCCGAATCAGCTCCTGTACCGCCGGTGTCTCCACGATGACATCCCGTGAATTCATCATTGCCCAGTTTGCAATGAAATACGCGGTTCGATATACCAGCACCCGATCATATTCCTCAGTTCCGCCTTTCAGGAAATAGAATTCGTCATCAAACGTGTGGTACATGACGGTATAAGCATTTGGCGTTTTCCGCACCCGTAAAATAATGGGTTCCACACTGCCATAGCTGCCGCCCTGGTGTTCCGCTACATAACGATACTTATCCAGCTTCCTGTTCTCGTCTTCCAGTTCAGACATCGGACGGTATCTTCCCTCACCCGGCTCGAGCACCTGAATCTCGTCCATGCGTTCAATCGGATAATTGGACAGACCCTGATATGGCTCATGGTTTCCGACCAGCCACAGCTTCCCATTTGAACTGCTGATGAAATAAGGTGAAATGACATAGACCTTTCCACCATCGACATAAGCACGCTCCCCTGATTTCGTATACTGTATGAGTTTAAATGAGATTTTTCGAAAAAACTGTCCTGTCTGATTGCTCAGTGCTTCAAAGATTCTGCTCATATTCTCATGCAGATTTGTATAGTGGCACGGTTCTGCCCGGCGGACGACCTCTTCGCCTTCCATCTGCGGTATTTTCGGATATTTCCGTTCTTTTGAAACCTTCGCTTTTCCCACATCATCTAATAAATATTCCGGGGAAAACCTTTCCAGATAGCAATGATATTTCTTAATATTTCCTACTCCGGCACAGGTGATCAGATCTCGAATAATTTCCTGTTTTTCCTCCATCGTTGCTGTCATGGTAAAAGTATGTTCAATCAGAAATGGCAGTTTTTTCTGACTCAATGGATGATTGTAATAGATAATATTCTTTTTATTATCTATCTTTCCATCCTCATCCATCTCGGTGATCGTAACGATGCCTTCCGCTTCCAGTTCAAAGACATCCTTTTTTACAGTTCTGATCTGGTTATCGCGTTTGTTCTTTTTCTTCTCTTTGTCTCCCTCTACGGAAATTTCCCCATAAACAGCATCGCGCAGTTTCCAAATGGATATTGGTCTTTCTATATTTGTCTCTTGCATTAGCTCCTGTAAAATTTTAAATTTTATATCGTTCTTTAAGCCCATTGTTTGTATTCCTCCACTTAATCTGGGTATCCAGTTGCTGGATTTTTCCTTGATCCTATTTCATTTTCGGTCTTTTTTTCTTTGTTGAGGCCATTCTAGCATTCGCAAGCGTTGTTTGTGTAACGCCTTATGAATTTTAAAAAATCATGCTGCCCATTCTCCGGGCAGCATGCATAACATCATCAAATTGCTTTTCTTTTTTCTATTGTCCTTCTTTCGGGAGTTTCTGTCCATTACCAGATTCTTGTTTTTTCAATCGCAGCAAGAAATGCGAGCATAGAAATTCTGCTATTGATCAGCGTGCCTGATTCCGACAGAAAATCGTAAATCACGGTGCATTCCTTTCTTTTCATGACAGCTTCTGCCAAAGTATACAAAGATTTCACAAATTCCTGTTCGGCGCGGTCATATTCTCCTAATGCTTCTTTATCCTCACGTCCGTTAACCGGATCAAAACATGCCCTCACATACGCTGCCCTGGCTGCTTTTCGCTGCATCTCAAGATATTCTGCCTGTACCTGATCCGCAATTCCATCCAGTTCCTTTTGCAGCGTGTTATAAATTTCATTCAGCTCTGTGCGTTCGTACTTCTCTTTCGTGTCGTAAGACGGTACCTTGGGTTTCCATTGGGATGCCAGTTTGAAACTTTTGTTTTTCAAATCGACAACATACGCATAGCGTAGACGCATGGTTCCGCTCCATAAACCTGTCCGCAAAAACGGATGATTGGAATAGAAAAACTCGTAGGAACAGGATGAAAAATCTGCTCCGGATTGATCATATTTTTCCTGGTTGTATTTATGTTCGAACATGATAAGGACTTTATCTTGTTTGACTAACTCATCTGCATTCATTTTAAATCCTTTTTATGATTTAATGCAGATAGATACTTAACAATTTCTTCATAAAATTCTTTGTTAGTTTATATCCCTATTTATTAATTTTGTTTCTACTTTTCCCATGGTA